>JBJEHN010000044.1:1834-7899 GCA_051876105.1 Coriobacteriales bacterium | reverse complement strand
TTAACGTCCGTTTTAGGAATTCGCGGAAACCTCCATCTATGTGATAAATTCCTCACATTATGATATACTTATCACATAAACTGGAACGACAGGAAGGTGAGCGTTATGACCAATGACAAGGAGTTCAGGGCTCAACTCAGGGCCGACTACGAGCGCAAACACGACCTCGCCAAGCAGGCCAACGACCGCTGGATGCAAGGGGAGGGCAGCCTTGAGGACGCACAGACAGCCGAGCGCGCGTCTCTGGATGCGCTCAACGCCTACCTCGGAGCAGTCGATGCTATCGGTACCGAGCCACCCAACCGCCTGCGTGCCTATCGCGAGGGCATAGGCATTACACAGCAGCGTCTGGCTGACCTCTGTGGGGTTAGCCGTGAGACTATCTCCCGCATCGAGACTGGCCGCAACGAGCCGGGCGTTGGTCTCGCTCTGCAGATCGCAGCGCAGCTAGGCGTCCCAGCTGGGGTTATCTGGCCCGTCGAGGGTATCCGCTACGATGATGCAGTTGTGTACGCGGGCTACCTGCAGAGCCTCGGCTGGACGGTCGAGCCGCCGCAGTGCCCAGTGTGAGCTGCCGTTTGATCAGCCATGCAAAAAAGCGCCGGAGGAGGTGAGATGCTCACCTTTCGGGCGCTTTGAAGCGACTGTACCAGTCTTTAATCTAGATACATACTTAGTAGATACTAGATGTATACCTAGTATCTACTGAATCTCAATCTTGTCGCGGCACTCCATGACCATGTCGAGCATGTATGCGTTAAGTGCAGCGTTGACGTTGCCAAGCCCTTTCAGCTCGACCGCCTGTTTGAACGCCTCTTTAAGTCGTGGGCTGACCTTGTAGCTTGCCGGCACCTTCTTGGGCTCATTGATCCAACGGCGCGCTTCTATCTCGCTCATCTCGGCGAAGCTCCTAGCGGGGGAGGGCTTGCCGGGGACGTTGGCGTAGGTGTGGACAGGTGTATGTACCGCGCGCTTCTTTTTTGGGACGACCGGTTCCTCGAACTCTGGTGCATCGTTAGTCTTCTTTGTTGCCAAAGTAACACTCCTTATATATTAGGTATATACCTAGACTTTACCAAGTTACTACTTAGAATATACTAGAGATACGCCTTATCGACAAGTTCCATCGCAAGGGCGTTGATCTCGTCGGCAGCGCGCTTTGCTTTGGGGTTGCCCTTCCTAAACGCAAAGACGCTCTTGTGCTTCAGAGACGCCTCCTCAATGGCAGACGCCTGGTGGATTCGCGACTCAAGGACCGGCACCTTGGTCTCCTCGACAACCTCAAGGAGCACCTCCTCGAAGAGAGTCTTGGCCACCGTCTTCTGAGCCATGTCCATGTTGACGATGGCCCCGAGCCAAGTCGCGTCCATCTGCAGCTCCTCGGCGAGCTGGCGGATGTGGCGCATGCTCTCCAGGCTCTCTGCGTCTCGCGACTTGAGGACAGCAACGATTCCGTCGGCGGCGACCATAGCGTTGAGCATCAGGGTTGAGGTGGTGGGCATGGTGTCGATGACAACCACGTCGTACTCGTCCTCGATGCCCTTGAGGGCCTCTTTGAGCGCCGTCAGGTTGCGGGTGCGCTGCAGCTCGGCGTGTGCGTTGTCCAACTCGACGGTTGAGGGCAGGAGGGAGAGCTTGGGATCAGCTGAGAACGGAACGATAGCGTCATGAATGTCGCACTCACCAAGCAACACGTCGCCCAGCCCGTAGATGTCGTCGTCGTCGGGGCGCCCTGCCCAGAAGCGGTTGGTGAGACTCTGTTGTGTGTCGCAGTCGACAAGCAAAACACGTCTGCCGAACTCAAAGGCCAGGCTGACCGCTATGTTCCAGGCAATCGTGGTCTTACCGACCCCGCCCTTCCTAGCGGCAATACTAAGTATATACATAAACTACCCCCAAACATTACTTAGACAAGACCCAGTATATACCCAGCTAATACCAAGAACAAGAATGTGGACTTATTTTTTGGGAATCTGAATCTTCCCAAAGACGCTCTTGAACTTTTCGTGGTAGTTCCAAGGCGCATGAATTGGGTCGGTTTTTCTTGGGTCAACATCGTCTGCCCAAAAAGGCGATTCGGGATCGTCCACGAAGAACCAGGCTGGGCTTACTCCCGTCTTCTCTGCGATCTGACAGATTGTATCGATGGACGCAGCTCGCTTGCCGGTCTCCAGGTCGCAGATGCAATTTCCTGAAAACCCAACATACGAGCCAAAGGCTTCCTGGTTGAGCCCCATCTGCTTTCTAAGCTGCTTTAGGTGAGCCCCGTAGATGCTACGCCAGTAGACCTGAGATGCGTTGAGCGCATGAGGGTTCTGTACCTCTGAAGCCGCCTCTGTTTTGCCTATGACTCGAAGACGGTTAGCTCTCTCAGTATTGTCGCAGTACATACCCAGTACCTCCTTTCGTGCTGATTAAAGCACAAAAGAAAAGGGCCCCACAGGGCCCCTTTATGATTCGTGCACCTCGCCCCCGCCGTGGGGCGAGGAATGGTGGTAGAATCAGTTCTATGGCGGGCGGGATGCGCCAACATCCCGTTGACCGCAAGTGCATGTACCCGAGCTAACAACCAGAGAAATGAGGGCCACACACACTCTTTCTTAGAACACCTCGATTATACGTGGTTTCTCGTTCGCTGTACCCAGGCGAACATGGATTTTGATTGTGTGGCTGTCATTGCTCGCCAGGAGCGAGATGACTGCATCTAACCTACAAGAGTTCGTCGGCAACGTCGTCTGCAACGACGATCGAGGGGGCTGGTACCAGCTCCCCTGGCTTGCGGCCTGCACTCATCGCATGCATCCCCGCTGGTCAAAGGGCGCGTCCGCGGCGGTGTCGCGCAGTGTCGAGATAGCTCCCGACCCGGCCCGGCACGAGTACTACGCCATCAACCCCTACTGCTCTCCTATCCGCCGCTCCGGCAACGTCTACAGCCTCGCAAACATCGCCATCGACGTCGATATTCATGGTGACTACCCGCCTTGGCATCTCAACGCTCTCAAGGACGACCTCTACGAGCGCCTCGTGGCCGTCACAGACGGCGGTGCGTCCCCGCTTGCCCCCACCGCGGTGGTCGATAGTGGGCACGGCATGCAGCTCATCTGGTGCCTCGAGCGTTCGGTGCCGTGCGGCAGCGACGCCGTCGACTCCGGTGCCGGCCAGCGCCTCTACGACATGGTGTGGCACGACCTCGCTGCCTGGCTGGACCTGCAGCTGCGCTCGCTGCCCTACGCCGTCGTCGACCGCGCCGTCGTGGGAGACCGCGCACGCCTGATGCGCACCCCCGGCACCGTCAACGGCGACCAGATGGCCAGCGTGCGTCACTACACCGGCCGCAAGCACAGCCTGCGTCAGCTCATGAGCCGCCTCGACAAGGTGCGCAAGAGCCGCATCTACAGGCCCTCTATCCGTCCTGATGGCCCCGCTGTGCACAGCGACCTCTGCCTCGACCAGCGCCTCGCCGACCTCGAGCACTACGTCACCGCGCACCGAGGGGCGGTCAGGGGCCAGCGCAACATCCTCGCCCATTTGTATGCCAACACCCTGCGCGGCATCTACGGCATCAGCGGCCTCGACATGCAGGACGACCTGCTCGCTGCTTTCAACCGCATGTTTGCCGAGCCGCTTGCCAGGGCCGAGCTCGCCAGCGTCTCCAGGTCTGCCACCCGCTTCTATCGCGAGCACAACCGCCCCTACTACTACAAGCTCAGCACCATCGCCGAGCTCCTCGGCCTGTCTGAGCGCGAGGTAGGAGAGTGGTTTGGCCGCTCGTCGCGCAAGGACCAGGAGCGCAGCGCCAGGCGCGTCGCCCGCGAGCAGCGAAACGACGAGATCCGTGCCATGCGCGCGGCTGGGGCCAAGCAGGCCGAGATCGCCGCCGCCCTCGGGGTGAGCGCAGCAACGGTGAGCCGCGTTCTACGCGGGGGTGTCCCGGCCTCCGTACTTAAAGCAGCGCGTGCTGACAACGCCTCCCAGATGGCTTCCCAAGGTCTCTCACAGGCAGACATCGCCGACATACTGCAGGTGGACCAGGCGACGGTTTCGAGGGATATGCAAAATTGCAAAATCGCCCCCGAGCTGGTAGTTGCGCCCCCGGGTGCGGCTGCAGTGGGTGTGTGCCCCCAGGGGCATGGGGCTGCTGGTGCTGCTGAGCGCCGTTGCGACACATCGGCTGTGTCTCCCAGCATGAGCGTCAAAGCGAATGCTGGGCAGGGTGGTGGCGAGGGCGTTGGGCGCTGCGAGACAGGCATGCTGGTCGACCTGGCCGGTGTGTCGGTGTTGCCCTCCGGGTGATGTGCTGCTGGCTGCAACGGTAGTCTTGCTGCGGGTACGAGCGTTAAAGCGAGTATCCCGCTAGTTGGTGGCGGGACAGAGGGGAGTCGCTGCACAGGCATGCTGGTCGACCTGGCCGGTGTGTCGGTGTTGCCCTCCGGGTTGATACTTGCGAACACCCTTGTACCCCCGCCGGCTGCTCCGCAGCCGCCAACTGCCCACAGCTGTGGGCAGTTGGCCTAGCTGTTCTCCCGGCGATACTTCGCGATTGCTTCCTGTGCCACGTCGGTCGGGACGGGTATCTTCGCGGCCCCGCACTTCTCGCAGGGGACCTCGGTGTCGCTGGGGCGCTCCTGTGGGTAGGTGCGCAGGCCGCGGCACTCTGGGCACTGCCAGTACCTGGTCATGTAGACCTGCGGCTCAGCCTCGGCAGCGGCCCCCTCGACATCGCTCGCGCCATCACCGGCCTCAGGGCCGGCCCCGGCGCTCACCTCGTCTCGGGCTTCGCCGTCCTGCGGCTCGTCGGCGGCCGCCTTCTCCTCAGTCGATTCCTCGACCGGCGGCTCATAGCTGCCCCAGGGGTTGTGCAGGACCTCCCAGTTGCGCAGGCGCTTCTTTGCCTGCTGCAAGGGGAGCGCCTCGCATGTGCAGCTCTTGTACTCGTCTGCCACGCGGGACAACGCCATGGCGAGCCGTTCGAAGTCGACCTCGTTCCAAGACACGCCGATGTTGGACAGCACCATGCCCCCGGCGAGCATCTTGGCGTGGTTGTCTGCCTTGCGCGCATCCTCGCTCACCGCCTTCTTGGCAGCCTTGATTTGAGCCTCGAGCTTGGCGCGCTTGGCCAGCAGCTTGTCGAGCTTCTCGTCGCGCATGCTCGCGCCTCCTCTCGTAAAAATCAACGGTTGCCCCTGATGATACCCCATCCGTCCGAGTTGCATCCCGCTTGCTGGCGGCGCGAGCAACTATCACTCCTATCTATAGGAGTGCGCAACTATGTGTTACCCTTACAGGGCAACACAGAACCGTTGCGCGCCTGCGGCGGGCTCTCCACATCGCATGCTGCGATGTTGCGCGGGGCGGTTCCCGCCCCTTGCCCTCCGCGAATCCGCATGCCGGATTCGCTGCGCGGCCTGGCGGCCTTGCCCTCCGCGCGGTGCCCGGCTGGGCGCCGGACAGCGCGCTGCGCGCCCGCCTGGCGGCGGGCTTGCCGCGGCGAGTCCCCTCTCGGCAAGCGAGAGGGTCGAGGCAAGCCTCGCCGCGAAGAGCCTACGCGCCCTGGCTGGCGCCGGGCGCTGCGCGGCCGCAGGCCGCCGCAATCCTCGCAGGGCTCGGGATTGCGGCGCGCGGCCTTGCCTCGCAGAGCGCCCTGCCGGGGGCGCTCTGCTCGAAACCCGTCCACCCCGGCGCGCGCCAGGAAGGAGGCCCGCGATGGCCAAGGTGCTCTCGATCCAGCCCGACGTCGCGATCGTCACCCGCGGCAGGACCGCCAGCGCGGTCGCCTCCGCCGCCTACATCTCGCGCAGCCGCCTCACCAACGAGCGCGACGGCATCACGCACGACTACTCGCGCAGCCACCCCCACGAGCGCCTCGTCGCAGACCTCGGCATAGAGCTGCCGCGGGACGCCCCCGAGCGCCTGCGCGAGCGCGCCGAGCTCTGGAACGAGGTCGAGCGCTCCGAGGCCCGCTCGGACAGCCAGCTCGCGCGAAAGATCATGATCCCGCTGCCGGACGACCTGACGGACGGGCAGGCCGTCGAGCTCGCCCGCGAGATCATCGCCGAGCGGGTGGC
>JBJEHN010000044.1:0-1734 GCA_051876105.1 Coriobacteriales bacterium | reverse complement strand
CACCTCACGGCCCAGGAGCTCAAGGAGGAGCTTGAGAGGGGCGCGGAGTGGGAGAAGGTCTACCGCTACAACGACGGCCAGAAGCTCACCAAGACCCAGGCGCAGGAGCAGGGCCTCGACCCTGTCCACGACCGAGTGCGCAAGCAGCCCGTGCAGACCACCGTCTACATCAACAACGGCTGGAACGACACCGACCAGCTCGAGAGGTGGCGCGACCAGTGGCAGGACCGCGCCAACGACTACCTCGAGCGCGCCGGCTACGAGGTGCGCGTCGACTACCGCAGCTACGAGGAGCAGGGCATCGAGCGCGAGCCCATGGTGCACGAGGGCTACGCCGTGCGCGCCATCGAGCGCGAGGCTCAGGAGCGCGCCTACGAGCGCGGCGAGGATTACGAGCCTGTCACCGACGTGCGCCAGCACAACCTGGAGGTCGAGGAGGCTAACCGCCTCATCGAGAGGCTCGAGCGCGAGCTGGAGAGGGTCAACCTTGCGATACGGGAGCGCCTGAGGGAGCTCGAGATCGAGCTGGAGCGCGTCCACGAGCAGGTCAGGGCCGGGCTGGAGCGGACGTACGAGCGCGTCGCCGAGTACGGGCGCGAGAGGGTCGAGCAGGTCAGGGAGGCCGCGCGCGAGGTCGGCATGGGCATGCAGGAGCGCCTGCAGCGCGTTCGCTCGGTGCTTGCAGACAGCCTCGACAACCCGCGCACCCAGGAGAGGGGGCAGCGCGAGGCGGGGCTCACAGACATGCGGGCCGAACCTCTGGCGAGGACCGCAGCGATGACAAACGCCAGGCTGCTGCAGCGCGAGCCTGCGCGCGAGGTCTATGTGAGGGAGCAGTCCAGGATCCTGCTCGAGCGCGAGCCGGAGACTGGCATCGAGTACGAGAGGAGCAGATGACATGGTGGTGACCATATGGTGGGCGCCCGAGGGCGAGAGGCACGGGGCGTTCGAGAGCTACGCAACCTACGGCGAGGGCGAGGAGCTTACGGTCCATGAGGTCTCTTGGCTTTACTGGGAAACGCACGACGTCTTCGGGCTCGCCGTGCAGAAGCACGCGACCCACAAGACCGGTGAGGAAGTAGATGAGTACGGAAACAAAATGAACCTCTGGAGCGACACCAGGCTGATCGACGACTACTGGTCTATCGAGGCTTTCATGGCTCCTCACGCCTCAGACACCCGCGAAGAGTACATGGCATGGGCTGACGACAACGTCGATGTCGTGGCCATCGACGGCAGCGTCTTCTTCCGCTCCAGCCGCTTGGACAAGTAGGGCGGGAGTACGGACCGAGGCCCCGGCTCCGCAACGAGTCGGGGCCTCTCTGCGCCTACCACCAGGGCCGGCCGTCGTAGGGCCTGCCGTCGGGCAGCCTGTCGACCTCCTTGGGACCGGTCTCCAGCACCTCCGCAATCCTCTGTTCGTCGCACCACCGCTGGACATGCGCTGTCATACGGCAGTCCTCGAGAGCGTCGTGTGCGCGGCCATGTCCCTTGTAACCCGTGTGTCACCCTCTCCCTGTGCCCAATCCGGGGCACGCTGCGAGAGGAGGACCTGCCCATGGAGCAGATCACGCACCAGATGACAGACAAGGAGAAGGTCGAGGCCGCTGGCCACGCGACCGACATGGCGAGCGCGATGCAGTCGCTCGAAGCGCTGTGCGAGTCGCTGTACGGCGACGAGCAGCGCGCCAACGCGGCGCTGCCGGTCATCATCGAGGTGGCCAGGAGCACGGC
>JBJEHN010000043.1:0-7980 GCA_051876105.1 Coriobacteriales bacterium | reverse complement strand
ATAAAAGTATCAACGCCGCCTAGCCCCCGATTTTGGACAGAAAGCGCCGCCTAACTGCGGTTTTTGGCCAGCAGCTGTCTGGGCATGGGCAGGGGAGGCCTGCCGCCGATGCAGGTTTGGGGCTGAGTGCGGGGGGGTGCGGGTGCCATGCCTTGAACTTGGGCGTGCCTTTGCGCACAATGGGCGCATTGGCCAGAGGATGCAGCAGGGAGCAGCATGGACATCAACGCAATCGACTGGCGCCAGGCCTGGAGGGAATGCCAGGAGGGGCGCCGCGCAGCAGACAGCGCCGAGTACTGGAATGCCCGCGCCAAGAGCTTCTCGGAGAGCGCGGGCATCTCGCCGTATGCCGCGGAGTTCCTGGCTCGCGCAGGGGTGTGCGAGGGCGAGACCGTACTCGACATGGGCTGCGGCAGCGGCACTCTGGCCCTCCCGTTGGCCCAGGCGGGTCACGAGGTCTGGGCCTGCGACTTTTCCAGCGCCATGCTGCAGATTACGGAGGACAAGGCCCGAGAGCTGGGCGTGGGGCACCTGGTGCACACCAAGCTCGTGAGCTGGGCGGACGACTGGGACGCCGCGGGCGTGCCATGCTGCGATGTGGCCCTTGCCAGCCGCAGCATGGCGGCAGACGACCTCTGGGGCGCCATCGAGAAGATCGACAACCGGGCGGGGCGCCGCGTCTGCGCCACCATGGCAACCGGCATCTCGCCGCGCGTTGACGAGGCCCTGGCCCGCGCCATGGGCCGCAGCACGGGCCGTGCCGCCGAGTACGTCTACACCATGGGGATGCTGTGGGCCATGGGCAAGCGGCCTGCGCTCGACTACATCGACACCGCGCGCGAAGAGAGCTTTGAGGGCCCGCAGGAGGCGCTCGACAAGCACGCGGACATCTTGCAGCCCGACCCGCAGGAGCGCGCGCTGCTGGAGGAGTACGTGGCCGAGCACCTGCATCGCGGCGCCGACGGCCTCTGGCGCTTCGACCATAGGCGAACGGTGAGCTGGGCCTTCATCTCCTGGGACAAGTAGCACCAACAAGAACGCGCCCCGGAGGGCGCGTTCTCGCATATGCACGGTGGCCGGGCCTTAGAGCTGCTGGCCGCAGTTGGTGCAGAACTTGTGGTTGGGCTCGACCGGAGCGCCGCAGCTGGGGCAGGCCGGTGCGGCTGCCTGCTCTTCGGCGGCCTCCTTGGGCTCCGCGGGCTTCTCGAGCTCGCCGGCGTTGGCGGGCTCCACGCTCACGACCTCGGCCTCGACGGGCTCGGCATCAGCGGGTTCCGCGTGCTCGGCCTTGAAGCCGGCTGCAGCCTCGCTCACGGCCTCTGCCGCCTGCTCGGCGTGCTCCTTGACGTAGGCGCCGGCTGCCGCTGCCGCCGCACCTGCCGCCTCTGCGGCGTCTTGGAAGCTCTCGTAGCCGGCGTCTGCGCCCACGTTGGAGCTGGGCGCTGCCGAGGCATGTGGGCGGTAGCCGGGCTCGAAGGGCATCGGGTCCTCGATGCCGCCCCACTTGGCGGGCTGGAACTGCCCCACCCAGTAGCCGAAGGCACGGTACGCGAGCGCCTGGGCGCCCACAGAGCAGATGGCGATGGCCACTGCCGCGACGACGGCGAAGATGACGCCGAAGAGGCCGAAGCCCAGCGCCGCGGTGACGGCCACGCCCTCGCTCAGCATGCCCGTGGCGCCGGAGCCCGCGTAGCCGAAGAGGCCGGCGGCGGGCAGCACGCCCACCATGATCAGGCAGCTGCCGATGATGGCGGGGACGGCGCTCAGCAGGCTGATGCCAAAGCAGCAGGCCAGGCCGGGTGCGTCGAGCTTGGCCATGTTGAAGATGCGGGAGAACTGCAGGCCGCCCTTGATGCGGTCGTAGATGGTCATGCGGATGCAGCCCGCGCAGGCGATGGTGGCGGTGACCAGGCAGCAGACCTCGGCTGCAATGGCGATGAGCCAGCCCAGCAGGGGGATGATGCCCAGGATGCCGCCGACGAAGCTCAGCGGGATGACCCAGCAGAAGACGATGACGATGGCGAAGAAACCCCACTTCAGGCGTTTGCCCACGTTGCCCACCTTGCGCGGCAGGCCGCGGCTCATGCCCCAGGCGGCCTCGCGGCCCCAGTCGAGCATGTAGCCCAAGACGATGAGCGAGCCCACGATGGGGATGAGGTTCACCAATGCCAGGATGACGACGGGCTGCCACCACCCAGGCTCAGAGGTGAGGTCGCGCCAAGCGCGGCTCAAGTACCCGGTGGTCTTTTCCATCTAGCGCCTCCTACTCCTGTTGTGCCTGGAGGCGGGCCTGGAGCTCCTGCGCCTTGGCCTTTGCCTCGGCGCGCTGTTGGGCGGCGGCCATCTCCTCCTGTGCCTTTGCCATTTCCTCGGCGTCGCCCGCTTGGACGGCGGCGCGGTCGAACCAGGTCTCCGTCATCGCGACGAAGGCCAGCTGGTCGTCGAACTCGAGCGTGCCCTCGCCCTCGTCGCCCACCCTGTACAGGTTGACGATGGCGAACGCCTCCTCCTGCTCGCGCTCCGCCGCTTCGATGACGATGGCGTCCATCTCGTCCTCGTCTGTGTCGATGAAGCCGTCGAAGCAGAAGCAGTAGTAGCTCGCGAAGCTGCTGGCGGTTGCCACTGCCTCGCGCGCGCGTGCGCGGATGATGTCCGGGTCCTCGCCGGGGTGGCTCTCGATGTGCATGTTCTCGCCCTCGACGATGACGGTGAAGGGCTCGAAGCTGCCGACCTGGGCGAGCTTCTCCTTGGCCTCCTCCGCGCAGTAGGTGATGACCTTCTCGAGGACCTCGTCCATCTCCAGGGTCTCCTGCTCGTCGGTCTCGAAGATGTCGTCAGCCATGTGGGCCTCCTTGTGTTGAGCGCGGCTCATGCTGCGCTGGTTGACTGAAATCTTGGACGGCGCAGATGCGCCACGCGGTGATGGTACCATGCTGCTGCAACACCTGTTGCCACTGTTGCCCTCACGTAGAAAGCCGAGCACGAGCGTGTACCCCAAGCTGTATGTAGACACTGCCAAGATCGCCAGCAACGTCCGCTCCGTGGTGGGGATGTGCGCCCAGCACGGCCTCAAGGTGGTGGGCGTGAGCAAGTGCGTCACCGCGGACCCGGAGGTGGCCCGCGCGTTCGCGGAAGGCGGCGTGAGCGCCATCGGAGACAGCCGCATCGAGAACCTCATGCGCATCCAGGAGCTCCCGGTGGAGAAGTGGCTCATCCGCACGCCCTCGCCGGCGGACGCGGAGCGCATCGTGCGCTACGCGGACCTCAGCCTCAACAGCGAGGAGGCCACCCTGCGCGCGCTCAGCGCGGCGGCCGGCCGCCAGGGGCGTGTGCACCGGGCCGTCCTCATGTACGACCTGGGCGACCTGCGCGAGGGCTTCGTGAGCCGCAGCGAGCTCATGGCCGCCGCACAGCTGTGCATGGAGCTGCCCAACATCCAGCTTGCCGGCGTGGGTGCCAACCTCAACTGCCTGAGCTTCGTCCAGCCAGACGCCGCCAAGATGGAGGAGCTGGCAAGCGTCGCGCGCGAGATGCGCGCGCGCTGGGAGCTGGGCGAGGATTTCGTCGTCACCGGCGGCAACAGTGCCTCGCTGCACATGCTGGCGACCGAGGGCCTGCCCCCCGAGGTCACCGACCTGCGCTTGGGCGAGAGCCTGCTCATCGGCAAGGAGCGCGCCTGCTACACCTACCTGCCCGGCACCAGCCGCGACGCCTTCGTCATCGAGACCGAGGTCGTGGAAAGCAAGCTCAAGCCTTCGATGCCCTGGGGCACCATCGGCCCGGATAGCTACGGCACGGTGCACAGCTTCGAGGACCGCGGCCCCCAGCAGCGCGCCATCGTCACCGGGGGCAACCAGGACTTCGACGTGGAGGTCATGGAGCCGCTCGACCCGCGCGTGAGGGTCGTGGCCAGCAGCTGCGACCACACGGTGCTCGACGTCACCGCTTGCGCGCAGGACTACCCCGTGGGCTCAACGGTGCGCCTGGCCTGCGGCTACCACGCCATCTTGCGCGCCTTCACCAGCGCCTACGTCGAGAAGATCTACGTCTAGCCCTACTTGCAGGGGACGCCGGCGCCGAAGAGGAGGTCGCGCTCGTCTTCGGGAAGGGCGGCGCGGGCCTTGTCGCGCACGCTGTTCACGCCCACGAAGAACTGCCGCATCATCGCCACCAGCAGGTAGCGGCCCTTGGGGCTCAGCGTGATCTGGTGCTCGTCCTCGACGTCGAAGGCGCCCACGCCCTTCATGAAGGCGTACTCCGCGGGCAGGCCGGCGGCCACGCTGCAGCCGAAGTCGCGGCGCCACTGGTCCTTGTCCAGCCTCAGTCCGAACAGCTGCATCATGAAGCGATAGCGCATGAGGTCGCGCTTGTTGAACTTGGTGGCTCCCATGATGCTCATGTCGCCACGGCCGATGCACTCGTCGTACTCGCGCAGCGAGAAGCTGTTGATGTAGTAGGTCCCGTTGAGCAGGGTCATGCCGCCGCTGCCGATGGCAGGGTACTCCTCGTAGTCGACGATGTACTCGTCGATCATGGTCTGCTGGGCGGTGTTGAAGGTCCAGCAGCTGCCGAAGGTGAAGGGCGCGCCCTCGCCTTCTGTGAGGCCCTTGCAGATGATCTCGTAGAAGCGCTGCTCGCGGCTGTAGTCCACCTTGCCCACGGTGGCGGCCAGGCTGCGCTCCACGGCGGGGCTGGCCATCAGCGGGTAGAAGGTGGTCTGGTTGCAGTGGCTCTCCATGACGTAGGCCAGGTCCTTGATGAGCATGTCCTCGGTCTGCGCGGGGAAGTTGAAGATCATGTCCACGTTGAGGCTCTTGAAGATCTTGGCGTCGCTGCAGGCGCGGACGCGCTCCAGGATGGTGTCCGCATCGCCGTACTTCTCGAAGCGGTCCATCTGCTTGAGCAGTCCGTTGTCGAAGCTCTGCACGCCCACGCTCAGGCGCTGCACCATGCCCTGCAGCTGCTCGAGGTGGCTGGGGATGAGGTGGTTGGGGTTGGTCTCGCTCGAGACCTCCTTGATGTCGAACAGGTAGCGCGCCTGGCGGATGGTCTCGGCCAGCTCGTCCATGAGGATGGTGGGGGTGCCGCCACCCACGTACATGCTGTCGAAGTTGTAGCCCATGTCTGCCAGCATGCCCATCTCCGTGCGCAGGTTGGCGAAGTAGCGGCGCGCCTTCTCCTCCTGGAACGGGAAGCGGTTGAAGCTGCAGTAGGGGCAGAGGCGCTCGCAGAAGGGCACATGCGCGTAGAGCATGTAGCGCTGGCCGGGGTTAGGGCCGGGCAGCTTGCCGCGGGCGGGCTTCATGTCGAGGTAGTGGCTGTTCATTACCCTGACCACGTTGGAAAGCAGGCGTTCAGAAAGCATGTGACTCCTTGGGGTGTTGCGTGTGGCGGCAGCGGTGGCGGAGCGGTGGCGGCCCCGGCGCAGGCGCCCCTAGCGGAAGAAGAAGAACCAGACAAAGCCCGCCACGATGGCGATGGCCGCCACGTAGAACAGGACAGTGCCCGCCCAGCAGCCGGGGTTGCCCTTGGCGCCCTCCACGATCATGGTCTCCGTGGTGGTGCGGCCCTTCTTGTAGTAGACCTCGCCCTTGGGCAGCTTGGGGTAGCTGGTGCCCTTGAGCTGGGTGTAGAACGTGGGGCTGGCCAGCGCGGCGTCGAGCTCCTTGGGGTTGAGGCGGATGTCCGGGCGCTCGCCCTTGCCGATGCGCTCGGCCACACCCTGCACGAAGGGCTCGAAGGCCTCGGCGTGCTGGGGCTCGTAGGCGATGAGGGCGACCTCCAGCCAGTAGCTGACGTCGCTGTTGTAGCCCACGGCGCTGCAGATCACGCGGACGGTCCAGCCCTTCTCCGCCAGCTTGCAAAAGCGCGTCACCTGGTTGGCCGGCAGGAAGCCCGCGACCTCGCCCTTGGCGTTGCTCACGACGCCGAGGGGGTAGTCCTTGCCGCGCTCCGAGACGTAGCTGTCCGCCGTGAAGCTCAGCTCCGAGCTCACAGCGTAGGCCTCGCCCTTGATGGTGCTGCTGCGGTCCCCGCAGGTCTTGTCCAAGCGGCAGTACGTGCCGAAATACGTCTGGTCGTTCTGGGCCATGTGCGTCCTCGCTCTCGTAGGTATGCGCAAGGATTATAGGGCTGTTTTGTGAGATTCTTTGAAATTGACACTTGCGTGTACGGCAGAAGCTGGTAATATTCCGTCTTGCGCATCAGGCGCGTCACGCGGGCGTGGCGGAATGGCAGACGCGCATGGTTCAGGTCCATGTGGGGGCAACCCCGTGGAGGTTCAACTCCTCTCGCCCGCACCACTCAAACCCAACAGCTCCCAATCGGGGGCTGTTTTTGTTTGCGCGGCAAGACCAGAATGGAGCACCCTGTCGCTTGCTGGCCGCAAACGTGCGAGGGGTGCGCACAAAACGGGGGGCCGGCCCTTGCGCGGGCCGGCCCCTCTCGGCAGCTCTCTTGCGGGCGTGTGGCTTAGAAGCCGTCGATCACGTCGCAGCCCATGTACTTGCGCAGGGCCTCGGGGACGGTGATGGTGCCGTCTGCGTTCTGGTAGTTCTCGATGACGGCGGCCATAGTGCGGCCCACGGCCAGGCCGGAGCCGTTGAGGGTGTGGGCGTAGGCCTTCTTGCCCTCGGCGTCCTTGTACTTGATGTTGGCGCGGCGCGCCTGGAAGTCGCCGCAGTTGGAGCAGCTGGAGATCTCCTTGTAGGCGTTGTAGCTGGGCAGCCAGACCTCGAGGTCGTAGGTCTGGCGGGCGGAGAAGCCGATGTCGCCGGTGCACAGGCTGATGACGCGATAGGGAAGGCCCAGGCCCTGGAGCACCAGCTCGGCCTCATAGGTCATGTCCTCGAGCTCTGCGTCAGACTCCTCCGGCTTGGCAAAGCGCACCATCTCGACCTTGTCGAACTGGTGGGCGCGGATCAGGCCGCGGGTGTCGCGGCCGGCAGAGCCCGCTTCCTCGCGGAAGCACGGGGTGTAACCGCAGTAGCGGAAGGGCAGCTCGGCGCCCTCGAGCACCTCGTCGCGGTGCAGGTTGGTGAGCTGGACCTCTGCGGTGGGGATGAGGTACAGGCCCTCGGTGGTCTTGAAGAGGTCCTCTTCGAACTTGGGCAGCTGGCCGGTGCCGGTGAGGGTGTCCTTGTTGGCCAGGGAGGGGACCCAGAACTCGGTGGCGCCGCGGTCCAGGTGGACGTCGAGCATGTAGTTGATGAGCGCGCGCTCCAGGCGGGCGCCCTTGCCCTTGAGGACGGAGAAGCGGCTGTGGGCCAGCTTCACGCCGCGCTCGAAGTCGATGATGCCCAGCTCAGGGCCGAGGTCCCAGTGGGGCTTGAACTCGAAGTCGAACTCGCGCGGGGTGCCCCAGCGGCGGACCTCGGGGTTGTCATCCTCGCTGGCGCCCACGGGGGTCTTCTCGGAGCACATGTTGGGCACGCTCATGGCCAGCGCCTGGAGCGCAGCGTCGAGCTCGGACTGCTTGGCGTCGAGCTCGGCGATGCGGTCGCCCAGCTCGCGCATGGCCTCTTTGCGGGCCTCCGCCTCGTCCTTCTGGCCGGCCTTCATCATGGCGCCGATCTCCTTAGAGGCGGTGTTGCGCTCTGCCTTGAGGGCCTCGACCTGTCCGATGACCTCGCGGCGCTGGGCGTCCGTCTCCAGGAAGACGTTGATGTCCCACTTGTTGTTGCGGTTCTTGCAGTTCTCCGCGACCTTCTCGGGGTTCTCGCGGATGAAGCGAATGTCGAGCATGATTCCTCCAGCTTGTTCGCTTGAAGCTGTTGATTTTGCGTTGCAAGTATAGCGCTCGCAGGATGCCTGGCCTGGGCAGGCTCGGTTTGCGGTACCATTCACGAGATATAGGCGTACCAGACCGGGCAGTTTTTCCGCGCCCTGCACCATGCAAAGGAACACACATGTGGGATTTCCTCAACAGCCCCGTCTTCCGAATTTAGCACCATAATTCTTTGGTAATCCTTCCACCCTCAA
>JBJEHN010000042.1:0-1777 GCA_051876105.1 Coriobacteriales bacterium | reverse complement strand
GGTCGATTGAAATCTGAGGTGCAACACCGTTGCGTTTAACCTTGCAGCCGACCCCGCCCCTCCCGCAGCAGGCTCCCGGCCTGGGGCGCGAGGGGCTCTCTGCTCCCTTGGATAGAATCATCTCCAGTGCATGGCCCTCCCAGGCGGAAGGGAGTCGATATGCCAGAGTCAAAGGGAGGACACCTCACGAAGGAGAACAGGGAGGTCATCGCCGCCGGAGTCAAGGCGAAGGACTCGGCCAGGAAGATCGCGAAGCGCATCGACGTGAGCCCGTCGACTGTCACCCGAGAGGTCAAGGCCAACAGGACCGTCAAGTCGAAGAAGCTCATGACGAACCGCAGCGCGTCGTTCAGGTGCGCAATGCGCGCCGAGTGCACCAAGAGGGCGGAGGCCTGCGAGAGCTGCGTGTCTCCGCTCACGGCGTGCAAGGACTGCCCCAAGCGCCCCTGCATATTCACGTGCCCGGACTTCGAGCGGGTCATGTGCCCCGAGACCGAGAAATGGCCCTACGTCTGCCCCGGCGACTGCCCCAAGCGCGGGCGCTGCACCTACCCGAAGTGCAGCTACGACGCCGAGGAGGCCCACAAGGGCTACACCGACCGCCTCAGGGACTCGCGCAGCGGCATCGCCATCACGCCCGAGCAGCTCTCGGATATGGACGGCGTCCTGACCCCGCTTGTCAGGCAGGGCCAGAGCTTCGAGGCGATCTGGGCCGAGCACGGCGACGAGATGCCCGTGGGCGTGCGCACAGCCTACAACTACCAGGAAGCGGGCCTTCTGAGCTGCGCGAACATCGAGCTGCCCCGCAAGGCCAAGTGCCGGCCGAGGAAGAAGGCCACGCCCCGAAAACGCGACCGCATCGACCGCACCGGGCGCACCTACGCGGACTTCCAGGCCCTGCCGCTGCAGGACCAGGCGCGCGTCGTGCAGGGCGACTCCGTCGAAGGCTATGCGCACAACACCAAGGACATCTTAAGCCTGCACATGGTGGCGTGCGCCTTCCAGTTCTACCTGCACAAAGACCACGCATCGACCGAGGCGGTCGTGGCCTGGTACGACGCCATCGAGCGCGCATTGGGCTCGCCGGAGGCCTTCGAGGCCCTGATGGGCGTGCAGCTCGTCGACCGCGGGGTCGAGTTCGACGACTGGGCCGGCATGGAGCGCTCGTGCTCTGTGCCCGGCGCCCAGCGCTGCCGCGTGTTCTACTGCGACCCGATGAAGTCGAACCAGAAATCACCCGCCGAGCGCAACCACCAGCAGCTGAGGCGGATCCTGCCCAAGGGGCGCAGCGACTTCGACAAGCTCGACGTCTACGACGTGGCGGTGTGCTGCTGCCACGTGAACTCCTACCCGAGCGCGGGCCGAAACGGCAAGTGCCCCTTCGAGCTCGCCTCGGGGCTCATACCGCAGGTCCTGCTCGACGAGCTGGGGCTCGCGCGCATCGCGCCCGACGACGTGATTTTGAAGCCAAGCCTCATGAAGCACGCCGTCATTCAGTAGAGAAAGCCAGATAAAGACAAGGGAGCCTGGGTGCTAAAGGCCATGCCAGACAGGAGATGACAGGCCCCGTTGCGTTGCAGCAAATCTTGCAAATCCGCGGCAGGGGGTCGGCGCAAGCATGCCCAAAAGCTGCCTGATTGCAGCGACAGGATTGGCATCAGGGACCCGAGTCCTCTTCTTGAAGGGCTAAGCGCAACGCTTTTTGGCGAGAACTGAACTACTGAGCGCAAATGTTGCGTTTAGCTCTGCAGTGTTGCACTTCGGATTTCAACCAACC
>JBJEHN010000041.1:0-8058 GCA_051876105.1 Coriobacteriales bacterium | reverse complement strand
AGGGCGTGCTGGGGACTTTCACCCGTTAGAAACGCGCCATGCCTGGCGCACAGAGGATGCAGGGGCGCGAGCTGCAACTCGCACCCCTGCGGTTTCGACGCGTCGCAGCGCTTACGCAGCGACGATATCCACCAGCTCGATCCAATACTCAAGGGACTTGCCGGCAAGAGGATGGTTGTAGTCCAGCTTGAGGTAGTCGTCTGTGGCCTCGATCACCCTCACGGGCAGGACCTGATGGGTGATAGGGCTTCTCCAACCCAGGACCGACCCGACCTCGAGCGCGTCGCCGTCGGGCACGCTCTTGCGCATCCGGATCTGCACGCCCTCAGGGTCATGGTATCCGTATGCCTTGTCGGGGGAGATGACGACGGTCCCAGACTCACCGACCTCCATCTCGAAAAGCACATCGTCGATCCCGTTGGGCACCTCTGCGTAACCGATCCTCACCCGTTGGGGCTCGCCGGTGGAGTAGTCCTCCACGGGCTCCTCTCCCAAAGCGCCACCCTTGTAGCGGATGAGCGCGTACTTGCCCAAGCGACTCTCATCTCTCATTGCCTGCTACTCCCCCTACGACTGGTGCTTCGGGATAAACAGCACCTGCTTGATGCTGCCGTCCATGTACTTGCTGAGCTCCTCCACGGTGCCGTAGCGCATGACGTTGGCCAGGCAGTGGTGGACGCAAACGGGCTCGCGTCCGCGGCTGGTGCGCTCGGCGCACAGGTCGCACATGTCCGTGGGGACGGGGATCTTGTTCCAGTTGAAGCCCTTGCCGTTGTCCTTGTCGTCGTCCATCTGCCAGGGGCCGTCGTCGAACACGCGGATGCCCCACTTGCCCACGGGGATGTCGTGCTCCACCTTGCATGCGACCTCGCACGACTGGCAGCCGGTGCAGAGCTCGTAGTCGATCAAAAGTCCGTAAGCCATGGTTAGTCGACCCTCCTAAACTTTTCCTGGATCATCTGCATGTCGGTGTCGAAGTTCTTGTCGGTGGGCTCGATGTTGCAGATGATCGACTTGAACGGTGCGCCGAAGCCGATCTTGCCGTTGTGGAAGCCGGGGATCAGGTTGTTGATCTGGCAGCGCAGCGTCTGGAACAGGCCCGGGGCGCTGGGGTCCTCCTCGGGGAACCACCAGCCGTGCTGGGCGTGGATGACGTTCTCCTTGACGATCGGCGAGACCTTCGCCTTCTGGTAGCACTCGCCGAACATGTTGTACACGCGGCACCACTGGCCGTCGCTGATGCCCAGGCGGGCAGCGGTCTTGGGGTTGACCTCGACGCGCGGGTCGGGGTTGATCTCGCGCAGGACGGGCACGTGCCTGTTCTCGGAGTGGAAGAAGCAGTAGGTGCGGGCGCCGGAGGTCAGGACGAACGGGTACTGCTCCTTGTACTCGGGCTTCATGTACTCGGACTCGCTGCGCGGGCTGAAGTGCGGCTCCTCGAAGTAGGGCAGCGGGTCGTCGCCGAACTGGGCGTACGCGCTGCACCACAGCTCGATGCGGCCGCTGGGGGTCTCGAAGCCGAGCTGGCCGTCTGTGCGCATCTTGCCCTTCTTGTACTTGAAGTACTCGTGGTCGTACTGGTTGATGACCGTGGGCGCCAGCTCGTTGTAGTCCTCCTTGCCCAGCCAGACGTAGTTCAGGAAGGTCGCCGTGTCGTGGATGCCGAGCTTGGCGAACTTCTCGGGCCACAGGCGCTGGCCCATGACGGCGGCGAACTCGGCGTCGCCGATGCACTCGCCGACCTTGATGGCAGGGTTCTGGAAGCCGCGGTACACGGGGGTCGCGCCGTAGTTGACGGAGACGACCGTCTCGGACTCGGCCGTCGTCGCCAGCGGGAGGAACACGTCTGCCACTGCCTGGATGGACGGGGTCATCACGGTGTCCAGCGCGAAGCAGAAGTCCAGGCTCTTGGCGCTGGCCTCGAGCCAGTCCTTGGGCTGCGCGGCGGAGTTGGCGCCGAAGTTGCTGTTCATGAGCATGGCGAAGCTCAGGTGGTAGGGCTCGTCGGTCTGCAGGGCGCGCAGCGTGAGGTCGGCGTGCGAGTTGTTGCAGAAGCCGCAGTAGCCCGGGTACTCCTTCATGCCGATCATCTTCATGTGGAGCTCGTCGTCGTCGACGCGCATGAGGGCGGACATGCCCTCGTCCTCGTTCTCTCCGCCGGTGACGGTGGTGCCCGCGCCTGCCACGAGCTGGCCGCCGGGCTTGTCGATGTTGCCGGTGATGGCGGTCAGGGCGACGATCAGGGCTCCGACCTGCAGGCCGTTGGTCTGCTGGTCGACCGCGAGGCCCCAGGAGATGGTGGCCTGTGCGGAGTTGGCGTACATGCGGGCCGCACCGCGGATGTCCTCGGCGTCGATGCCGCAGATCTCGGCCGCCTTCTCGGCGGGCATGGTGGCGCAGCGCTCGGCGAACTCCGCGAAGCCGTAGCAGTAGCAGTCGACGAACTCCTTGTCGTAGAGGCCCTCTTTGATGATCGTGTCGCACAGGGCCATGCCGAGGGCGGCGTCCGTGCCGGGGCGCAGGCGCAGGTGGTACTCGGCCTTCGTCGAGATCCAGTTCACGCGCGGGTCGACGGTGATGAGCTTGGCGCCGCGCTTCATCAGGTCGATGACGGAGTGGCCGAAGAGGCCGTCGGCGTTAGAGGGCAGCGGGTCCTTGCCCCAGAGCACGATGGTCTCGGGGACCTTGTACATCGGGTCGTCGTAGCGCCCCTCGAGCGTGCCGGCGTAGTCGAGCTCCGTGTAGGCGATGCCGGAGGTGTAGATGCTCGCGGCCATGCGGGGAAGGTAGCAGGCGTAGCCGGACTGGGTGTAGCAGTAGTTGGGGGTGTTGAACACGAGGGACGCGAGGTTGGAGCCGGAGGTGACGCCGCCGTTGCGGCCGGTGCCGGTGTACACGAGCACGCTCTCGTGGCCGTACTTCTTGACCGCCTTCCAGTACTCCTCCTCGATGATGTCGAGGGCCTCGTCCATGCTGATCTGCACCCACTTGTCGTCCTGGCCGCGGTACTGGCGCTCGCGCTTCATGGGGTGGGTGATGCGCGCGGGGTTGTAGATGTAGTCCTTGAGCGCAAGGCAGCGCATGCACAGGCGGCCCTGCGTGACGGGGTGGTTCTCGTCGCCCTCGACCTTGACCAGCTTGCCGTCGTCGTCGACGTAGAGCTTCACGCCGCAGCCGACGGGATGGCACCCCGGAGGCGACCAGACGCAGCTCCTCGTCACGTGCAGGCCCGTGTCCTCGTCGGTGAACTTCCAGGGCTTACCCAGGTCGTTGACCTCGGACAGGGTGTCAAGCGGAATGGCCGGTGCCGCTGTGGTCTTGATTCCCATCTGTGTCCTCCCTCGTTTCTCGTAGTCCTCGCTCCGTGGGCCCTAAAGCGCTCCCAGGAGCTCTGCGCGGGGGCTGCCCACAGCATCGGCATCCCCCGCCCCTCCAACTGTGGGGGAGGCGGCCGGGTTGGCCTTATGCGCAAACCCGAACAGCGATGCCCTTTCGACATAAGCGCAGGCCAGGGCGCAGAATGCCCGATGCTATAATCGAATTAGTGAACATGGGGGCGTTTCATTGAAGATCGACGTACTGAGGGAGTTCCTCTACCTGGCGCAGGAGCTCAACTTCTCGAAGACGGCAAAGCACTTCTTCACCAGCCAGTCGGTGCTGAGCCGCCACATCATGGACCTGGAGAGCGAGCTGGGATGCTCGCTCTTCCTGCGCAACAAGAGCTCTGTGAGGCTCACCGCGATGGGCAAGTACCTGGCCGACCACGCCGGGGAGCTCGTCGACCTCCATGACGGCATCGTCGAGGGCCTCAAGCGCGAGATGGGGAAGGCCAACGCGAGCCTGGACGTCGGGTACCTCAAGGGGGCCTCCGGATGGTTCCTGAGCGGCGCCTGCAAGCTGTTCAGGAGGGAGCGCCCCGGGACCTCCATCTCCGTGCGCTCGCTGCAGCCAAACCAGATCCTCGAGGCCCTCAAGGGCGACGAGATAGACGTAGGGATCACCATGTGGCCCAGGGAGCGCAGCTCCTCTGTCTTCAGCTTCGCCCCCATCTACCAGGACCGCTTCGTGATGATGATGGACAAGGGCAACGCGCTGGCCTCATGCGACGAGGTCCCGCCCGAGCTGCTCTCCGGCAAGCTCCGCATACCGGAGAGCTTCCCGCACGAGCCCGACCTCGGGGCCATGCTGAGAGCCCGCCTCGAAGAGGCCGGTGTCGGCTACGAGACGAGCCGCATGATCGACGACATCGACTCCATCCCCCTGCTGTTCGAGAGCAGGGACTGGGCCATAGCCTCCTGCGAGCACCTCAAGCGGCAGTTCGGCGGCGACTACCGCCATGTCCCGGTCGAGGGCATCGACCTCGGCTACCAGATCGGCGCGGTGTGGAAGAAGTCCCACCACTGCGAGGCGATAGAGGACTTCGTGAGCTGCCTGCTCTGCAGCTACGAGATGCTCTCCCAGGCCTAGGGAGGCGCCGTTTTGAAGAGCACCGCCCCCGGCAGGGCATCCTGCCGGGGGCGGGCGCATCGGCTGCGAAGGCCGAGGATCAGCCAGCGTTACCCTAACGCGGCATCCAGAGAACCTGCTTGGGATGCTTCTTCAGCTCCTCTGCCAGGTCGTCGATCTTGCCGAACTTCATGACGCCGGCAAGGCAGTGGCGGACGCAGGAGGGCTCCACATGGTTGGCGACGCGCTCGGAGCACAGGTCGCACCTATCGGAGGGAACGGGGATGTAGTTCCAGTTCCACTTGTCCCTCTCGTACTCGAAGGGACCGTCCTCGAAGACGCGTATCCCGCGCTTCTCGGGCTCGAAGCCGTGGGCCTCCTCGCATGCCACCTCGCAGGAATGGCAGTTCGTGCAGTAGCCGTAGTCTATAAGCAAACCGTATTGACTCATTTTCACGCCCTCCTATCGAGCCAGGGGATCGCACTGCTCGTCATCGATGCGGAAGAAGTTGTCCTTGTGCTGGATCGGCCCGCTCATCTCGGTCTCGAGCCCAAAGGCATCGGCTTCGCGCAGGTCTTCCGCCTCTGCCTTCTCGAAGTCGACGAGCGTCGTTCGGAAGGGTGCTCCAAAGCCGAGCTTGCCCATGCGCGAGTGGGGGATGAGCGTGTTGATGTTGGACTTCCAAACGCCGAACAGATGCGGGGCCTCGCCGTGCTCCTCGGGGAACCACCAGCCGTGCTGGGCCTCGATGTAGCCGGGCTTGATGACCGGCGTGACCTTCGCCTTGAGGAAGCAGACGCCCCAGCGGTTGTGGATCCTCACCCAGTCGCCGCTCTGGATCCCCTTTGCCCTGGCGTCCTCGGGGTTGATCTCGACCAGGGGGTCGGGGCACAGGTCGCGCAGCTTTGCGATCTGGCGCCCCTCTGAGTGGAAGTACCCGATCTCTCGGGCGCCCGTCATCATCGTGTACGGGTGCTCCTCGGCGAACTCAGGCGTCTTGGCCTTGGAGATGGGCGGCTCGAAGAAGTAAGGCAAGGGGTCCTCGCCGACAGCCGCGAACATCGGGCTGTAGAGCTGGATGCGGCCGGTGGAGGTGTTGAAGCCGACCTGCCCGTCAGGGCGCAGATGGCCGGTCTTGTACTTGTAGTACTCAACATCCCTCTGGATGACGACCTTCTCCTGCAGCTCGTCGTAGTCGAAGTCGTAGCCGCGCATCATAGCGGTCTCGTAGAACTCCTTGAAGTCCTTCTCGCGCTTCTCCCAGGCCTCGGGGTTCAGGGCAAGGCCGAGCGTGCGGTAGAGCTCCCACTCGGGTACGGCCTCGCCCACCTTGACGCACTTGTTCAGAGCGCCGACGTAGTTCGGCGACCCGCCGTAGTGCGTGGGGACGATGGTCTCCATCTCGACAGAGGAGGCGAGCGGGAGGACGACGTCGCAGCAGCCCATGATGGTGGGGGTCATCCATGTGTCGGTTGCGAAGTTGAAGTCGACCTTGCGCAGGGCGTCGTACCAGCGCTTGGGCTGCGCCGAGCAGGTGGGGGCGATGGGGTTCGTCTCACCAAACCAGCACAGGTGGATGGGGTACGGCTTGCCCGTCTCCAAGGCGTCGAGCTGGCGGTCGGCCTGCGACATCTTGAGGCCGCCGGTGTAGAAGGGGAACTCGTCGCCGCCGATGATCGTCCTCTTGAGCTCCTCGGACATCTCCGGCCAGCCGACCGAGTCGATGTCCTCCTGCATGCCCCCGTCGCCGCCGTTCATGGAGACGAGCACCTGGCCGCCGGGGACGTCGATGTTGCCCGTGATGGCCATGAGGGCCAAGATAGCCTGCCCGGCCTGGGCCCCGTTGGGGTTCTGGTCGATGGACACGCCCCATGCGATGGAGGCGGGCTTGGCGTTGGCATACAGGCGCGCAACGCGGTAGATGTCCTCGGCGGGCACGTCACAGATCTCGGCCGCCTTTTCCGGGGGCATCTCCCTCACGCGCTCCGCGAGCTCGTCGAAGCCATAGCACCACAGGTCAACGAACTCGTGGTCGTAGAGGCCCTCCTCGATGATGACGTTGAGCATGGCCATGCCAAGGGCGGCGTCCGTGCCCGGGCGCAGGCGGATGTTCATCTCTGCGCGGCTGCCCGTCCACGTGATGCGCGGGTTGATGTTCACGAGCTTGGCGCCGCGCTTCATGAGGTCGATGACGGCATGCCCGAAGAAGCCGTCGGGGCTTGAGTAGATCGGCTCCTTGCCCCACTGGATGATCACTTCAGGCACCTTGTACATAGGGTCGTCGTAACCGCCGGGCAGGCCGCCGGCGTAGTCGATCTCCGGGTAGGAAGAGCCGAGAACATCCATGGTGATGGACACTCGCGGGCCATAGCACGAGAAGCCGCTGAGAGGGTAGCAGCCGTTGGGCGTACCCAGCACTCGGTGCGCGCCCGTTGCGCCGATATTGCCCTGACGGCCCGTGCCCATGAACGCGACCATGGACTGGACGCCATGCTCGGCGCGGATGCGGTCGTAGTTCTCCTTGATGGTGGCGATGGCCTCATCCCAGCTGACGCGCTCCCACTTGTCGAGGCCGCGGTCCTCGCGCGCGCGGCGCATGGGGTAGATGATCCGGTCGGGGTGATACAAAAAGTCCTTGAGTGCCAAGCAGCGCACGCAGAGGCGTCCCTTCGTCACAGGGTGGTTCTCGTCGCCCTCGACCTTCTCAACCACTCCGTCTTTGACGTACACCTTGACGCCGCAGCCCACCGGGTGGCACCCGGGAGCAGACCACATGCAGGTCCTGGTGACGGTGTAGCCGTCCTCCTCATATCGCCATGGCTTGCCGAGGTCGTTCTCGAAATACACTTTGCTGTCTTCGAGCTCCATGGTTCCTCCTCACACCTTTCCTCGCACACGGCCCCGAATGCCCAGCGGTACCGGGCCGCGTGTTCTCCAATGCGGTTTGTGAGTTTTTCGCCAGCGAACTCTCTGCCTTGCATTATCAGGAGAAAGCGAGTGCTGTATAAGCCCTCAGAAAGCGCGTGGAGTGCCAGGTATGCGACAAGAAGCTGCCTTTGTTCCATGCGAGGTGTATCAGGCCGATAGTGTCCAGCGCATTCAGCGGCTTGTGCCGGCTTGTGCTTGCCGCGATCAGAAGAACGGGTACAGCTCCTGTTTAAGCCATATATCCGGAATGTCCAATGCGTGATACAGCTCACGCGGCACAAGGGTGAGCATGCTTTCGAAGAACAAGTCGTCAAGCTCGGGTTCTCCGTCAAGAACCCACTTGTTGATCATGGAGACGAGCAGAAGCGCAAAGCCCCGTGACTGAAAGGAGATGAGCTGGTCTGGGGTATTGCCCGTGCATGCCTCGTACTGGTCCTCGAAGTGCCTTCCGCACGCCTCGGACAAGTCGCGGGCCAAAGCCGACTCCTCTTTGCAGCCCAATTCGTTGAAGTTGTACAGCCTCTTGATGAACTCCCTGTTGCGGGAGATGAAGCCGAAGGCCCGCCGCAGGCCCGTCTCCCAGCCCACGGAGATGCCGATCTGCCGAATGGAGGTCCATACGCCCTCTTCGAGGAACCAGTATGCAGCAGCGTACTTGTCCTCGAAGCAACGGTAAAACGTCT
>JBJEHN010000040.1:0-8077 GCA_051876105.1 Coriobacteriales bacterium | reverse complement strand
GCACGGTGGTGTGAGAGGACGGCGCGCCAACTAATGACGCGCCTCCTACTCGATTCGGCTCGCCTGCCATGCTGGCATACAGCGCCGGCGGGACGCTCCTTGCCTTTGCGGCCATGTTCGCGCTGGCGCGCGTTCTGCATGCGGGGCCTGTGCCTGCGAGCATGGCGGGGGCGGTCATGCACAACGTTGGGCAGCTGTGCGTGGCGGCGGCCTTCCTGGGGAGTGGGGCCGTCTTCGTCAGCCTGCCTGCGCTGGCGATTGCGGCCTGCGTGACGGGATTTGCGCTGGGCGCGGTGGCCGCCGGCGTGATCGACGCGCTCGAGGTGAATGCGGATGAGCGGCCTTATGTTGAGCTCGAGGGCCTGGAGATTCTGCCCGGCGAGCACGTTGCCTTTGTGGGCCCCTGCGGCAGCGGCAAGACCACGGCAGCCCTGCAGCTGGCCGGATTGAGCGGGGGCTGTGCGGCCCCCCGCCTGAGCGCAGGCGTCGTGTTCCAGGACCCGGACAACCAGCTGGTGGCCGAGCGCGTGGAAGACGACGTGGCCTTCGCGCTGGAGAACCGGGGGCACAGCCCCGAGGTCATGCGCGGGGAGGTCGCGAGTGCGCTGCAGCAGGTGGGTTTGACCGGCTTCGAGGAGCGGCGGGTCTGCGAGCTTTCTGGCGGCCAGAAGCAGCTGCTGGCCTGTGCCGGCGTGCTGGCCATGGCTCCGCAGCTCATCGTCTTCGACGAGGCCAGCTCCATGCTCGACCCGCTTGCCCAGCGCCGCTTCATGCGGCTGGTCAAGCAGCTGTGCGCCCAGGGCTACGCCGTCATCACCATCACCCAGATCGAGCACGAGGCGCTGGAGGCCGACCGCGTCGTGCGCTTCGAGAACCTGCGCGTGGCGGAGATGCGGGATGACGTGTGGGGGCAGTGCCCTGGCTGCGTCCGGGATGACGAGCGGGGACGGCGGCCGTCTGCTGCTTCTGCGCGCATCGAGCTAGCGGAGCGTGGGCTCTCGATTGAGGCGGGGGAGGTGCTGGGCATCGCCGGGCTGTGCGGGGCGGGCAAGTCGTACCTGCTCGCACAGCTTGCGCAGGCGGCTGGGCGCGATGTGGCGGTCCTGGTGCAGCAGCGCCCGGAGCGGCAGCTCTTCGCGCGAACGGCGTGGGAGGACGTCGCCTTCGGACCGCGGAACCTGGGCCTTGAGGGCCGTGAGCTGGAGGAGCGCGTTGCCCAGGCGCTGCGCGCGGTGAACCTCGGCGAGCGGGAGGCGCGCTGCAAGAGCCCGTTTGCGTACTCGGGCGGCGAGCAGCGGCGCTTGGCGCTGGCCGGCATGCTCGCGCTCAACACGCCCTTCCTGCTGCTCGACGAACCCACCGCCGGCCTCGACCAGACCGAGCGCGAGCGGCTCGCTGGGCTGCTGCTCTCGCTGAAGCACAGCGGCGTTGGCATCGCTCTCGTATCGCACGACTTGGAATTCCTGGGGCGCGTGTGCGACCGCTGCGCCGTCCTGGAGCGAGAAGGAGAGGAGCGCGCGCTGTGCTGGCCCGAGCGCGGGCAGCTCCCCGCTGCCTTCCTCAGCGCCTGGAAGCAGCGGCTGCTGGCAGGTGAGCGCGCATGAGCTTCGGGGCTTATCGCGAGGGGTGCTCTTTCGCTCACAGGCTCTGCCCGCATACAAAGCTGCTCTTCGCGCTGGCGTACATGCTCGCGGTGTTCCTTGCCGGCAGCCTGCTCGATTGCGCGGTGCTTGCCGCTGTGGCCCTGCTCGCGGCTGCTGCGTGCCGCCTCACCCCGCTGCAGGCGTGGCGCGCGGTGAGACCGTTTGCGCCGCTCATCGCCTTCGTCGTCATCTTCGACCTGCTCTTCTGCGCGGATGGCGAGCTGTTGCTCGAATGGGGGCCGCTGAGCGTGAGCAGCGGCGGCACTGAGCTTGCGCTGCGCTCTGCCGCTGGCTTTGTGTGCATGCTGCTCGCCACTTCGTCGCTCATGGCGGTGACCTCGCCGCAGGCGCTCGCCGACGGCGTGGCGCTGCTGTTCAAGCCGCTCGCCCGCTGCGGCCTCAAGGTCGACGACCTGGTGCTCGCCTTAGGGCTTGCGCTGCGCTTCATCCCCGTGCTCAGCGAGGAGCTGGACGCCATCAGGCGCGCACAGCTGGCGCGCTTTGCGCCGCTCGACGACCCACACCCGCTCAGGCGCCTCAAGGCGCACGTACCCGTGTTGGTCCCGCTGTTCGCAAGCGCGTTGCGCCGCAGTCAGGTCCTGGCGCTCAGCATGGAGAACCGCGGCTACGGCACCGGCGAGCCAGGCACCCGCAGCTCCCTGCGCACCTACCCCCTCAGCTGGAGAGACGCCCTGGCAATCGCTGTTGCCGCCGCCGCCCTGGCAGCCACCCTTCTCGTGTAAGGCCGGGGTCCTCACACCTGCCGGCGAATCAGCGCGTTGCCTCCCTGCCGCTTATGGTTGTTGATTGGGGCTCGAAATCGCCCTTGTGGCGGGTCTTTTCAGCGGAAACACCCGCCACAAGGGCCAAAACGCGCGCGAAAGAACAACCACAAGGCGCCGCTCGCTAGGCCTCGCGGGGCCTGCAGGGTGCGGATACAATGGGAGCGTTATGGGTGTGAGCTTCAACATGATCATCGAGGCGCTGGCGCAGTGCTCGTGTGCCTTCCTCCCTGCTGACGAGCCCGCCGCTTTTGCGGGGCTCGTGGCATCGGGGCAATCGTTGCGCGGCGTGGACGACAGCCAGCTCCTCCTGCTTGAAACCGATCAGGACCGCTGCCTCGGTGAGCTGGAGCGCCGCCCGCTGCTGCATGCTGTCTGCCGGCTGGCCGAAAGCGAGAAGCCGCTGGGGGCGCTGACCGTCACGCGCCGCTGCCTGGGCGTGCGCGACGAGCGCGGCATCACGGCAGTTGCGGTGGCGCTTTCCACGCTCTTCCAGGAGACGCTGGCCTGGGAGCGCTGGATCACCGAGCTGGCGCTGGAGGGCGCGGAATGCGGCGCGATCCTCGACGCCAGCGCCGAGCTCATCGGCTGCCCCATGGTCGTCTCAGGCGTGGGGCTGCAGATCATCGCCTACACCAGCGAGCTGCGCCCCTGCGAGGGCGACGTGCTCCGCGCGCTCGAGAGCGGCGCCTTTGACGAAGAAGCGGTGCTGCACTTCCAGGAGTCTGGCCTTTCCACGCAATGGGAGCTCGTCGACGGCATCACGCTCATCGAGACCACCACGGATTCGCGCAGCTACCCGCTCGTCTTCTACGTGTTCAGGGTCAACGGCAACTACTACATGCATCTGGTGGTCCACCTGGAGCACTGCGCCTTCACGCCTGCGCTGCGCGACAGGCTGCAGCTGCTGATCGACGCCATCGAGCTGGGCGTTCAGCGCAACCCGCCCGCGGAGTCGATCTTCGAGGAGAGCGCGTCTGCGCTTCTGGCGGACTGCGCTACCGGGGTCAGCGGCGTCAACCGCAAGGCGCGCAAGGCGCTGGCCGAGCACGGCTTTGCCGACGGCCAGCCCATGTGCCTCATGGCGGTGGACTACGGCCTGAAGCCACAGGAGCGCCAGATCGCGGCCCAGCGAGCGATGGAGCTGGCGAGGCTGCCCCATCGTGTGCTGCTCGCCCTGGCGCAGGCCCGCGTGCTCGTGCTGACCCCCGCGCCCCAGGCTGGCAGCACCCCCTTCGCCGCAAGCATGGAGCAGCACCTGGCCCGCTACGATGCCGCTTGCATCTGCTCGGACTCCTTCCAAGAGCTGCGCAGCCTGCCGTTTGCCTACCAGCAGCTGACCGAGGGCCTGAAGACGACCGCCGCGTTCGGCTACCCCAGCGCGCGCGTTCACAGCTTTAGCAGCGTGTTCGCGGACTACCTGATGCTCAGCGGCCTGCAGAGCAGGGACTTCGTCGAGGCTTGCCTGCAGCGCAGCCGCGCGGCCCTCATCACGCGCGCGGATGAGGAGAACGGCACCGACGATGCCCGGGTCCTCCAGGTCTTCTTGGAGTGCGAGCGAAAGATGGGGCTCGCGGCCGAGCGCCTCTTCGTCCACCGCAACACGCTCGCCTACCGCATCCAGCGCCTGCAAGAGACGTACGGGCTGGAGCTCGACGACCCCGCCGTGCGCCGCCGCCTGGACGCGGAGTTCCGCCTGATCAAGCGCATCGGCTGCTGACGAGCACGCTCAATACCCGTCATCCTGCACAGCATTTCAGCGAATTATCTGTGCGCTATGACGAATCGATGCTCAATCACGCTTCATAGAATGAAACGACAGTCCCGCTTCAAGCGGGTTCTTTGCGCCGCCTTCGGCGCGCCTTCAGGGAGAGAGGAAGAGAGCATGACAGTAAAGAGCGTTCGCGACTTCAAGCTGGTGGTCAAGCCGGTGTTCTTTGCCATGGAGCACCAGTACTACTACGAGGGCCCCTGCCGCATGGCCAGCGGGGACGCGCTCGAGAAGGGCTTCGACGCCATCGTCAACGGCAAGATCTACCAGGGCTTCGACAAGGCAATCGAGTTCAACCTGCGCAACGACGAGCGCTTCGAGGTGCTCGAGCCCGCCTTCATCACCATGACCGACGACTGGGACCTCAAGGAAGAGTGGTTCGAGCAGGCGCTGGCAGACGACGCCCGCACCGACTCCTACCTGATCAGCACTGCGTTCGGCGCCAACACCGCCATCGAGGAGTTCGCCCTGCGCACAAGCAAGCCCCTGGGCGCCAACCCCTTCAAGATGTTCGGTCAGCTGTGCTTTGCCTCCAGCGTGCGCCGCGGGGCAGACGTCGTCTTCGCCCTGGACTGGGCCGAGCTCAAGCGCAAGCTGCTCGCCCTGCGCGCGGAGAAGGTCGTGCGCAACGCCAACATCCTGCTCGCCCCGCGCTTTGGCGGCGACAAGGCCATCGCCGGTGGCACGGACACCTTCGACAGCCTCAACGCCGTGCGCGACAAGCTGGGCACGAACTTCCGCTATGTGAACATCCACGAGCTCATGGACTACATGCAGCCCCTGCCGGAAGGCGGCAACCACACCACGCCGGGCCGCGTCACGCGCAACATCACGCCCGAGGAGCTCGCCTGGTGCGAGGAGCTGGCAGACGAGCTGATGGGCGGCGCGGCGGAGTGCCAGGTTGCCAAGAAGTTCGTGGTCAACAGCCTGGTGGCCTACAAGGTGGTCAACAAGATGATGGACTACTACGACTGCTCCGGCTTTGCCGCGCCGTGCCCGGATGCCTGCTCAACGCGCCGCCTGAACGAGCAGCAGTTCACCTTCTGCCTCACCCACAGCCTCAACCTGGAGCAGGGCATCGGCAGCGCCTGCGAGTACGACGTCACTGCCGTGCTGTGCATGCTCATCGAGATGGCGGTTGCTGGCAAGGCGGCCTACATGGGCAACACGCTGCCCGCCCCCAAGGGCTTCGACGGCAGCGTCAACTTCTCTGACGATAAGTACGCCGTTGAGTTGCCGGAAGACCAGCGCGACAACCTCTACTTCACCACGCACTCCACGCCCTGCCGCGCGCTGCACAGCTTCGACCAGCTGGACGAGTACACGCTGCGCCACTTCGCCCTGGACGCCGGCTTCGGCGCGATCCAGCGCCATGACTTCGACAAGGACAGGGGCCAGGTCGTGACCATGATCCGCATCAGCTCCGACTGCACACAGATGTTCATCGGCAAGGGAGAGATCGTCGCCGGCTTTGGTTTTGACAGCGACAACTGCAACGGCGGCTTCCTCTTCCGCGTGAGCGACATCAACGACTTCTTCGCCAAGCACGTGAGCTTCGGCCTGCACCTGCCGGTTGTCTACGGCGACTACGTCGAGGACTTCAAGCTGGTGGCACAGCGCCTGGGCCTCGAGCCCGTCATCGCCTAGGGCGCGCCGTGCCCAGCAGGGAGACCATGGAGAGGCTGCTCGCTGCAAAGCGGGCGGCCTCTGCCGTTTGCGATGAGTTCGCGCGCGCGAGGGCTGCGGGGCAGCTCGCGCCGGAGCAGGTGGAGGGGCTGGTGGAGCGCTTCGTGCTGGCAAAGTTCCGCTTGACGCCGCAAGAAGCGGCGCCGGCGCGCGGGTGCATCGAGGAGCTGGCGCAGCTGAGCCTGGCCAAGATGCTGCGCATCGCGCCGGAGCTGGTTGCGGCGGAGGACAAGCCCGCCAACTGCGACGGGGCAGACAGCGCCACCGTCAAGCAGGCCCTCATGCTCATGGCGCTCAAGAAGGAGTTCGGCGTGGAGTTCGACGGGTTCCAGGCCGCGCTGTGCGCAGACGTGGCGCAGCTGGCCGCGCTGGTGTGGAAGGCGATGGGGGAGGAGTAGGAGATGAGCGGGGCAGGCGGGTGCGGAGTGTGGAGCGAGGAGCGCGTGCGCGAGCTGAGAGCGCAGTTCCCCATTCTGGAGCGCCAGGTCAACGGGCACCCACTGGTGTACCTGGACAACGCGGCCACGGCGCAGGTGCCGCGCTGCGTGGCAGACGCGCTGGCGCAGCACCTCTGTTGGCAGAACGCCAACATCCACCGCGGGGCGCATGCGCTGGGGGAGGAGGCGACGGCGGCCTTCGAGGACGCCCGCGCCGCCGTTGCGCGCTACCTGCGCGCGCCGCGCGAGGGCTGCGTGGTCTTCACATCGGGGGCAACCCAGGGCGTGAACCTGGTGGCGCGCGGCCTCGAGGAGCGCGTGGGGCTGGGCAGCGCGGTGCTGGTGAGCGCGCTGGAGCACCACAGCAACTACCTGCCGTGGCTGCAGCTGTGCCAACGCACGGGGGCTGAGCTGCGCGTTGCGCCGTTGGATGAACACGGCGAGGTCTGTGCGGAGCGCTTTGGCGAGCTGTTGGCGGACGGGCGCGTGCGCATCTGCGCGCTCACGGCTTGCTCCAACGTGACCGGGGGCGTGACGCAGCTGGAACCGCTGGTGCAGGCGGCTCACCGGGCGGGGGCGCTGGTGCTGGTGGATGCGGCGCAGGCGGCCCGCGCGCTGTGCCCGGACGTGGCCGTCCTGGGCTGCGACTACCTGGTCCTCTCCGGGCACAAGATGTGCGCGCCCACCGGGGTCGGAGTGCTGTACGGCACGGTGGCAGCGCTCGAAGAGTTGCAGGTCACCGCGTTCGGCGGCGGCATGGTCGACGAGATCGAGATCGATGGCATCGCGGCCCGCTACTCTGCGCTGCCAGAGCGCTTGGAGGCCGGGACGCCGAACATCGCCGGGGCTGTGGCGCTTGGGTGCGCGGCCGAGTTCTTGGAGGGCTTGGGCCGCGACGCGCTTGCAGAGCGCGAGCTGGAGCTGACGCGCCTGGCGGCAGCGCGCCTGGCTGAGGTGCCGGGTGTTGCCGTGCTGGGCAGCCCGCGCAAGCGCTGCGGTGCCGTGAGCATTGTGCACTCGAGGTTCGGCAGCTACGACTTGGGCCAGTTGCTCGACGCCCAGGGCATCGCCACGCGCAGCGGCCGCCACTGCGCGATCCCCGCCATGCGGCAGCTGGGCGCGGAGTCTGCGCTGCGGGTCTCGCCGGCGTTCTACAACACCGCCGCCGAGGTCGAGGCCTGCGCTGTTGCCTTGGAGCGCGCCATCCACATGCTGGAGCGCTACTGATGTGCGCGGGTTGCGAGGCGGTGGAGCGCCGCTTCTTGGATGACTTGGAGCTGCTCGACGACCGGCTCCTCCAGCACGAGTACATACTCAGCCATATCGAGAGCTTGGACTTGCTGCCGCCCGAGCTCTGCACGCCGGAGCGCAAGGTGCAGGGCTGCGCGAGCAACGCATGGATGGAGCTTGGCGCTGTAGACGGGCGCCTACATGTGCGCATGGCGTCCGACTCGCTCATCATCAAAGGTCTGCTGGGGGTGGTGACGCTCATCGTGCAAGACCGCCCCTGTGCCGAGGTCGCCGCCTGGGAGCCCGCGCTCCTCGAGCACCCCCAGCTCAAGCCGCAGCTCAACGTAGACCGCCGCAAGGGACTGAGCGCAATACTCGCCGCCATCCGCTCTTTTGCGGCCTAACAGTGCAGCGCTTCCGCAGCTGCTTCTCGAGGCAGGAGGCGCCACCCCCTGCCGCTTATGGTTGTTGATTGGGGCTCGAAATCGCCCTTGTGGCGGGTCTTTTCAGCGGAAACACCCGCCACAA
>JBJEHN010000039.1:0-8093 GCA_051876105.1 Coriobacteriales bacterium | reverse complement strand
GCCCTACATCTTCGGCGAGCGCAACGGCATCTACATCCTCGACCTCAAGCAGACCCTGCTTGCAGTTGACGAGGCCTACACCTTTATCAACAACCTCGCACGTCAGGGCAAGAAGGTCCTGTTCGTCGGCACCAAGAAGCAGGCTCAGGAGCCCATCAAGGCCCAGGCCGAGCGCTGCGGCATGCCCTACGTCAACTTCCGCTGGATGGGCGGCATGCTCACCAACTACCAGACCATCCGCACTCGCGTCCGCCGCATGGAGGAGATCGAGGCTATGGTCGCCAACGGCATCATGGCGACCCTGCCCAAGAAGGAGCAGGCTGGCCTGAAGAAGGAGCTCGCCAAGCTCCAGGCTGCCCTCGGCGGCATCCGCGACATGCAGGACCTGCCCGCTGCCATCTTCGTCGTCGACACCAAGCACGAGGAGAATGCCATCAAGGAGGCGGCTCGCCTGCACATCCCCGTCATCGGCCTGATCGACACCAACGCCGACCCCGACGAGGTCGACTTCGGCATCCCCGCTAACGACGATGCCATCCGTTCCGTCAACCTGCTGTGCGCCGTCGCTGCAGATGCCATCATCGCTGGCACCGGCACCGAGGTCACTGAGGCTGAGATGTCCGCTGAGGCCCCCGCTGAGGAGCCCGCAACCGAGGAGGCTGCTGAGTAATGGCAAACGTCACCGCTGCAATGGTCAAGGAGCTGCGCGAGGCCACTGGCGCAGGCATGATGGAGTGCAAGAAGGCCCTGGTCGAGGCTGACGGCGATATGGCCGGCGCCACCGACATCCTCCGCACCCGCGGCCTGGCTGCTGCCGCCAAGAAGGCCGGCCGCGCCACCAACGAGGGCCGCGTCCTCGCCAAGGTCTGCGAGACCTGCGGCAAGGCCGCCGTCGTCGAGGTCAACTGCGAGACCGACTTCGTCGCCATCAACGAGAAGTTCGGCGAGTACTGCGACAAGATCGCCACTGCCGTCATCCTCAACGCCCCTGCAGACGTCGAGGCTCTCAAGGAGGCCGAGTTCGAGGGCATGAAGGTCGCAGACGTCCTGACCGACGCCATCCATGTCATCGGCGAGAACATGCAGGTTGCCCGCTTCGAGTACGTCGAGCCCGCTGAGACCGGCGCCATCGTGAGCTACAACCATATGAACAACAAGATCGGCGTCCTCGTCTCCTTCGCCACTGGCAAGGCAGAGACCGCCAAGGCAGACGCCTTCAAGGCCATGGGCGCAGACGTCGCCATGCACATCGCTGCCATGAACCCCGTCTCCCTCGACAAGGACTCCGTCCCCGCAGAGGTCGCTCAGCACGAGCTCGACATCTACAAGGCCCAGGCTGCCGAGTCCGGCAAGCCCGAGAACATCCAGGAGAAGATCGCCGAGGGTCGTATGGCCAAGTTCTACAAGGAGAACTGCCTGCTGGCTCAGGACTTCGTCAAGGACCCCGACAAGACCGTCGAGCAGTATGTCAACGGTGTTGCCAAGGAGCTCGGCGACGAGATCAAGGTTGTCTCCTACGTCCGCATGGCTCTGGGCGAGTAAACGCCGCGCCTGCGTCTGACAACAGCGCCTGCAAGGGAGCCGGCCCGCGTGGTCGGCTCCCTTTTTGCGAGCACGCGCACGCGCTCCGCCCCGCAAGCAGGGCTGTGCTCGCGGTACAATCGTGTGCATCTGTGTTGAGACTATGAGGAGTATCCCCATGACTGAAGTTCGCGTCCGCTTTGCCCCCAGCCCCACAGGCAAGCTCCACATCGGCGGCGCCCGCACTGCCATCTACAACTGGGCCTACGCCCGCGCCACAGGCGGTAAGTTCATCCTGCGCATCGAGGACACCGACCCCGAGCGCTCCACCCAGGAAAACATCGACCTCATCGTGCGCGCCATGCGCTGGCTGGGCCTGGACTGGGACGAGGGCCCCGAGATCGGCGGCCCGTTCGGCCCCTATCTGCAGACCCAGCGCTTTGACACCTACAAGGAGGCCCTGGCCAAGCTCGAGGCCAACGGCAGCGCCTACCCCTGCTTTTGCACGGCCGAGCAAAACGAGATGCGCCGCGAGGCCATCCAGAACGACGGCCTGGCCGCCCACCCCGACCCGTGCCGCTGCCTGAGCTGCGAGGAGCGCCAGCAGCGCATGGCCGCGGGCGAGACGTACGTCTGGCGCCTGAAGGTGCCCGAGGACCGTGGCATGATCACCGTGCATGATGCTGTGCACGGCGACGTGGACTTCGACGCCTCGCTGCAAGACGACATGATCATCGTGCGCAGCGATGGCAGCCCCACCTACAACTTTGCTGTGGTCTGCGATGACGTCAACATGGAGATGACCCACATCATCCGCGGCGACGACCACTTCTCCAACACGCCGCGCCAGATCCTGGTCTACGAGGCCCTGGGCTACCCCACGCCGGTGTTCGCCCACATCCCCATGATCTGCGGCCCAGACGGCAAGAAGCTCTCCAAGCGCCACGGTGCCGCCAGCGTCGAGGAGTACCGCGACCTGGGCTACCTGGCAGACGGCCTGTTCAACTACCTGGCTCTGCTGGGCTGGGCGCCCGATGGCGAGACTACCGTCTTCAACCGCGACGAGATGGCCCAGCGCTTCACGCTCGACCGCCTGAGCAAGAACCCTGCCAGCCTCGACCCGGAGAAGCTCGACTGGATGAACGGGCAGTACATCCAGATGATGGGCGCGCAGGCGTTCGCCGAGCTGCTGGCTCCGCAGCTGCAGGCTGCCGGCTACAGCGCTGATGACCGCGAGCGCATCGAGAAGATGTACCCGCTGGTCGCCGAGCGCGTCAAACTCGTGAACCAGGCCGTGCCCATGCTGGCCTACCTCTTCGAGGAGCACCCCGCCTTCGACGAGAAGTCCGTGGCCAAGATCCTGCAGAAGGAGGGGGCCGGTGCCAAGGCCAACCTGCTCAAGGCTGCTGCCGCACTCGAGACCTGTGCGTGGGATGCAGAGGGTATCGAGGCGGCCTTGCGCGCGCTCGTCGAGGAGCTGGGCGTGAAGGTGAAGTTCGTCTTCCAGCCGGTGCGCGTTGCCGTCACCGGCAGCCAGGTGAGCCCCCCGCTCTGCGAGTCGATGGAGCTGCTGAGCAGGGAGGACGTGCTCGCGCGCATACAGCACGCCGCCGAGCTCGCCGTTGACTAACGCGCAGCCCGCATACACCGCTGCCAGAAGGCGCCCAGGCCGCAAGCCGGGCGCCTCCTTTTGTGTGCGAACGGGGACAGGCCCTGCTGCGTTTGGGGACAGGCCCCGCGGTCGCGGCTGGGGACAGGCCCCGCGGAGTTGGGGACAGGCCCCGCGGAGTTTTGGCGCGCACGGGGACAGGCCCCGCGGTCGCGGCTGGGGACAGGCCCCGATTGTGGGGGACAGGCCCCCTGGGTTGACTGGGGGACAGGCCCCCTGGGTTAGCAGTCGACTTTGAAGCTGTTGGCGATGATGCCGCCGTGGTCGAGGGCGATCACGCCCTCCTGGCCCAGGCGCACGTAGAAGCCGCAGATCGTGCCGTTGTACTGGTAGAAGCCGGGCATCTGCTGCCAGCTCTCCACCTGCGCGCCGCCCTTGCCCGGCACGATCACGTCGACCTTGCGCGGCGTGTAGAACTCCTGGGCGATGTAGGCGGCGTCTGTGTTCTCGTCCACCAGGCGCTCCCACTCCTCCTGGGCAAAGTCCACACCGGGGTAGACGCCGCTTGCGCCGTAGTCGTCCTCTGGCTTGATGATCCAGGCGTTCTTCTCTGCCTTGACGGCGGCGATGTCGAGCCCCGGGGTGTCATGGCGCAGGCGGTAGGTGGCTGGCACGTGCGCTTGCACGAACTCCCATTCCTCGTCTGTGAGGAACTCGCGCGTACGCGGGTCGAAGAGCGCGACGTTCACCATCTTGGAGTGCGCCACCGTGGTGCGGAAGTGCCCGATGAGGCAGACCTTGCCCGCCTCAACCGCGCTGATCAGCGCATCGCACTCGCCAGGGTGCTGCAGAATCTCGCTCGTTACGCTGCGGCGGTAGATGGCGTTGATGACAGTGCCGTCGCTGGGGTCGATGAGGTGCTCGCCGTCGAACTCGAAGCTTCTCACGTCCACAAAGCGCGCGTTGATGCCGGCGCGCTGGAAGGCCTCGATGAAGCGGCTGAAGTCGCTGAAGACGCCGCTTTCCTTGAAGTCCGTGACGCAGACGGTGGGGTTCTCCACATAGCAGGGGTCGGTCTTGAAGATGCCCATGAAGGCCTCGACCCAGCTGTCGAAGAGCTCGAAGGGCTCCACCGCGTGCCGCGCGGCAAAGCGGCGGAAGGTCTCGGTTTCCATGAGGGCGCTGCTCACCAGGTAGTCGCGGCTCATGGCGCCGGAGCCGTCTGTGTTGAACTCGCAGAACTTGAACGAGCGGTCATCTTCGTCCAAGAAGATGTCGAAGCGGCCCATGGGCAGCTTTTCCTCGTAGCCGCAGGGCAGCAGGATGAGGCGCTCCGCTTCGGGCGGGAAGTGGAAGATCGCGCGATAGGAGGGGTCCTCGAGGAAGCGCTCGATCACCTTGGTGAGGATGCGATGGGTCATGGTGCAGGTGCTCTGGAGGAAGGCCATGTCGTCGGCGTTGAAGAGGTTGGGCACGTAGGAGAAGGCCACCGGCGCCCCGTGCACCCAGGCGTCCGACGCGCGGATGGCGCTGAGCGCATGCTGCTGGCCGGCGAGGTCGCCCTCCAGCTCCTGGACGGCCTTTATCCACTCCTGACGCTCCTGTTTCATGGCGGGTTCTCCTCACACCTTAAAGTAGATAGTTCGATAAAGAATGTTGATACGTCTTTTGCGCTGGAGGCGTTTTTGCGCCCCTGTACAGGCAAAACCGTATCAGAAGAGTATAGCGCCCGTGTTTCGCTCTGTGGAAAGCGGGCAAACGGCTCTGTGGAAAGCGGGTGTTTTGCTCGGGTTGAGCTCGCATGCGATTCGCATCTCGCTCGTGTTTTAGTCGTGCTTCAGTCGTGTTTCATTCGGCGTCTTAGATAGGTTTTCTTGAGAGCCTTCTGTGCGAAGCGCCCGGCGTCAGGGGCCGGGCCCGGAGCAGAGAGGAAGCGCCATGAGCTACATGGAGATACTGTGCCAGGTGATCAGCTGCGTTGCAGACGACTGCGTCGAAGAGGAGGACCTCGGGTCGTGGGCCAAAGACGAGCTCGCAGAGTTCTACTTCTGCCAAGGGTGGATCTGCGCTGCGAGCATGGCGCTGGGCAACGCGCGCAAGCTCTTCTCAAACCCGCGCGAGGCCGTCGAGCTGCTGTTCGAGCAGCTTGCGTCTGACGAAGACGAGGGGGAGGGCTTTGTGATGGCGATGGTCGAGATGAGCGAGGGAGGCGTGAAGGCCCCCTGCGAGGGCGGCGCTGCCAAAGGCGAGCAGGGCAGCGCCTGGGACGACGACCACATCCGTCTGGGCGAGAGAGGGGAGGAGGCGGCCTCCAAGTGCCTCGAGCGCAAGGGCTACACGATCCTCGAGCGCAACTGGCGCTGCCGCTACGGCGAGGCTGACATCATCGCGCTCGACCCCAACGGCACCGTGGTCTTCGTTGAGGTCAAGACGCGACGCAGCAGCAACACCGGGCTGCCGGAGGAGGCGGTGAGCCGCTCCAAGCGGCGTCGCTACGAGAGCATCGCGCTGGAGTACATGGCAACGCATGAGTGGGAGGATGGCACGCCCCTGCGCTTCGACGCGATCGCCATCTGCGTCAACGCCCCCAACAGGGCCATCCTCAGGCATCACGTGGGGTTCTTCGATGGGTGCTGTTAAGACCGTGCGCGGGCACATGCGCAGCTGCTCGCTGCGCGGTGTCGAGCCCACCCCGGTCATGGTGGAAGTCGAGGTGGGCGGGGGCCTGCCCGGGGTCTTCATCGTCGGGATGGTCGACACCGCCGTCCAAGAGGCAAAGCACCGCGTGCGCTCGGCCATCAGGGCCTCGGGCTTCGAGATGCCTGGCGAGCGCCGCATCGTGGTAAGCCTGGCGCCCGCGGACCTTCGCAAGAGCGGCTCGTCGTTCGATCTGCCCATCGCGTTGGCGCTGCTCATCGCCTTGGGGCAGGTGCCAGCCGAAGCCTTCGAGGGCATGCTCGCTGTGGGCGAGCTCACCCTCGAAGGCGCGGTGCGGCCCGTCAACGGCCTGCTCGCCTATGCCCAGGGCGCCGTCCAGCAGGGGCTCTCACTGCTCACCGCGCCGGTTGACATGGACCTGCCCCCGCTGGAGGGCCTCCAGCACAGCTGCATCGGCTATCTGGGGCAGCTCCACTCCGGTGAGCTCGAGGCCCCGCGCGGGCATGCGAGCGCGCGCAAGGGCAAGATGCTCGACTACCGCGACGTCGTGGGCCAGGAGACTGCTGTGCGCGCGCTCACAATCGCCGCAGCCGGCTGTCACGGCGCCATGCTGGTGGGACCGCCGGGCTCTGGCAAGAGCATGCTCGCCCGCCGCCTGCCCTCGATCCTGCCTCCCCTGAGCCCCCAAGAGCAGGTGGAGTCTGCGGTGATCCACTCCGTTGCCGGCTACGACGTCTCGTCGATTGCAGCGGGGGTGCGGCCGTTTCGCGCGCCGCACCACAGCGCCACCGTGCCCTCGCTGGTGGGCGGGGGCAACCCCCTGCACCCCGGGGAGGCCTCCCTGGCCCACAACGGCGTGCTCTTCCTCGACGAGCTGGGCGAGTTCTCGTCAGCAGCGCTGCAGGGCCTGCGCCAGCCCATGGAGGAAGGCGAGATAACCCTGTGCCGTGCGGATGGCAGGCCGGTCTTTCCCGCCCACTTCCAGCTGCTGGCGGCCTCCAATCCCTGCCCCTGCGGTTACCTGGGCGACAGGGAGAAGCGCTGCAAGTGCTCGGAGCTCCAGGTCAACCGCTACCAGGGCAAGCTGGGCGGCCCTCTGAGGGACCGCATCGACCTCAGCTGCCAGGTGATGCGCGTCGACCCGGCAAAGGTCATGCGCACCGGGCAGGGGACCTCGTCGCACACGCTGGCGGGGAGGGTTGCCGCTGCCCGCGAGCGCGCTGCAGCGCGCGGCGAGGACTACAAGGCCCTCGCCTCCACGGTGCCCGCCCAGGTCATAGAGGCATGCAAGCTCACGGACGCCCAGCAGCTCCTGCTCGAGGACATGGCCCGGGTGCACTGCCTCTCTGGCCGCGGCATAGTGCGCGTCTTGCGGGTGGCGCGCACCATCGCAGACCTCGACGGGCACGATGCCGTCTCAGACGACTGCCTGCTCGAGGCGCTCATGTTCAGGGGTATCGAGGGATTGGAGTGATCATGGCAGCTGCGAACGCATACCTGCAGGGGCCGCGCTTCGAGCTGAGGTTGGGGGAGGAGGGCTACCCGGAGCTGCTGGCGCAGACCGCGGAGCCGCCCGAGGTCCTCTACGGCATAGGCGACCCCGCCATCCTGGTGCCCGGCATCGCGGTCATCGGCGCACGCAAGGCAACGCCCTACGGCCTCGCCGCCGCAAAGCGCTTTGCGCGCCATGCGGCCAAGAGGGGAGTGCCCATCATCTCCGGCGGAGCGCGCGGCTGCGACCAGGAGGCCCACAAGGCGGCGCTTGCGATAGGCGCGCCCACGGTGGTGGTGTTCGGCTCGGGGGCAGACGTCCCCTACCCATCGAGCGGGCGGCGCCTCTTCCAGGAGGTGCTGGACAAGGGCGGGGCCATCATCTCGGAGAACCCCTGGGGCACGCCTGCGCTGCCCCATACCTTCCTGCTCAGGAACCGCATCATAGCCGGGCTCGCCATGCTGCTCGTCATCGCGGAGGCGGGGCTGCCCAGCGGCACCTTCTCGACTGCGGACGCCGCGCTCGAGGCAAACCGGGTGGTGGCCACCGTTCCAGGCTCGATCAACTCGCCCACCTCGCGCGGTGCAAACCATCTCATCGTGCAGGGGGCGCACCCCGTCATCGACGAGGCGACACTCGACGCGGCTATCGACGATGCCTTCATGCACCTGCCGCTCAGCGTGATGGAGCCGCCAAGGGCTGAGGGCTCGGTGAAGAGCTGGGAGCACCTGGTGAAGGCGGACCCGCTGCTTGCGGCCCTCGCCTCCGAGGCCTACACCCCCGGCGAGCTCACGGCGTACTTCGACTTCTCGG
>JBJEHN010000038.1:0-8139 GCA_051876105.1 Coriobacteriales bacterium | reverse complement strand
CCTCCTCTCAAGATGACGAAAGGAGGAAGCCTGGTGCAAAAGCGCCCATCACGCCATGATGACGTGCGCTAGCCTGTAAGCTGTGAGGGTATGAAAACGCCAAGAGGTGGAGGGGCCCATGCAGTGCGAAGTCGAGTTCGATTCTGGTCAGCAGAGCAGCTTTGAGGAGCTGCGGGAGGCGATGGGTACGCAGAAGTACTGGCTGCGCTTCTTTGTGCGCCCGTGCTGCCCCGCCCCCGGCATGGCCGAGGCCGGCAAGCGCATCGAGCACCTCAAGTGCGACATCGACGCCCGCGAGGACATGACGCCACAGCAGCGAGCCGAGCTCAAGGCCCTGGCAGACGAGCGCCTGGAGTGGTACGGCACCCTCAACGTCCGCCACGGCAAGTAAGGGCCGCGCCCTACTGCATCTTCAGGCAGAGCAGCAGCACGCCCACAAGCAGGAGGACAAAGCCTGCGATGAGCGCCCAGCTCGCAGGGCGCGCGTAGTTGCAGGTCCAGCCGATGCCAAAGCGCTGCGGCAGGAAGACAGCGGGGTCGTTGGGATTGAAGTAGAAGATGCCCAGCTTCCAATACTCGTCATCATCGCAGAGCAGCTCCTCTTGGTCCCTCATGCGCCTGAAGAGCTTGGAGCCGGCCTGCCCGTACACCACGCTCAGCACAACGTCGCCGATGATGATGGGAGCGGTGAACACCAAGACCACGATGCAGGCCACGGTGAGGGAGATCTTCCCGAAGAAGGCCAGCAGGAAGCAGGTCGTCATCACCGTGCACATCAGCAGACCGCTCGCCAGCAGGAAGATACTCTGGGCACGGGCGAACATGCCATAGGCGTACTCGCTGGTGCGCGGCGTCCCCGGTTCGTTGGCCTTCTTGGAATATGCCATCGTCACATGGCAGATAAGGAAGACCGCCGCGAGGAAGACGTCCATCAATGCGGGGAACAGGGCGGATAGAAGGCTCTTCTCCGCATAGCTGTCCACCTGGCCGTCAAAGCCGGCATGTATGGGCAGCATGTCCGGTAGCTCTTGGTAGAAGGCCAGCGGCACGGCAAACGCGATCACGATGATGGGCAGGTACAGCAGGTCCCACAGCAGCGAGAGCGGTCGTGGGGCCTCGGCCTCCTCCTCGCCGATGATCGCGCTCCTCAGCTGCACGCTCTTGGGAGCAACCCAGCTCTCCTCGAACTTGAGCTCTTGCACCTTGCGCCTGAAGTACAGCATGAGCGCAAAGCCAGCGGCCTCTGGTGCCAGCGCCGCAACGAGGTAGAGGAAGATGAACAGCCCTGTGTTCGACTCGATCAGGCCAAAGCCTGCCACACAGAGGGCGGTGCAGGCCACGGTAACCGCGCACATGATGACGAGGTAGCGCTTCTTAAGGGCCTTGAGGCGCGGGTTTGCCTGAGCGCTCTCTGGCACGGTAACCGCAAAGCACTCGTTCTTTCGCATGAGCCAGGGCGTGGCGGCCATGAGCAACCCGCATAACGGTATGAGCACCACCATGAACACGAATACGAACACGCTGAGCGCGATGGGTGTCCCCTCCATAGCTAGCACTCCCCTTCTGGCTTGTTATCGCTTGCAAACACCTCGGCAACAGCCTTCTCAAACTGCTGGCGGAAAAGCGCCGCGCTGCCCCCCGCCGCCTTGAACTCGAGCGCAAGGCGCTGCAGCTCCCCGCATACGGGGGCGAGCCGCTCGTCCGAACCGCACTCGTCCACACCCTGGCCGCTCAAGCGCAGCTTGGGGGCGACCACGGCCCCGGTGCGCTTGTTCATGAGCAAGAAGCCCTCGTCTCGCAACACCGCGTAGGCCTTGTTGACCGTGTGCATGTTGACGCCCAGGTCAGAAGCCAGCTGTCTCACGGAGGGCAGCTTGTCGCCCTCGCGCAGCTCCTCGGCCGCGATGGCCTCGACCAGCTGCTGGCGTATCTGCAGGTAAATCGGCGTCTCTGATGCCAAGTTGACCGTGAGCAGCACGAGCATCTCCTTCACTGTTATATTAGTACTAGAACAACTATAACATATGTATGTCCACCCTCAAAGGGAACGACTGTTGCAGGTATGTGTCTGAAGACCGCCCCATCGAGGCCGCAGGGCGCACCGTTACCACCCTGATTGGGACTGAGCGCTTGCCCGAGCCTATACTTGCTGGTATGGAAGTAGCACAGAAGCCTTCATGCGTGTCTTCAAAGGAGACGGCCGAGTCCTCCCCTCTTGTCAGCATTGTCATCCCCATGCACAACTCGTCGGCCACCATCGCGTGCCTGATCGAAAGCCTCATGGGGCAGCAGTTTGCCGACTTCGAGGCGATCATGGTCGACGACGGCTCCCATGACGGCTCGGCGAGCCTGGCATGCGCCCTCACACAGCACGACAAGCGCTTCTCGGTCTACGAGCGGGAGGCCTCCGGCGTCTCGCGCACGCGCAACTATGGGCTTTCGCTCTGCCGCGGCCAGTGGGTCGCCTTTGCAGACGCAGACGACTGGCTCGCACCCTATGCACTCGAGAAGCTCGCAGCCGGTGCCCAGCAGGGGGCGGACTTCTGCATCGCAGACTTCTACCGCGTCAAAGACGGCCGCTACTCGGTCAAGGGCGTGGGTATCAACGGCCTGCTGAGCTTCGGCGAGTTCATGCGGCAGATGTCGCTGGCGCCGGCCAACTACTACTACGGCTCGCTGTGGAACAAGCTCTTCCGCCGCTCGCTCATCGAAGGGCAGGGCCTGCGCTTCAAGAACACCTTGGACTTCGGCGAGGACCATGTCTTCGTCTTGGAGTACCTGCAATCCGTCGAGCGCATCGCCGTCATCGGCAAGCCCATCTACTACTACATCGACACCCCGGGCAGCCTGGTGCACCGCGCCATGAACCCCATCGGCGTGGCCAAGAACAAGAACGAGGTCATGGCTGTGTACGAGAAGCTCTGCACAAAGGCGGGGATCAACAACACGCTCGCCGGCGAGGCAACGGTGATGAGCTTCCTCATCACGCCAGCAACAGACGGCATGGTCTCGCCCTTCGACGAGAAGCTCGGCATCGCGCAGGTGCCGCCGCGCGCCGCAGAAATCGACGCCCGCTTCAAGGGGCTCTTCCACCGCTCTTCCAGCCGCTAGCGCACCCAACGGGCGCGCAGCCCGCGCACAAGACGCTAGCTGATCAGCGGCGGGTCCTGCCGCTTGGCAAAAACCTTGCCGGCCCTCCCCGTGAAGTTGATGCACACGGCGCCGATGGCGAAGGGCACCCAGAAGATCAGGCCGCGGTAGCACAGCGCCATGGCGGCCGCCACAGCCGGCGCGGCCCCGTAGGCGGCCAGCAGCAACGCGATCAGGACCTCGACGGCGCCGATGGTCTGTAGGATGAAGGTGGCGATGATGAAGCCCGCCACGTAGCCGGCGATGAGGAACGGGACCTGCGTGAACCCGAAGGCAAAGCCCGTGGCGATGAAGCAGCAGCAGTCGAAGGCATGAGCCAGCACAAAGCGCAGGAAGGTCACCACCGCGGGCAGCGGCCTGCCGGCTACCATGACGGCTGCCTCGTGGAACGAGGCCGTGACGCGTGGCGCCCAGGGCTCGAGCTCGCGGCGCTTTAGCTTGGCGAGGACCCTGTTCGCCAGCTCTGCAAGCCACTCCATGAAGCACAGCAGCGTGCCCTGGCTGCGGTAGCCCAGCACGAGCACCACCAGCACGAACGCGATCATGAGCGCCATGACGGCCGCGCCGGCCACCAGGTACATGCGCATCTGCCCGCTTGCAACCAGGATGCTCACGCCGATGAGCATGACCACGGCAAAGCCGCCGAAGTAGCCCAGCTTCTCCAAGAAGACGACGCTCACAGACTTGCCGCCTGCCATGCCCTGCTTGCAGCACCAGCCGGCGATGAGCACTGAGCCGGCGGTGCCGGCGGTGGGCGCGCAGTCGTTGGCAAAGGTCACGCTGAACACGAGCGGCACCACGTGGGTGTAGGGCACTTCCTCGTCCACCAGCCTGAACAGGCCCTTGTAGGCCCAGGCATGGGTGAAGTAGCGCCCGAAGAGGCAGGCAAAGGCGATGAGGAAGGGCACGAGCTGGACAGAGCGCACCGTCTCGATGAAGTTGCCCAGGTCCCCGCGCTTGAGGTAGACGACCACGGCAACGATGCACAGGACCACAAGGGGCAATATCAGATTCCAGCGCTTTGCCACAGCTTGAATGGTCCTTTCTGAAAACTATAGTTTCAGAACAGTGTATACGCGCTGAGCTGCAGCTTTCTTTCAAAAGCGCAAGAGAGCGCCCCCAGAAGCGCCGAATGGACCCCCAGAGACGGCAAAAGCACCTAGAATGATTCCCAGCAAACGAGGGAAGCGGGGGGCCACACCATGCCAGAGATCAGCATCCAGCGCCAGCTCAAGGGCACGCTGCGCCTGCTTCAGGTGCAGCTGGCGCGCGCGGGGGAAACCTTCAAAGTAGAGGCAGCTCTTGCCAACTGCCTTGAGAGCGGCAAGATCACGCACGAGGACGCGGAGTTCATCCGCAGCACGCTGGCGCTCCAAGACGAGCCCCAGCGCATGGAGGAGCTGCCCGCCGAGCAAGCCGAGCAGCTCATCAAGCACGTGCACAAGCTCACGTCCTGCAACCTCAACATGGGCGACAGCGCCTAAGTTAGGCCGAGATTATTACAACAGGTCGGCGATATCGAGGATCAGGCGCTCGGACTTCTCCCAGCCGAGGCAGGCGTCTGTGATCGACTTGCCGTACACGCCGCCGCCAGGCTTCTGGTTGCCGTCTTCGATGTAGCTCTCCACCATGAAGCCCTTGATCAGCCCCTTGAGCTCGCTGTTGTAGTTGCAGTAGTTGAGGACCTCCTTGATGATGCGCGGCTGCTGGAAGGGGTCCTTGTGCGAGTTGGAGTGGTTGCTGTCGATGACCACAGCGGGGTTCTTGAGCTCGGGCTTTGCATCGTAGAGGCTCTTGACCTTGACGATGTTCTCGTAGTGGTAGTTGGCGTAGACACCGCCCTGCTCATCTGTGTAGCCGCGCATGATGGCGTGGGTGAAGGGGTTGCCGTACGACTGCACAGACCAGCCGCGGTAGATGAAGTCGTGCTGGCTCTGGCCGGCGGTGATGGAGTTCATCATGACGCTCAAGTCGCCGGAGGTGGGGTTCTTCATGCCCACGGGGACCTCGATGCCGCTTGCCACCAGGCGGTGCTCCTGGTTCTCAACAGAGCGCGCGCCCACGGCCACGTAGCCCAGGATGTCGTCGAGGTACTTGTAGTTCTGCGGGTAGAGCATCTCGTCTGCGCAGGTGAACTCGGTCTCGTCGATGGCGCGCATGTGGAGCTGGCGCGTGGCGATGATGCCGTTGAAGGCATCCGGGTTGCCCGTGGGGTCCGGCTGGTGCACCAGGCCCTTGTAGCCCTGGCCGGTGGTGCGCGGCTTGTTGGTGTAGATGCGCGGCACGATCATGATCTTGTCCTTGACCTGCTGCTGCACCTCTGCCAGGCGGGTGATGTAGTCCATCACGGAGTCCTCGTTGTCTGCAGAGCAGGGGCCGATGATGAGGACGATGCGGTCGTCGTTGCCAGAGAAGATCTTCTCCATCTCGATGCGGCGGCGGTCCACCAGGGCCGCGCCCTTGGCAGAGAGCGGGTACATCTCCTTGACTTCCATGGGGATAGGCAGCTTGCGCTCGAAGTTCATGTTCATGGTCTGCGTTCACCTCGTTTACGAGTTTTGTTATAAGTCTATGCCAAAGTGTTATAAGGCATTCTAACCGAACGACGGCAGGGGTCAAGGCTTGCGGGCAACTTGGCGCAGCGGGCGGCGCATATGGCCCGCTGCGGCAGATGACGGCACGGCGCAGCGCTGCCCACAGGGCGTCAACAATACGTCGCGCGCGTTCCCCGGCGTGCCACAATGGCCGTGGAGGGCAATCCCTCTCCCCCGCTTGCATGCGGGCACTTAGAACGGCAGGAGGCAACCATGTGCACTGCTATCCGCTTCAACGCGGCGTCCGGGGGGATGTACTTCGGGCGCAACCTCGACTGGGAGTGCGGCTACGGCGAGCACCCCGTCATCGCTCCCCGTGGCTGGGAGCACAGCTGGGAGTTCGACTCCACGCCAGACGGCCGCAAGGCGGTCATCGGCATCGGCATCACCGCCCAGGACACGCCGCTCTACTTCGACTGCATGAACGAGGACGGGCTGGGCTGCGCGGGCCTCTTCTTCGCCGGCTTTGCCGCGTACGAGAGCACCCCCGTCGAAGGCAAGCTCAACCTCGCGTCCTACGAGCTGCCCCTGTGGGTCTGCCGCAACTTCTCCACCGGTGAACAGGCGCGCGCAGCGCTGAGCAACGCCGCCGTGGTGGGCGTGAAGATCGCGGGGATGGACCCTTCGGCCCTGCACTGGATCATCGCGGATGCCGAGCAGAGCATCGTGGTCGAGTACACCGCAAGCGGCATGCACATCTACGACAACCCCGTCGACACCCTGGCCAACCAGCCGGCCTTCGACTGGCACCTGGAGAACCTGCGCTCCTACTACATGGTGAGCCCTCAGGTTCCGCAGGCACGCAGCTGGGGCCGCGCCGAGCTCGAGGCCTACGGCACCGGCGGCGGCATGCGCTCCCTTCCCGGCGACTACTACTCCACCTCGCGCTTTGTACGCGCGGCCTACCTCAACGCCCACTACCCGCTCAAAGAGGGCGACGACGAGAACAAGATCCGCCTCTTCCGCAGCTTGCAGGGCGTGGCGATGGTAGAGGGCGCCTCCATCATGAAGACCGGCAACACAGAGCGCACGATCTACACCTCGGGCTACAGCGCCCAGAGCAAGACGCTCTTCCACTCCACCTACGAGGACCCGGCCATCAACAGCTGGTGCCTTGATGACTACGACTTGAGCTCGAGCGCCCTCATAAGCGGCAAGTAGGCGCACCACAGCCATCACTTGGCTGCCAGTGCGGGGCATTGGGCGATTAAACGCGGTGCGGGGGTGCCAGACGCCCCCGCACCGCGTATCTTTACAGTGTTGGATGGGTCAAGCCCGCCACGGCAGCCAGCTGCCGTTGGCACGCGTGCACAAGGAGCGACATGCGCGAGCTAGAACTCAACAGAATCTACCGCCACTTCAAGGGCGACCTCTACCTCGTGGAAGACGTGGCCCGCTCTTCAGAAGACGATACCGAGTACGTGGTCTACCGCAAGCTCTATGGCGACTGCTCCCTGTGGGTGCGGCCCAAGGAGATGTTCCTGAGCGAGGTCGACCGCGAGAAGTACCCCCAGGCAACGCAGCGCTACCGCTTTGAGCTGCAGAGCATCCCGAGTGTCGCCCACCCAGATTGAGCCACGCACGCGGATTCTTCAATAATTCCTACCTTGCTAATAGGATTTATTGGGACTATATTTTCTGTCCTAATGAGACTATCGTATCTCCCATTCCGCCCTCATTGTCGAAAGGAACCCCAATGACCACTCCCGCTGCCTCTGCAGAGCGCATCAAGCTCAACCGCGAGCTGGCCCAGATGCTCAAGGGCGGCGTCATCATGGACGTCACCACTCCCGAGCAGGCCCGCATCGCCCAGGAAGCCGGCGCCTGCGCCGTCATGGCCCTCGAGCGCATCCCGGCCGACATCCGCGCCGCCGGCGGCGTCTCACGCATGAGCGACCCCGCCATGATCCGCGGCATCCAGGAGGCCGTCTCCATCCCCGTCATGGCCAAGGTGCGCATCGGCCACTTCGTCGAGGCCCAGATCCTGCAGGCCATCGACATCGACTACATCGACGAGTCCGAGGTCCTCTCTCCCGCAGACGACGTCTACCACATCGACAAGACCCAGTTCGCCGTTCCCTTCGTCTGCGGCGCGCGCGACCTGGGCGAGGCACTGCGCCGCATCGCCGAGGGCGCGACCATGATCCGCACCAAGGGCGAGCCCGGCACCGGCGACGTCGTCCAGGCCGTGAGCCACATGCGTCTCATCAACTCCCAGATCCGCCACGTGCAGTCCCTGCGCGAGGACGAGCTCTTCGAGGAGGCAAAGCGCCTGCAGGTGCCCGTCGAGCTGGTGCGCCAGGTGAAGGAGACCGGCAAGCTGCCCGTCGTCAACTTCGCCGCCGGCGGCATCGCCACCCCGGCAGACGCCGCCCTCATGATGCAGCTGGGCGCC
>JBJEHN010000037.1:0-8340 GCA_051876105.1 Coriobacteriales bacterium | reverse complement strand
ACAAGGTAGTGAGTCAGCGAAGTTTGGATTTTATCCAGGTTGGGATAACGTAGCAAATCCAAACATTTGGATTTGCTACGGCACAGCGTATCCACGCACATGCTGCGGGCGGGGGCAGACATCGAGGAGGTGCGCTTTTTCCTCGGCCACTCCTCCGTGGCAACCACCATGGTATACGCGAAGGTCGACCCCGGCGCCGTGCAGAATACGACGGCGGCGATCGAGGAGAAGCTCATCTCGAAGATCGAGGTGAAGGAGGACAAGAAGAGCGAGCTAGACGCCTGGCTCGACGGTCTCATGAACCCGCCGAGGTCCTAACAAGGCACACGGTGCAGCCCGGCTTCTCAAAGCATATAATCATGAGTGACAGACAGAGAAGCTGGGTTGCTACCTGCGAAAACATAGCAACGCTTTTGATTATCAATGTGATTCTATGCCGCTGATTAGGAAAGAGGACACCGAGGGCCCGCCGCGCCTGTGGAGCGCGATGTTCGTGCTCATCATCTTGCTCACGCTGTGCTGCTTTGTGATGGGGCAGGGCCTCAACTCGGGCACCAGCGTCTTCTTGGTGGGGGAGGGCTACGGCTCTGCGCTGGCCGGGGCGCTGGCGCTGGCGTTTTCGGCCGCTGCCGCGCTCAGCCGCATCGCGCTGGGCCCCGTCATCGACAGCGGGCGCTGCTCGCTGGTGATCGTCTGCGGCGTGGCCGTGCTGCTGGCGGGGACCTTCATGTCCGCCGTGGTGCAGGGGGTGCCGCTGTTCACGCTGAGCCGCCTGCTGCAGGGCGCGGGCTTTGGCGCGGCGACCACCGCTGCCTCAACTGCGGCTGCCTGCGTGTTGCCGGCCGCTCGCCTGGGCGAGGGCATCGGCTACCACGGGCTGGGGCAGGCCCTGGCCATGAGCATCGGGCCGGCGCTGGCGCTGTTCCTGGTGGGCACGGAGCCTGCCACCAACCTCTACGTGGGCTTGTCGCTCGTGGGCGTGGTGGGGCTGGCCGTGGCGCTCAACGCGCGCTTCGAGCGCAAATGGCGCAAGCTGCCCGCGACCTGCGCCTACCGCCGCAAGATGGAGGAGGAAGAGGCCGCCCGCAGCCGCGGCGAGGAACCTGCGCCGCGCACCAAGCTCACCCTGCGCGAGGCCTTCAACATCCTGGAGCCCCGCGCCCTGCCCGGCGCCGTGCCCATGGCCATCCTGTGCCCGATGTACGGCTTCGGCATCTTCTTCACCGGCCTCTACGGCACCACCCTGGGCTTTGAGCACGCCGGTCTCTTCTACACCATCAGCGCTGTGAGCATGGTGGCCGTGCGCCTGTGCTCCAAGAGCTTCATGGACACGGTGCCCGCCATCAAGACCTACACCGTGGCCATCGCGTGCTCGCTGGTGCAAAGCGGCATGCTGCTCGCCGCGCCCATGAGCGAGGCCGTCTACCTGGGCTCGGGCGTGCTCTACGGCCTCTCCCTGGGGATCACGCTGCCGCTCAATCAGAGCGTGGCGGTCAAGAACACCCCGCCCGAGCGCTGGGGTGCCACCAACGCGCTCTTCCTCCTTATGAACGACCTGGGGATCGGCGTCACGAGCCTCGTTTGGGGTGCCGTCAACGACGGGCTGGGCTTCCAGGTGAGCATCATGTGCATCATCGTCTGCCAGCTGGCAAGCTATGTGGCGGCCTGGGTGATGTATCCCGCCGAACAGAAGCGCTGGAAGCGGCGCTGACGCGTCATAATCGAGGGGTTGTGACTACCAAGGGAGTGCGCATGAAGACTGGCGTCTTGCTGATGAACACGGGCACCGCAGACGAGCCCACCGTCCCGGCCATCCGCAACTACCTGCGCGAGTTCCTGATGGACCCGGCCATCATCGGTGCGCCCAAGTTCATCCGCAAGCGCATCGTCAACCACATCCTCGTCAAGCGTCCCCAGCAGACCCTGCCGCGCTACGAGGAGTTCTGGACGCCCCAGGGCTCGCCGTTCACCATCGCCTGCTACAAGCAGGCCCAGCGCCTGGAGGTGGAGCTCTCCGGCCGCCTGCCCGGCGACGTGCGCGTGGCCGTGGGCCAGCGCTACGGCAGCCCCTCTGTGCTCGACGGCCTGCACGAGCTGCGCGTTTGGGGCGCTGAGCGAGTGGTGGTCCTGCCCGCCTACCCGCAGCAGGTGCGCGTGTGCACCGGCACCTGCCTGGAGCGCGCCCGCGAGGTGCTCGCCAAGCTGGCTGCAGAGTACGGCTGGCAGCCCCAGGTGGCAGAGGCCGGCAGCTTCTACCTCAACCCCAGCTGGCGCAGCGCTCTGGCGCGCCAGATGGCCCGGCACTGGGCCTGGCAGCCCGGCTCCAAGCTGGTGGTGAGCTTCCACTCCACGCTGGTGAAGGACATAGAAGCCGGCGACCCCTACCGCCAGCAGGCGGAGCAGACCGCTGAGAACCTGGCCGCCGACCTGGGCGTTCCCGCCGAGGACCTGGTGCTGTGCTACCAGAGCCGCTTCGACAACCGCAAGTGGCTGCAGCCCCTGGCACCCGCTGCGCTGGCGCAGCTGGCCGAGCAGGGCGTGCGCAATGTTGCCGTGGTGTGCCCGGGTTTTGTGGCGGAGAACATGGAGACGGCCCTGGAGGTGGGGCGCGAACTGCGCCGCAGTTTCATGGAGGCTGCGGGCCGCGAGGCGAGCTTCACCTACATCCCCTGCCTCAACGCAGACGCCGGCCTGATCAAGGCCCTGGCAGACACCGCAGTGGAGGCCCTGGAGGCCGCGCCGGGCGCGCAGCAGGGCGCATCGAGTGAGGAGTAGAGCATGAGCAGCGAGCTTGCACGCTTCACCGTGGCCATGCCGGCAGACCTGCTGGCCCAGCTGGACGACTACACCCAGCGCCGCGGCACCGCCTCCAACCGCTCTGAGGCCGTGCGCGACCTTGTCCGCGCCGCCCTCGTGCGCGAGACCACTGAGGAACCCGACGCCCGGGTCTTCGCCACGCTCACCATGGTGTTCGACCACCACGCAGCCGACCTGCGCGACAAGCTCGACTCCATACAGCATGCCCATGTGGAGGCCATCGTCAGCAGCACGCACGTGCACGTGGACGAGCACAACTGCCTGGAAGTCATCATCATGCGCGGGCGCAGCGCGGAGGTGCGCAGCATCGCAGACACGCTGCTGGGCACCAAGGGCGTGCTCAACGGCGACCTGGTGGTGACGACGGTGGGCGCCGAGCACGAGCACCCTTGCGAGCACCACCACCCCCACACGCACACGCACGCAGACGGCACCACCCACACCCACTAGGGCCGCGCGGCGCGGATGCGGTACCACGTCCTCGACAATCTGCGCGGCCTGGTCTTCGTCAGCATGGCGATCTTCCACACCATGTGGGATCTCACCGCGCTCTTCGGGTTGAGTGCGCCGTGGTTCACCGGCACCCCGGGCTACGTGTGGCAGCAGAGCATCCTCTACGCGTTCGTGCTGCTCAGCGGCTTTTGCTGGGGCCTGGGCCGCCGGCAGCTGCGCCGCGGGCTGGAGGTCTTCGGCTGCGGGCTGGTGGTGACGGCTGTGACGGCGCTTGCCATGCCGGCAGAGGCGGTCTACTTCGGCGTGCTGAGCTTCATGGGCGCGGCGATGATGGCGCTGGTGCCGTTCAAGCAGCAGCTGGAGAAGGCGCCCGCCCTGCCGGGGCTGCTGCTGTGCGCGGTGATCTTCCTGCTGGCGCGCGACATCCCGCGCGGGGCGCTCGGATTCGAGGGGGTGGACCTCTGCACCCTGCCAGACGCGCTCTACGCCAACTGGCTCACGACCGCCCTGGGCTTCCAGATGCCGGGCTTTGCGAGCACCGACTACGTGCCCTTCCTGCCGTGGATATTCCTGTACCTGTGCGGCTACTTCTTGTGGCGGCTGTGCCCGCGCGAGGAGGACGGCCGCCTTCGTCTGCCCTGTCAGCGCCCCTGGCCCGTGCTGGCCGCCGTGGGCCGCCACTGCCTGCCCTTCTACCTGGTGCACCAACCCCTGATCTACGGCGCCCTGAGCTTGGCAGCGCTGGCGCTGGGGGCGTGACGGCGGCGCGCTGCGTTTTTGCTGGCGAGCCCTCGCGGTTTTTTCTTTTCCACAAAAGTTTCAACAGGTTTTCCACATGAGGGTTTTGAGGGGACGCCGTGGCCTTGAGCTGCGGCGTTCGGTTTTGGGAGGGTCGTACATCCAAATCCTGTTCGTATGTTTTTCGGAAATCCGGATAGGTTTTGGGGGTGGTTTGCTCGGTTGCATCGGGTGTACAAAACGCTTCCCCGCCGGCTGAAGGGGCCGGCACCCGAGCCCTGCTGCGCGCGTGCGCCGCGGGGAGGAAGCGAGGCAGAGCACCCCATGCCCCATCTCTCTTCACAGCAACGGCAGCTGGCGATAGGAGGCCTGTGCGCGCTGCTGGCCGTGGCGGCGGTCTTCGCCTACACCGCCACCGTCAGCAGCGAGGCCGCCACCAAGCGCCAGCGCGCGATCGAGCGCTACGGCGGCGAGCAAGCCCAGGTGATGGTTGCCGTGGAGGACATCGGCGCCGGGACCGCCCTGGGCGCGGGCAACGTCATGCAGATGAGCTGGCTTACAGACCTGCTTCCGCGGGCCGAGGTTGCAGAGAGCCTCGAGCAGCTCAAGGGCTTGGTTGCCGAGCAAGACATCAAGGAGGGTGAGCCCATCCTCATGGAGCGCGTGGGCGACGGCAGCTCGCGCATCAGCGTGCCCGCGGGGCTCGAGGCGGTGAGCGTCGCGTCCGACGACGTCCTGGCCGTAGGCGGCAGCGTGCAGGAGGGTTCCTTCGTCGACGTCTACGTGGAGACGGGCGAGGGCAGCATCGTGCTGCTGGGCAAGCGGATCTTGGTGCTCGAGACAAGCGCCGTGGTCGACCCGGGCACCTCCAACGCGATCACCTGGGTCACCCTGGCCGTCACCCCTGAGAGCGTGAGCGAGCTGCTCTCCGCGAGCTGCAAGGGGACTATCCACCTGGTCTTGCCCGGCGGGCAGGCCGTCAACGAGGAGGCGTGAGAATGCTGAATGCAGAGAAGGCCCAGGAGCACTACGGGTTCTCTGGGGGTTGGAGGCCGCAGCGCATCGACGGCAGCGCGCAGGAGCCGCGCGGCCGGCACTCGGTTGCCAGCGGCGCGGGGGCTCCTGCGCTGGGCGTTGTGGGAGACGAGCACCTCGCGCAGCGCGCCGCGGCAGAGCACCGCGAGGAGCTGCTCGAGCAGGGCGAGCACTGGCGCGAGGGCCTGCCCTCGTGGGACGAGGCGCTCTACGGCCAGCAAGGTGAGGCCGAGCGGGAGCTGCCGGTGCCAGAGCCCGCGCCTGCGCTCAAGCGCGCCCCGCTCATCGCAGTGGTGGGCGGCAGCGGCGGCGTGGGCCGCAGCACCGTGGCGGTGCTGAGCGCGGCCCTCAGCGCGGCGCAGGGCATGGACGTCGCGCTCGTCGAAGGCGACCTCCAGTTCGGCGACCTGGGCTTTTGGTTCGGCCTCGAAGACAGCCTTCCCAATCTGGGCAGCCCGCGCACCTGCACGCCGGTGGAGTGCCCGCCGGGCTTCGCGCTCTACAAGGCACCGCTCTTCCCGGAGGTTGCGGAGGAGGTGGAGGACGTGCTGGCGCAGGAGCTCGAGCGCATGCGCGCCGGCCGCGACCTGCTCATCGCGGACACGGGCGGCATGTGGTCTGGCTACACCGCCAGCCTGCTGCTGCAGTGCGACCTCTACTTCATGGTGGTCGACCAGCGGCCCTCGTCGGTGGCGTCCGCCCTCAAGGCGTGCGAGCTCTGCCACCGCCTCAAGGTGCCGCGCACCCGCATGGTGGTCGTCTACAACCGCTGGAGCTCCAAGGTGGCGATCAGCGCCCGCGAGGTGGGGCGCGCCCTGGACGCCACGCACCTCTGCTGCATCCAAGACGGCCGCGAGCCGCTCGACGAGCTCATACGCTGCAGCGGCATGGATGAGCTGCTCCAGGGCGAGAACCCGGCGCTCACCGGGGCGCGCGAGCTCCTGCGCCAGGCCCTGCCGCGGGTGGGCTGCAGCTTCGAGGCGGCGGATTCCAAGCGCAAGGGGCTGTTCAAATGAAGTTGAGCGACTACACGAAGGCTGCAGGCGCGGGGGACGCACCTGTTGAGCAAGCGCCGGCAGACGAGGCTGCCGTCACACCGCAGACCAAGGAGAGGCTGCGCCAGATGCTCTACCGCGACACCTCCAGCCAGCGGCTGGCCCAGCTCGCCGCTCTGGACAGGGAGCAGGCTGCCCGGGAGATAGGCGCGCTGATACAGCAGGTGATGGCGGCGGGTGACTTCCGCCAGCTGGGGGCGGCCCAGCGTCAGCGTCTCCAAGACGAGCTGGTCGACATGATCTTGGGCCTGGGCCCCCTGGAGGCCCTGCTGGCAGACGACTCCGTCACAGAGATCATGGTCAACGGCTGTGGGAGCATCTTCTACGAGCGCGAGGGCGCACTGCACCCCGCCCAGGAGTGCTTTGACAGCGAAGAGCAGCTGCGCCTGGTGGTCGACCGCGTTGTCTCGCCCCTGGGGCGCCGGGTGGACGAGCAGCAGCCCATCGTCAACGCGCGGTTGCCGCAGGGCCACCGCGTGAACGTGGTGATACCCCCGGTCTCGCTTGAGGGGACGGCGCTCACCATCCGCAAGTTCAGGCCTGTTTCGTACTCGCTTGGGGAGCTGGTGGAGTTGGGAAGCATGACCGCGCCCATGGCGCAGCTGCTGTGCTGGGCCGTGCGCTCGCGCAAGAACATCGCGGTGTGCGGCGGCACAGGCGGCGGCAAGACCACCTTGCTCAACGCCTTGAGCCGCGAGATACCCCCTGGCGAGCGCATCGTCACCATCGAGGACGCGGCGGAGCTGAGGTTCGATGCGCACCCGCACGTGGTGAGGCTCGAGGCGCGCATGCCCAACGCAGAGGGCAAGGGCGCCGTGACCATACGCGAGCTGGTGACCAACGCCCTCAGGATGCGCCCGGACCGCATCATCGTGGGCGAGTGCCGCAGCGCCGAGGCCCTCGACATGCTGCAGGCCATGTGCACCGGCCACGACGGCAGCCTCACCTCCCTGCACGCCGGCTGCCCGCAAGAGGCGGTGAGCCGCCTGGTGATGATGGTGCGCTACGGCATGGAGCTGCCGGCAGAGCTCATCCGCGAGCAGGTCTTCTCTGCCGTGGACGTGTTCGTCCAGCAGGACCGCGACAGCAACGGCCAGCGCCGGGTGACGCAGATCGCCGTGCGCTGCGGTGGCGCTGTGCCCTTGGGGCGGGATGACGGCAGTACCCCAGAGCAGGGCGGCGACGCGTTCCCCTATTGCAGTGCGGTGCACTGGTGCAAGCAGCGGGGTGCCTATGAGTGGGAGCACGAGCCAGCCTGGGTCGGCGCGCTGGTTGCTGACGGCATTGCGAGCGAGGAGGAGGTCGAGGAATGGAGGCGGCAGCTGTAGCGAGCTTGAGCTGCGCGCTGGCAGCGGCGGGTGCCTCTGCCTGGCAGCTGAGCCGGGCCGCAGCGACCTGGTGCTGCGCGCGCCTCGCCCACGAGCGCGCGCTCAACGGAGGGCGGCTGCTGGGTGCCAGGCAGCGCCTGGAGCGCGCCGAGCAGGCTGCGCGGCGGCTCCTTGGGCGCCTGCCTCCCGTGCAGCGCCTGGTGCAGCGCGCGCAGGGGCAGCGCCGCCGTCAGCAGCTGAGGCAGTCGCTGCCCCAGGCCCTGCGCATGCTGTGCATCGCGCTCGACTCGGGCAACTCGCTCGTCAAGGCGCTGGAATACGCTGCCTGCAACAGCAGCGGCGCCATGGCGCGCGAGCTGCGCCATGCCCTGTGGGACATGCGGGCGGGCCTCAGCTTCACCGAGGCCATGGAGGGCCTGCGGCAGCGCACCGGCGGCGGCGAGTTTGCCTGCCTGGCGGTGGCTATGGAGGTTATCTGGAACAACTCGTTATCAGGAAGAACATACAAAACCACATGTCAAAGCAGTGGTTTCGCGTCTTGTTCCTGATAACGCGACCACGAGACGGCAGAACCCTGGCGCCAGCCGTGTTCTTGTCTCAGCTTAGCCAGACAGCCCGTAGAGCCTGCGGATGACGTCCTCGTCGCCGTGCCAGAACGTCTCGGTGCTGCCGACGGGAGGATGGGTCGCGCGGTACTTCTCCACGTTCTCGCGCTTCTTCTTGATGCTCGACTTCGCGTAGATCTGCGTCGTCCCGAGCTGCTCGTGCCCCAGGAGCTCCGCGATTGCGGACAGGGGCATGCCAGACTCAAGCCAGTTCGAGGCCCGAGTGTGGCGTAGCAAATCCAAACATTTGGATTTGCTACGTTATCCCAACCTGGATAAAATCCAAACTTCTGTCTCTACCAAGCCCTG
>JBJEHN010000036.1:0-8589 GCA_051876105.1 Coriobacteriales bacterium | reverse complement strand
CCTCGACGCCGCGAGCCAGCAGCAAGCGGCTGATCATGCGGCTGCCTGACACCGCCTGCAAGGGCGTCGCCGGCTGGCAATGTGCGAGCCCCTCGTATCAGAGCCTGGTCTCCCTCGGGTTTTGGAGGTTTGGGGGCTGGGTTTGCTAGAATCATCGGCGCAGGTCTCCAGGCCTCGCCTTTGATTCCTCCGCCCCGTCTCGGGATTGGAGGTGGTCGCATGAAGATGAAGGTTATCTTGATCCTCGCGATTGCCGTCTTGGTGCTCGCGTGTAAGTAACACCGATTACTAAACGACAAAGGCAGCCCGGCCTGGCTGCCTTTGTCTAACACAATTGGGGGGCAGCGCTCGCAGCCGCCGTCCGTCCCTATCAGACCAGAGTGCTTTCTCATCGTGACAGAGGGTGCGGTGAGAAAGCCTCTCTTATTCGGCCCCCAGACGCGATGCTTCCTCGGCACGCACCTTGTCGCGCCAGGCCCAGCTCACGGCGATGTAGAGTGCCATGGTGAGGGGCGCCACCACCAGGAAGGGCACTGCGACAATCTTGGTCGCGTACAGCGCGCTGCCGATCACGGTAACAACGGCCAGCACACCCACGCCGCGCCAGTTGACGTTCTGCTCGGGGGCGTCCACATCGATGCCCTGGCGGCCGATGTCCATCTTGCCGCGCACGATGTAGTAGTCCGTGATAAGCAGCATGCACCAGGACGTAGTGAGGATGGAGCCGTAGCTCATGAAGGCGTTGACCTGGTCGAGGATGCCTCCCAGGATGAAGGCCAGGCCAATGGCGTTGGCGGTGATCACAGCGACAATCCAAGGCACCTTGTGCCCGGTGAGGCTGTTGATGAGGTTGGAGACGGCGTTGGCTCCGCCGATGGAGTTCGAGGTCTCGACCTTCATCTGCGAAAGGCAGATGATCGCGAGGCCGATTCCGCCGGCGGCAAGCACCAGCGACACGCCTGGGTTGGTTATCGCCGCATGCGCAGCACCGGCAGCGTCATAGCCCATGGCTGAGAAGTACTCGACGCTCTTGGAGAAGCCATAGAAGGTGATGAGCGCGCCGAAGATGTAGGTGATGATGGCGAAGAGGCTGCCCACGCCGGCGATGGGCACGAGGTCGCGCTCCTTGCGGGCAAAGCGCGTGAAATCCGCTGCGAACAGCGCCAGCAGGCCGCTGGTCATGATGGCGTAGTTGACCGAGTACGCAAAGCCCTCGCCAGCGCCGACGCCGGGAATGAGGATACCGTGGGTGACGGCGTCGACCATCTGGCCGTTGGCGGCGATGAGGTAGACCACGTAGCCCATGACGCAGAACAGCGCCACCACGAACACGGCGTTCATGCGGGCGATGATCTTGGTCCCGAAGAGCGCCATGAAGACCCACACGCACGAGATGCCGATGAACAGGGTCCAGCGCGCGGCCTCGCTCGTCCAGCCGGTGGCGAATAGTATCGCGTTGCCCAGCTGAACCGTGCCCACTGCTAGCACGCCCACGAGCACGAAGATCCAGATGAGCGAGCCCGCTGCGGAGCCGTTCTTGCCAAAGATGTAGAAACGGCTCACCACGTTGTTGGGCAGGCCCTCGCGAAAGCAGATCTTGCCCACGAGGTAGGTGAGGACAAACGAGAGAGCGAAGGTGATGGCCACGGCCAGGCCGCCGAGCTGGCAGCCTGCGTAGAAAGCGACGATGCCACCGCCCATGAGCTTGGAGAGGCTCGAGACAACGCCCGAGAGGATCGCGGCGATGTCGGGCCAAGCAAGCCGCTTGTTGTCTGGCACGCGCTCGAACAGCGAGACCTGCTCGGTGACAGACCCCTTTTTGCCATCGCCACCCTTGGCAGGCGGTTGGTCATGGGTGGAGGCCTTCATCGTCTCCGGCTCCTTGCCCATTGCACCCTGTTCCTTGCTGATGTTACCCATGTTGATCTCCCTCCCTGAGGATCGTGTCAAGGCGTCCTTGCGGCTGCGCCGGGGTCTGTCCGCCCATTTCCTTCCCTGAAGAGCCCTTCGGTAGGGGTTCCTCGGGAAAGGAGGCTGGAGAGCGCTCGGAGGGATAGGGGGGTGCGCTCTCCAGCTCTTGGCTGCATTGCCGGTTGAGGGCAGTGCTCGCGCGGATCAAACAGAGGAAAGGTGGGGAAGCATCCGCGCGAGAAGCCGCAGCAAGGGGTGATGCGGCTTCTCGCGCGGGACGCGGCATGCTTGGAAGCCTTGCGTCGCGTGCCCGCTTGAGAGGCAGGGGAGCGGGCTGGGAGGCTGGGGGCCGGCATTGCACTCGGCCCCCAGCGAAGACGTAGATACTTAGACGATGCCGACCATTGCCATGATGATCATGACGACCAGGGCGCACATGCCAGCGCCGATGGAGATGGCGGCGATGTGCTTGTAGGAGTTGCCATGGTTCAGACCCATTGCGGCGAGCATGCCGAACATGGCGCCGGAGTTGGGCAGAGCGCCGCCGATGGTGGCAGCGGTGGCCATAATCTTGGCCAGGGCGGCGGGGTTGACGCCGGTGGCCAGGTAGGGGTCGAGGAAGTTGCCGGCGATGATGCCAACTGCGCCAGAGCCGGAGCCCATGATGCCGCCGAGAGCGGCAGCCATGGTGGCTGCGGAGACGTAGGTGCCGCCGGGCATGTTGAAGATGGCCTCGTAGATCACGGTGAAGCCAACGGAGGCTGCGGCGACGGTGCCGACGCCGACGGCTGCGGAGGTGAACAGGCAGGGGCCGAGGGCGTTCTTGGCGCCGTTGCCCAGGGCGTCGCGGACGGCGGTGAGGCTGCCGAGGTTGACCCAGAAGCACACGATGCTCAGGACGATGGCAGCGACCATGCCGATGTAGACGATGTTGGGGATAGCCAGAGCAGATCCGCCGATGATGATGGCGATGAGGGCGATCAGGGGCAGCAGGGACAGGCCCAGGTTGGGGAGCTTGCGGTCCTCGGCCTCGGCGACGTCGTCTTCGACGCCCGCAGTCATGGCGTAGGTCTCGCCCTTGGCCTGAGCGCGCTTGAGGGCGAACTTGATGTAGAGGCAGCTCACGACGATGGCGATGACAGAGCCCACGATGCCCATGATGGGGGCGGCGGTCAGGGTGACGCCGCAGCCGTTGGCCGCGTTGATCCAAGCGATGGCGGGGACGCCGGGGATCATGGCCATGGTGAACGAGCAGGCGCCCAGGGTCCATGCAGCGCAGAACAGGTGCCAGGGGATGTCGGCTTCCTTGAACAGGGGGCGGGCCAGCGGGATCAGGGCGAACATGGCCACGAACATGGACACGCCGGCGTAGGTCAGGATGGCGCCGACGAGCGCGATGCCCAGCAGGATGAAGTAGGGGCCCTTCTTGCCAGCGACGCCCATGACGGCGTTGGCGATGGACTTGGCCGCGCCGGACTTGTCCATGAACTCGCCGATGATGGCGCCACCCATGAAGATGAGCAGGTTCTTCTGGACGAAGCCGGCCATGCCGGTGACGTAGGATTTCTCTGCGCCGACCATAGAGGTGGCCAGATCCATGCCGTTGGTGAGAATGATGATAGCCGCGGTGATCAGGGACGTGATGAGGACGTTCCAGCCCTTCATGGAAGCGATCACGAAGATGACGAGGCCGACGATGATGCCGAGAACGCCGATGATTTCCATCTTCACTCCTCCTTTTCGATGGTAGTTGCGGGGCGCTTTCGCGCCTCCTCTTTCCTTCCTTGCTTCCCCTCTTTTGCGGCGCGCCCTCTCAAGCGCCTTGGGGAGGGGTGCCGCCGGAGCCCTTCCTCGGCCCCAGCGGCTTGATTCACCCACCCAGTCGGGGCGGGGTCGTCACCAGTGGTGCAGCTGACCTCTAGGCCATGTCGTTGCGGGTCTCGCGCATGAGTTGGATGGTGCTCTCGTGCTTCATGCGCAGCTTGTTGCGGTGGATGGTGCCCTCGTCGAAGGACTGCAGGCTCTCCTCACTCTCGAAGACGGTGCCCAGGTCGCCGCGCTGCTGGTTGAGCCTGATGGCCTCGGCGGCATCGTAGGGCAAGACGGGGTGCTTCTCGCGGGGGTTCCACACCAGGTAGTTGGGCTTGGTGAGCGCCGGGCTGGGCATGCCCTCACAGTAGCGGACGTCGCCGTACTTCTCCACCAGCTGCTCCATGGGACCGAAGTCGAAGGCGCGCAGCGGGCAGGACTGGGTGCAGATGGGCTGCTTGCCCTCTGCCAGGCGGTCGACGCACATGGTGCACTTGCTCATCTTGGTGCCCGGCTCGTCGCTGGCGAAGCGCGGGGAGCCGTAGGGGCAGGCCTCGTAGCACTTGCGGCAGCCGTCGCACTTGTCCTGGTCCACCAGCACCGCGCCGAACTGCTCCTCCTTGTAGATGGCGCCGTTGGGGCAGGCGTGCATGCAGGCAGGGTCGTCGCAGTGGGCGCAGGGGAAGGCCAGCGAGTGCAGGCGGATGTTGGGGAAGGTCCCCTCCTCCCACTCGTAGACGGTCATCCACTTCTCGGCGCCCGGCTCGATCGCGTTCCAGTCCTTGCAGGCGACGCTGCATGCCTGGCAGGCGTAGCAGCGGTTCATGTCGAACAGGAATCCACACTGGGTCATTGCTTACTCCTCCTCTCCGAGCGAGCGGCGGTAGTCCAGGGCCACCTTGGCTCCGCGCATGCCGCCGCGCTGGGACTCCAGGCCGAAGCCCTCCTCGTCACCGTCTGCGACCTTCTCGACCTCAACCAGGCCCGCGATGATCAGCGCGCCCAGGATGTGGGGAAGGTGGCCGTCGTCGAGCAGGATGTTGGGCGTGCCGCGCAGGTCCTCGCCGAACTTGTTCATCTCGGCGGGGCGGCCGTCGGTCTGGAACCACGCGCCGTGGTGGACGGCCGCGGTGCCCGGGGTCATGCGGTTGGTGACGTAGGCCGTGAGCAGGACCTCGCCGCGGTCGCTGTAGACGCGGCACAGGTCGCCGTCCTTGATTCCGCGGGCCTGGGCGTCGACGCCGCTGATCCACACCGCGTGGCGGTAGCAGTCCTCGCGCAGCAGCGGGTTGTTGTCGTTGCTGGAGTGCTGGCGGTAGATGGAGACGGGCGAGACCATGGACAGCGGGTACTTGGCCGCCTTGGGGTTGTAGAAGCCGTCGTTGGAGGCGCTTCCGATGTCGCCCTCGACGTAGCTGGGGCTCCACACGGGCATCGGGTCGATGTGGCCGCGCCAGCGGGTCTCGGTCATGTCGTGCGTCTTCACGAAGTTCGAGGCGAACTCGATCTTGCCGCTGGGCGTGCCGAAGGGGCTCTCGCCGGCCTCGATCATGGTCTTGAAGGCGTAGTAGGGGCGGTCGATCTCCGTGCGGATGACGGGGTGGGCGTTGAAGTCCTCCCAGCTGGGGCGGTCCTCATAGCCGAGGAACATCCAGTAACCCGCGTCTGCCCACTCCTCGAAGGCCTCCTTGTAGACGGCCTCCTGGGCCTCGACCCAGTGCTCGACGTCGACGTCGAGCATGCGGGGGTTGTAGCCGGCGGCCACGTCGTCGCCCAGGCGCTTGGCGATCTCGGTCCACACCCACTCCTTGGAGCGGACCTCGCCGGGGAACTCGGCGCCGCGCGCGCAGAAGGTGAAGTAGTTGCGCATGCCGTTGGGGCCAGAGACGAAGCGCTGGTGGCCGTACATGTACTCGTCCATGCCCTCGAACTGCCACACGGGCGCCGGCAGGATGATGTCGCAGAGCTCGGCCGTGGGCTGGTTGAGGTGCCACTGGAAGCCCCAGTTGAACTCGGTGTCGGCCATGCCCTGGAAGCGCTTGTTGACGTTCGAGTGGTTGTTGGCGTAGTTGTTCTCGAAGATGATCATCTGGATGTTGGGCAGCGGGGACTCGTTGGTGGGGCTGCCGATGCGATGGCGGAACTCGCTCTCGCTCATGCGGCCCTCCCAGTAGTCCTTCTGGCAGGCCAGGATCTCTGTGAGGCAGTTGTTGTTGAAGAGCACGGGCGGCTTGTAGCCGTGGGTGTCGCGCTTCCAGTCCGCCGTGGGGGTGGTGATGCGGCCCGGGGTGGGCAGGCAGGCGCCGGTCTGGCAGCCGCCGGGGATGCACAGGTTGCCGGTCATGGCCTGCAGCAGCATGGAGGCCGCGGCGGAGTAGTCGCCCATGTGGCGCTTGGCGCAGCTGTAGAAGTACTGCAGGTGCACCGGCTTGCTGGTGCCGTAGAGGCGGGCGAACTCGCGGATGGTCTCAGCCGGCACGGCGCAGATGGGGGCGGCCCACTCGGGGGTCTTCTTGATGCCGTCCTCGCCCTCGCCCATGCAGTAGGCGCGCCACTCCTCAAAGCCCTCGAGGTCCACCCACTGCTCGACGAACTCGTGGTCGATCATGTCCTCCTCGTAGAGCACCTGGGCCACGGCGAGCATCATCGCCAGGTCGGTGCCGGGGCGGATGGGGATCCACTGGTCGGCCAACAGCTCGGCGGACTGGGTGTAGCGCGGGTCGATGACGATGACCTTGCAGCCGTACTCGTGGGCCAGCTGCATGTAGTAGGACGTGGGGCCGAACCAGGCTACCACAGGGTCCATGCCCCACATGACGATCAGCTTGGAGTTGAACACGTCTGATGCCTCGAAGCCTGGCAGGGCGTTGGAGAGGCCCTTGGCGGTCTTGGAGAGGTCGACGCCCAGGTGCAGCATCTCACCGGCGGCGTGGCCGGAGGTGGAGTGCTCGCCCCACGCGCCGAAGCCGGCCTCCCACCACGGCGCCAGGGGGAAGCCGTTCTTCTCGAAGCTGGGGTACTGGGAATGGAAGATGCCGTAGGGGCCGTACTTGCCCTTGATCTCGACCATCTTCTCGGCGATGGTGTCGAGCGCCTCGTCCCAGCTGATCTGGACGAAATGCCCGTTACCGGCGCCCTTCTTACCCACGCGCTTCATGGGGTGCAGCAGGCGGGTCTCGGCGTAGAGTTCCTTCTTCCATGCGTGGCCCATCGCGCAAGGGCGCATCTGGACGTTGCCCTTCCAGATGTTCTCCCAGCCGCAGTCCTCGCGGCTGTCGTTTGCGTTGACGGAGTCATCGGGCTCGATGGCGATGACCTTGCCGTCCTTCTCGTGGACCTTGAGCACGCAAGCAGAGTCCCAGCACCCGTTGGCGGGGCAGGACGTGTAGAAGATGCGCTCGCCCTCGCGGCGCTCCTTACTGGCGTCTATGATGCCCTGCTTGTCCATCTTTCCTCCTCTTCTTCTCTCGTTTATGCAGAATCACGGGGGTGATGGACCGAGCGCTCCTCGCTTTGAACCTTCCTCCCCTGTTCTCATCTTGAGGATGCTCTTTGCGCGGGCGCGATTGCTATGCCGCTGGCAGATTGGGTGTTCGCGTTGTTTGCAGGGGCGGAAAGGCTTTTCTCCATGGAGCTTTTGTTTGCAGCTGCGGTAAGCAATTGCTTCGGCAAATCGAGTGAATGAGCTGGACAGCGGGGCGGCTGTGCTGTTTTATCGAATGTAATTATGCCCGTTTGCGCACTGCTGGCAGTATCGAGGGAGCCCGTGGGGACGAGTTTGCCAGGCGCTTCGGGTAAAGCAGTGTTCAACGGAGATGAGGAGGCCGCTGATGCTGTTCGACGACGTCAAAGTGCTCATCGTTCTTTCCGAGGCAAAGAGCCTTTCTCAAGCAGCGGAGCAGCTCTACATGTCCCGGCCCGGCCTCTCACAAAAGATCAACAACCTCGAGGTCAAGTTCGGGACAAAGCTCTTTGAGCGCACATCTTCGGGGATCAAGATGACCAGAGCCGGCGAGCTGGCTACGGACTTTGCACGCAACGTCAGCGACCTCGAGCGCGGCATGGCCGCCCAGCTGGCGGCGATTGACGAGAGCTTCGTGGCCACGATCAACGTTGGCATGTCGATCAACGACGGCGTGGCGCTTCTGCCCAAGCTTGTGGCGGACTACGTAGCAGGCGGCCACCCAGACGAGCGCGTGCACCTCGACGCGGGCTACGAGCCCGATCTGGTCGAGAAGCTGCACTCGGGGGACCTCGCCTTCGCCCTGCTCGAGAACCAGCCCCAGGAGCCCGGGCTCAACATCGAGCTCCTGGGCTACAAGAAGCTAATCTTCGTGGGCCCGAACAAACCCCCTTACAACCAAGTGGTCCACCCGCTTCCCGTCGAGACCCTAATCAAGTGGCCCATGATCATCTACGAATGGAACTCCGGCCGCCACATGGTTGGCAACCGGCACTTCCGCGAGCGCTACGGCCTCAGCCTCAACGATCACAACATGATCGCGTGCTTTGACACTCACGATGCGATGATGGAGGGCGTTAAGGCCGGCCTCGGCTGGGGCTCCGTGCCGGAGTGCGTCTACCAGCGCTACAAGGACGACCCGGAAGTCGTGCGCTTCAAGGTGAGCACGCCGCCCATGTGGTACCCCGTCTCGCTCGTGTGGAGCACCGAGCACGTGATGAAAGACAACGCCCGGGATTTCCTCAACTATGTGAGGGCCAACATTCCAGAAGGCTACTTCCGCAAGGATGTGGAGGCCTATCTCAACTCGTAGCCATAGGTCTGGAATTTCTGCTTGTTGGAGAGTATTGCCTACCCCTCCAGCCTGTCGCCTCGGCCGAAGCCGTAGCCGTCGCGCTGGCCGGCGC
>JBJEHN010000035.1:0-8681 GCA_051876105.1 Coriobacteriales bacterium | reverse complement strand
ATCTCCATTCATCCCCGGGGCTGATGGAAATAAGCCCAGCGGACATGCAAAACGCATGCGTAGAAGAGGTCAAATTGGTGCAAAATGAGGGCATCTTCGCGATGAGGGTGCGAGGATGCCTTTCTTTCGATCTGGGCCCTTCTGGGTCCAACGGGATGATTTGGAGAAACATATGGCACAGAAGAACGTTAGCCGCAGGTCCTTCCTCGCGGCAAGCACTGCGGCTGCAGGCGCCATCGTCCTGGCCCTTGGCGGCTGCGGTGGCGGCGGCAACAAGGAGCAGGGCGCTGCTGAGGGCAAGGCTGTCGAGGGTGGCACCCTCACCGCAGCCATCGCCTACTCCACCGCCAACTCCTACACCCCTGTTGGCGTCTCTGCTGCAGCGGTCATGGCGGCTTACTGCCACACCTGCGAGGCTCTGTACGACCTCGACTACACCACCTACGAGACCTACCCCGCGCTGGCCGCCGGCGAGCCCGAGAAGGTCTCCGAGACCGAGTACCACATCGCTCTGCGCGAGGGCGCCAAGTACTCCGACGGCTCCGAGGTCACCCCTGCAGACGTCGTCGCTGCCATCCAGGTCGAGATGGAGAACGCCCTCTACGCCCCCTTCCTGAGCTTCATCGACAAGGTCGCTGAGGAGGGCAACGGCGTGTGCGTCACCCTGAAGTACCCCGCCGAGTCCCTGCTCAAGTGCCGCCTGGCCACCTGCCGCGTGTTCCCCAAGGGCACCCCGCAGGAGGACCTGGACAAGGGCACCTTCCTGGGCACCGGCCCCTGGGTCATGACCTCCTGCAACTTCGACGCAGGCGGAGCGGTCGACTTCGAGCCCAACCCCAACTACAACGGCTCCAAGCCCGCAACCGCGGCTGCCATGCACTGGGACATCATCGTCGACGAGACCTCCCGCACCCAGTACCTCACCGAGCAGACCGCCATGGTCATGGAGAGCGTCCCCGCTGCCAACGTTGACCTCGTCAAGCAGTCCGGCGCCACCGTGGAGACCCTGGACTCCTTCTCCCTGCCCTTCCTGATGTTCAACACCGTCAAGAAGCCCTTCGACGACTACCGCGTCCGCCAGGCGCTGTTCTATGCGATCGACGTCGAGAAGCTGATCAGCAACCAGCTCGCCGGCTACGCCAAGGCCCTCACCTGCTTCCTGCCCGAGAACCACGCCAACTACCACCAGGCGGCCACCGTCTTCACCTACGACCCCGAGAAGGCCAAGACCCTGCTCGAGGAAGCCGGTGTCAAGGACCTCAAGCTCGAGCTCATGGTCAACGACCGCTGGCCCAAGGACCTCGCACCCCAGATCAAGGAGAACTGGGACGCGGTCCTCGGCGACGGCGCCGTCACCCTCAACGTCTGCGAGGTCGACTGGGCTGCCTTCAACGACCCCAAGGACGCCAAGTACGACATCCTGCTGTCCCCCGGCGACCCGTCTTGCTTCGGCAACGACCCCGACCTGTGGATGTCCTGGTGGTACGGCGACAACATCTGGACCTCCGGCCGCACCTTCTGGCAGCACTCCGACAAGAAGACCTTCGACAAGCTCCAGGACCTCATGCAGCAGGCCCGCGAGGCTACGGGCGACGCCCAGCAGGAACTCTTCAACCAGTGCTTCGACCTCCTGGCCGAGCAGGTGCCCCTGTACCCGCTGATGCACCGCCAGGTCACCACCGCCTGGTGGCCCAACCTCATCGCCGGCTTCAAGCCCGTCACCACGACCGGCCTGTACTTCCTGGGTGCGAGCTGCACCGAGGAGTCTGCCTCCTAGACTCGATGAGGCGCTGACAGAACATAGAGCAGGGGACGGGTCCCGCGGGGCCCGCCCCCTGTTTTCTCTCCAGCGCCAAAGCAGTGCGGGCACGCCGCGCGGCAGCACCCAAGGAGGCTGCCGCGCGGTGCGTTGCCCCTCCCCGCAATACACGAGCCGCCTGCCGCAGGGCGGGCGGTGCCGCATGTTAGGAAGGAGGAGTGGTGAACAACCTCGTGAGACTGATCGGCAGGCGCCTTGTCGCGCTGCCCATCATGGTCATAGGCGTGACCATCCTGGTCTTCTTCATCACCTCGCTCTCTCCCATCAACCAGGCGTATTCGGTCCTGGGAGAGAACGCCACCCCCGAGCAAGTCCAGCAGTACACGGAGGAGCACGGCCTCGACGACCCGATCGTGGTGCAGTACTTCCGCTACCTGGGTGACCTCTGCCACGGCGACCTGGGCGTCTACGGCGCCACCAAGGTCTCTGTGGCCGACAAGATCGGCCAGGCCCTGCCCATCACCCTCGAGCTCACCTTCGCGGGCCTCGTGATAGCCTTGGTGCTCTCGGTGATACTGGGCGTGGTGTCGGCCCTCTACAGGGACCGCTGGCCAGACCAGGTCATACGCATATTCTCGATCGTCTGCCTGGCGATGCCCTCGTTCTGGCTCGCCGTGCTGCTGATCTTGCTGTTCTCGAGCAACCTGGGCCTGCTGCCTGCGTCCGGCCCGCTGCCGGCGTTCTTCAGCGACCCGGGCGGATGGTGCGCGCGCATGGCCCTGCCGGCCTTCGCCCTGGCGGTGCCCGTCGCCGGCCAGATGATCCGCGTCATCCGCACCTCCATGGTCGAGGAGCTCGACAAGGACTACGTCCGCACGGCGCGCGGCTTCGGCATCCCCATGGGCACCGTCGTGGCCAAGAACGTGCTGCGTAACGCCCTCATCAGCCCCGTTACCGTTTTGGGCCTCAAGATCGCCCACCTCATCGGCGGCGCCGTGGTCATCGAGGTCATCTTCAACCTCCCCGGCATGGGCATGCTCATCCTACAGGGCATCCAGGCCAACTACATCACGCTGATCCAGGGCGTGGTCCTGGTGGTGGCGCTGGCCTTCATCATCATCAACATCATCGTCGATATGCTGTATGTCCTTATCGACCCGCGAATCAGGACGGTGTAGGCGTATGGCACAGTTCAGAGAAGGCCTCTCCCAGAAGATGGAGTCAACCTCCGGCAAGAAGCTCAGCTTCAGGCACATCAAGGCCATGAGCCTCGGAGGCAAGATCTCCCTCATCGTGTTGACGCTCATCGTCCTCATGGCGATCCTCGCCAACTTCATCGCGCCGTACGACCCCCTGTCAATCTACACCGCGCGCCTCGCTCCCAATGGCGAGTTCCTGTTCGGCACAGACGACAAGGGCCGCGACGTCATGTCGCGCGTCATGTACGGCGCACGCTACTCGCTGCTCATCGGCTTGGGCTCTACGGCGTTCGCCCTGTTCTTCGGCGCCATCATCGGAGCACTGGCAGCGGTGACCCGCACGTGGATCTCCGAGGTCATCATGCGCGTCATGGACGTCATCATGTCCTTCCCCGGCATCGCGCTCGCCGCCACCGTGGTCATCGTGATGGGCGCCTCGATCCCCTCGCTCATCGTGGCCATCGGCATCCTCTACGCCCCGCAGATCGCGCGCGTCGTCCGCGCCAACATCATGTCCGAGTACGGGCAGGACTACGTGCGCGCGGCGATGGTCAACGGCGCCCGCGCTCCTTGGATCCTGTGGAAGCACGTGATGCGCAACTGCCTGGCCCCCATCCTGGTCTTCACCGTGGTGTGCGTGGCAGACGCCATCGTGTTCGAGGCATCCCTGGCCTTCATCTCGGCCGGCATCCCCGAGCCCACCCCCACCTGGGGCAACATCCTCGCAGACGCCCGCGCCGGCGTGCTCTCCGGCCGCTGGTGGCAGGCGCTGTTCCCCGGCATGTTCATCATGGTCACCGTCCTGTGCCTCAACATCCTCTCCGAGGGAGTGACGGACGCCATGGCGGCTCCCCCTGCAGCCCCGCTGCAGGCGGCTGACGACAACCTCTCCTCCGACCGCGAGGCCGACCGCCTGGTCGCCGACCCCAAGCTGGCCTACGCCGCCCAGGCCGAGGCCCTCGAGGCGCGCCTGGCAGCCCTCAGGGATGTTGAGACCCGCCGCACGGACCGCTTCGAGGCCCGCACGGACGTGCCGCCCATCCTGGAGGTCAAGGACCTCTGCATCCAGTTCCCGCGCCATGGCGACGTCAACGTGGTCGACCACCTGAGCTTCGTGGTGCGCCCGCGCCAGACCATGGGCCTGGTGGGCGAGTCTGGCTGCGGCAAGTCCATCTCCTCCATGGCCATCATGGGCCTGCTCGACCCCAAGGCCAAGATCACCGGCCAGATCATCTACAACGGCCAGAACCTGCTCGACCTCGACCCCAAGGCCATGAACGAGCTCCGCGGCAAGGAGATCGCCATGGTCTACCAGGACGCCCTCTCCTCGCTCAACCCGTCCATGCTCATCAGCGCCCAGTTCAAGCAGCTGACCAAGCGCGGCGGCACCCGCACGGCAGAGGAGCTCCTCGAGCTCGTGGGCCTCGACCCCAGCCGCGTGCTGTGCTCCTACCCGCACGAGCTCTCCGGCGGCCAGCGCCAGCGCGTGCTCATCGCCATGGCGCTCACCCGCGACCCCAAGATCGTCATCGCCGACGAGCCCACCACCGCCCTCGACGTCACTGTGCAAAAGCAGGTTGTCGACCTGCTCAACCGCCTGCAGCACGAGCTGGGCTTTGCGATGGTGTTCGTGAGCCACGACCTGGCCCTGGTGGCCGAGGTCGCCAACTCCATCACCGTCATGTACGCAGGCCAGATCGTCGAGCAGGGCCCCGTGAGGGACATCATGTGCGGCCCCGTCCACGAGTACACCAGGGGCCTGCTGGGCTCCGTGCTCTCCATCGAGGCCGGCGGAGACCGCCTGCACCAGGTGCCCGGCTCCGTCCCCAGCCCCAAGGACTTCCCCGAGGGCGACCGCTTCCGCCCGCGCTCGAGCCATCCGGACGCCGTCTCCAACGTGCCGCCCATGCTCAAGCGCCTCAAGGGCACGGACCACTACTACGCCGAGCTGCCCGACAGCGAGCTCAAGCGCATCGGCCTTGAGCCGCTGGTGCCGGCAGAGGGGAGGGAATAATGGCAGAGGAGAAGACCTTTGCGCCTGAGGAGCGCGCCTCTGGCCGCCGCGACGTCCGCGAGCAGCTCCAGGCCATCCCCGTCCCGGAGACCTCCGTGCCTGACGACACCCCGGCAGACGCCGGCGAGCCGCTGATCTTCCTCGACGACATCCACGTCACCTTCAAGACCCGCACCGGCTCGCTGCTGCACCCCAACAAGGTGAAGGCCGTGCGCGGTGTGAGCATCAAGCTCATGCCCGGAGAGACCATCGGCATCGTGGGCGAGTCCGGCTGCGGCAAGTCGACCACCGCCAACGTGCTCTGCGGCCTGCAGAAGCCCACCAGCGGCCATGTCTACTTCAAGGGCAAGGACGTCACCAACCGCACCGCAGCAGACCGCAAGGTCATCGGCCGCGTGCTCTCCGTGGTCTTCCAGGACCCGGCTACCGCGCTGAACGCCCGCATGAGCGTCCACGACCAGCTGCTCGACCCGATGGCCGTGCACAAGGTGGGCACGGCTGCAGAGCGCGAGAAGCGCGTCCGCGAGCTCATCCACCTGGTGGGCCTGCCCTCCAGCTGCCTGGAGGCCCTGCCCGGCCAGATGTCCGGCGGCCAGCGCCAGCGCGTGGCCATCGCCCGCGCCCTGGCCCTCAGCCCCGAGGCCATCATCGCCGACGAGCCCACCTCCGCGCTCGACGTCTCCGTCCGCGCGCAGATCCTCAACCTCTTGATGGACCTGAAGAAGGAGCTCAACCTGGCCATGGTGTTCATCAGCCACGACATCTCCACCGTGCGCTACATCTCGGACCGCATCATCGTCATGAACAAGGGCGTGATCGTGGAGCGCGGCAAGGCCAAGGAGGTCTTCGAAAACCCCAAGGACCCCTATACCAAGCTGCTGCTGGGCGCCGCGCCCAGTCTGCTGCACCCCAGCGAGGAGTGCTTCCAGTAGGGCGGGCTGCAAGCTGCTGATTGCAGAAGGGGCGGGCTTTCGGGTCCGCCCCTTCTGCGTTTGTGGCATACCATGTGGGGCGTTGGAAGAGGCGGCGCATGCGGTTTTTAGAAGGAAGGGGTGCGGGATGGAGGAGTGCTACGACGTCGTCGTCGCGGGCTCGGGCATAGCGGGGAGCTGCGCGGCGCTGTGCGCGGCCCAGGAGCTGGGAGAGGGCGGGCGCGTGCTCTTGGCGAGCAGCGGCCCGGTGTTCTCCGGCTCGAGCTTCTTCCGCGGCACCTGGGGCCTGGGCTTGATCGCGCCGGCAGATGGCGCAGACGCCGCCGACCTTGCCGAGACCATCGCCCAGGTAGGCTGCCGGCAGGTGGATGGGCAGCTGGTGGAGAGCTTTGTGGCCGGTATCGAGCCCGCTGTGCGGCGCGTGGAGGCCTGGGGCGTGACCTTGAGGCGCGCCAGCCAGGGCGCGGCCGCCCAGGCGGAATACGTGCCCTGCTTCGACCACAAGCACCGCAGCTGGCGGGGCCTGGAGTGCGCCTCGTACCGCAGCGTGGTCGGGGCGCGCCTGGAGGCCTGCGGCGTGCGCATGCGCGGCGGCATGGAGCTACTCGACGTGCTCGCAGACGACGGGGGCGCCGTGCGCGGCGCGGTCTTCTGGGACGAGCAGGCCGGGGCCCTTCGCAGCCTTGCCTGCAGCGCCCTCGTCTTGGCGGGCGGGGGAGCGGCCTCGCTGTTCTCGCGCCGGCTCACGAGCGGCGACTGCAAGGCGACGCAGCAGTCCCTTGCCCTGCAGGCCGGAGCGCGCCTGGTGAACATGGAGTTCATGCAGTTCATGCCCGGCATGGTGAGCCCGCGCGCGGGCCTCGTGTTCAACGAGAAGACCTTCAAGTACATGAGGCTCGAGCCCCAGATGGAAGAGCGCCTGGGCGGCAGCGGACGCGCCCGGGAGCTGCTGGAGCAGCGCAGCGGCTACGGCCCCTTCACTGCGCGCCTGGAGTCGCGCGCCGTCGACCTCGCCGTTGAGGAGGCCGGCGCGGAGGGCCTGCTGCTGCAGCCGGCCTTCCCGCAGGAGCTCCCCGAGTTCGTGCAGGTCTACAACAGCTGGCTGGAGCGCGAGGCCGGAATAGACCCGCGCGAGCCGCTGAGGATCGCGCTCTATGCCCACGCCAGCAACGGCGGCATAGCCATCGACAGCGGCGCCTGGACGGGAGTGACCGGCCTCTACGCGGCGGGGGAGTGCACCGGCGGCATGCACGGCGCAGACCGCCTGGGCGGGCTCTCGACCGCCAACTGCCTGGTCTTCGGGATGAGGGCGGGCGAGAGCGCCGCGCGCTGGGCCCTGTGCAGCGGCGCGGCCCCGGGGCGCTTGGCCCTGCCGGAGTGGGCGGGGCGCGCCAGCGGCGCGGCGGCAGCGGCCGAGGAGGGCATGCGGCGCCTCATGGACGCGCACTGCATGGCCCTGAGGACGCGCGCTGGCCTGGGGGAGGCGCTCTGCGGCCTGACGGCCCTGCAAGGCGAGCTCGAGGAGGGCATGGGCCCCGCCGCGCAGCCCGCGGAAGCGGCTCGGAGCCGGCGCACGGGGCTGCGCCTGGCCACTGCCGCCGCCATGGTGCGGGCCGCGCAGCAGCGCCCGGAGAGCTGTGGCTCGCACTGCCTGGTGGGCTGAGCGCGGCCGGGCTTTCCGCTTGCAGCGGCTTGCATTTGGCAGCAGCAGCGTCATACTTTTACGGGCGCTCGCAACAGCGCCCCTTTCAGAACTCTATCGAGAGAAACAAGAGGTCGCCTCATGGCAGATTCCAAGTTCCACGGCGTTATCCCGCCGGTCGTCGTGCCCCTCGATGCCAACCGCGAGCTGGACGTGCCCGCCTTCGAGCGCTCCATCAACCGCATGATCGAGGGCGGCGTCCACGGCCTGTTCTTCCTGGGTTCCAGCGGCGAGGTCGCCTTCCTCAACGACGACCAGCGCTTCCAGCTGCTGGAAGAGGCGGTGCGCATCGTCGACCACCGCGTGCCCGTCTTGGCCGGCGTCATCGACATGGAGACCGAGCGCGTCATCAAGCAGGTCAAGCGCACCCAGCAGTACGACGTCGACGGCCTGGTTTGCACCGCGCCCTTCTACGCCCTGGGCGGCCCCAAGGAGAACGAGCGCCACTTCCGCGTCATCCGCGAGCACGCCGAGCTGCCGCTGTTCGCTTACGATCTGCCCGTGTGCGTGCACACCAAGCTCGACCCCACCATGCTGGTGCGCCTGGGCAACGACGGCGTCCTGGCAGGCGTCAAGGACTCCTCGGGCGACGACGTGCAGTTCCGCTGGCTGATGCTCGAGAACGAGGACGCCGGCCACCCGCTGCAGCTGCTCACCGGCCACGAGGTCTGCGTCGACGGCGCGTACCTGGGCGGCGCTGACGGCTCCGTCCCCGGCCTGGCAAACCTCGCCCCGCGCGAGTACGTGGAGATGTGGGACGCCGCCCAGGCCAAGGACTGGGACACCGTCAAGGAGAAGCAGGACTACCTGGCCCGCCTGATGTTCGTCACCCGCCGCGTGCAGGCCACCGTGGGCTTTGGCGCCGGCGTGGGCGCCTTCAAGACCGCCCTGTGGCAGATGGGCGTCTTCAACACCAACCAGATGCGCGAGCCTGTCCAGCCGCTGGTGGGCGACGACGTGATCGAGATCGTGCGCGTCCTCAAGCGCGCCGGCCTCATGGACGTAGCCGCCGCCCCGCGCCTGTAAGCGCTCTGCCCTGCAGTCGAAAACAGCCCTCTTCGGAGGGCTGTTTTTT
>JBJEHN010000034.1:0-1881 GCA_051876105.1 Coriobacteriales bacterium | reverse complement strand
CCGTGCGCACGCTCCTGTAGGTGGAGGCTTTCGCCTTCACCGTGAGCGCCGTGCCCAGCGGAGGGTAGAAGGTGAAGCTGCCGCATGTCGTGGTGGAGAGGTCGGTGTGACTAGCGACGGGCTCGATGGAGTAGTCCTTGCCGCGGTAGGTGTAGGACACCGAGCAACCGAGGCTGTCGATGACGTCGTCAGAATCGCTTTTGACAACCGAGACGGTGAGCACGCCGGTGACCTCGTCCCATGAGGGTGTGACGACCATCGGCGATATGGCCGGCTCCGAGTCCAGCACGCGGTGCGACTCGAAGGCGGTGGCGCCCTTGTCCTCGGTGACGAAGCGGATGTCTACGGTGAGGTCCTCCCCTGCCGCGACCTCGCGCTTCAGCTTGGAGAGCGGCACCTCCATCGTGCCGGGGATGTAGCCTTCCCTCAGCGCCGGAGTTGTGGTTGCGCTGCGCTGCCCGTCGGTGTTCGCGGTGGTCTTGAAGCTCTTTGTCAGGAGCTCCCTCTTGGCGCTGTCCTTCACGGAGCTCACCTGGATGGAATAGCCCCTGTCCCACGCGTAGTTGAAGTCGACTATCAGCCCGCCCTCGGGGCCGGCGTAGTAGGTCTCGTCTCTCACCGCGGCGCGCCTGTACACGGAGAGGACCTGGCTGGTCCACGAGCCGTGCTTGGCCTTGGCCCTGTTGAAGCTGCGGACCCTGAACTCGAACTGCCGGGCGTCGTAGGCCTCGGCTATCTGGTAGGAGCTGAAGGTGAAGAAGGTCAGGTACTTGGACTTGCGGTTGACCCCCTTGTTGGCCTTCAGCCACTTGTTGACCGGCTTGTCAGACTCAGTCGCGTCTTTAGCGATACCGAAGACAGCAACCGCGTTCCTCCAAGAACCCCACTTGGTCCAGGTAGCACCCTTCACCTTGGCGTTTGCCCTGGTGTAGCGGGAGCGGCTGCGGTACTGGATCTGGAAGGGGTAGGTGGTGGCTGACTGCCGAAAGCCCACCTTGGCAGAGAACTTGCCGTTCTCACCGGTGAAGACAGTCCGGTACATGTCCTTGCCCGCCGAGCTGCAGAAGGCGATCTTGCTGACGCCGGGCAGCTTACTGTTGAGCGTGCTCTTGGTTACTGCCAATCACATCAGCCCCTTTCTCGCCATCTCGGTCATCAGCTCGTAGAAGCGCGTTGCTATGGCCTCGTCGCTGTTGACCTTGGCGCCGTCTATGTAGATGTTGGTGGTGCCGGCAGCCCAGCCGGCTTCAAAGGCGGCAGATGCGGTGTCTCTGCCCGCCAGCCGCAGCTGAGAGCCGGGTTCGAGGCTCATCAGGGCGCTCGCCGCCTGCACCTCGCCTGCAGCACGCCTGTCATTGGCCTCGACGGCCAGCGAGAGCTTGGAACCCTGGGCAGAGGCGGCCCCCTCAACGGATGAGGCCATGAAAGAGTAGCCAGCCTGGTAGGCGTCTGCCTCGTAAGACTCGAGGTTGCTTAAGAAACCCTGGGCGAACCAGTCGGCCGACTTCGCCATAGCCCTTGAGGGCGAGTGGGCGTCCTGCGCCTTGTTGGCCCCGGTGAGGGCGTTCTTGACGAAGTTGAAGCCGGCGCTGAACGCAGAGGCGGCCATGTTAGCGACCTTGCTGATGAAGCCGGTGGCGAAGTTCCTGCCGGCGCTGGAGCCATCGGTAGACTTGGCCCCGTCGCTCGCGCTCTGGGCAAGCTCGCTGCCTGCGCCGTAGGCCTGCCCGCTCTGGGAGGCCACGCCGCTGGCGTAGCTGCTGCCGGCTTGGCTGCCCGCTGCACCCGCCTCGGGGATCTTGGCACGGAAAGCAGCCGTTATCTGTGACGCCGTGGAGTTCGCCACGTCGATGCCCAGCTGCTCGTCGAGCCCCGCTGCCA
>JBJEHN010000033.1:0-8721 GCA_051876105.1 Coriobacteriales bacterium | reverse complement strand
AGAAGCTCTCCGTCATGCGCAGCCGCAACATCTCCGCCAGCATCGTGCTGCAGTCCATCAGCCAGCTGGATAAGAACTACAAGGACAGTAGTCGACCATCATCGACAAAGCTTCCACCCTGCTGTTCCTGGGCAGCCAGGCAGTCCTTGGAGTCCTGCGCGGCCATGGGCGAGATTTCCCTCGCAGGGGCTGCGCGAGGTCTATGCAGCATCGATGTTCTCTCTCAATGGGCGTCCCAAAAGGGTCTCGGCTTGATGAACATCGCCTTCGCGCAGCAGGCCCCTGATCCTGGTTGCAGAGATAGGGCGGCCATCATGCTCGACTAGATCATGTTCGATAGCCCGAGCCCCAATGGAGTCACCCCAGTGCTCAAGATCCTCGATAGTTCCCGAAGCCTTGCATCCGAAGCGGAAGTTCTTGCCTACGTGAATGTAGAGAGGGGCGCTTTTCCCAAAAGTCCAGGCCAGGAAGTCGTCTGTGCTCAATGCGGCAAACTCCCTGTCAAACGGCAGCACTGCCACATAATCGACACCTGTGGAGGCCAGCGTACGAACACGCTCCTGATTGCTCATAAGCTTCATGAGCTTGTCCTTGGCGAAGAGCTCGTCTGGGTCGATGCTGAATGTCAAGACAACGGCTTTCCCTTTCGTGATGTGGGCAGTTTCCTTCGCGCAATCGATCAAGAACCTGTGTCCTTTATGAACACCGTCAAAAACACCAAAGGAAAGCGAGGCGCCATCGAAAAAGCTACGGTCTGAGGTCTCATCTAGATACACGATCTTGGTCATGGCAACCCTCTTCTAAGCTGCTCGCCATACTTCAAAGGCGGTGTGTCGTCTGATAATGCGATGCGGCTGAGAGGACGGCGCGCCAGATAACGGCGCGCCTCCAGCTCGATCAGCGCACGAGGGACTGCTCTTCTTGCAAAGACACAGCCTTCGCTTCTAGCACATGCCGCCGCCCATGCCGCCTGGCGCGCCAGCCGGTGCAGGGAGGTCAGGGGTGCTCTTGGGAATCTCGTTGATGGTCGCCTCTGTGATGAGGATGAGGGAGGCGACGGACGCGGCGGACTGCAGGGCAGTGCGGGAGACCTTAACAGGGTCATTAACACCCATCTCGATCATGTTGCCCTGGGCCCCGGTCTTGTAGTTGCGACCCCAGCCCTTCTCAGCCCTCTTGACTTCTGCGACCTCGATGGAACCCTCGTAGCCGGCGTTTTCAGATATCGCGCGCATAGGGGCTTCGAGGGCCTTGCGGATGATGTTAACGCCAATCTGCTCCTCGTCGTCTGCTTCGACAGCATCGAGAGCAGATATGGCATTGACAAACGCCACGCCGCCGCCGGCGATGATGCCCTCTTCAACGGCAGCGCGAGTTGCCTGGAGGGCATCATCGATGCGAGACTTCTTCTCCTTGAGCTCGGATTCGGTAGCGGCGCCAACCTTGAGAACGGCAACGCCGCCGGCAAGCTTGGCAAGGCGCTCCTGCAGCTTCTCGCGGTTGAAGTCGGACTCTGCGCGCTCGATCTCAGAGCGGATCAAGCTGATGCGGGCCTCGATATCAGCCCTGTTGCCAGCGCCGTCGACAATGAGGGTGCTGTCCTTGGTTACCTTGACTGTCTTTGCCGTTCCGAGCACGGACGCGTCTGCGTCGGCCAACAGCATGCCGAAGTCCTTGTCGACAACTTGGGCGCCTGTGACGATAGCGATGTCTTCGAGGATGCGCTTGCGGCTGTCGCCATAACCCGGAGCCTTGATTGCGACGACGTTGATGGTTCCGCGCAGCTTGTTGAGGAGCAAGGTTGCAAGCGCCTCTCCCTCAACATCCTCCGCAACAATAAGCAGGGGCCGGCTTGCCTTCATGACGCTTTCGAGCAGGCCGACAATCTCGGCGATGTTTGTGACCTTCTGGTCTGTGAGGAGAATGAAGGGGTCCTTTAGAACGGCTTCCATCTTTGACATGTCGGTTGCCATGTAGGGGGAGACATAGCCGCGGTCATACTGCATGCCCTCGACAAGGCTCATCTCCATGCCAAAGGTCTGGCTCTCCTCAACGGTGATTGCGCCGTCGTTGCCAACAGCGTCCATTGCCTCGGCGATCTTCTCGCCAATGACTGCGTCGCCTGCAGAAATGGTGCCTACGTTTGCAATCTGCTCTTTGGTGGAAACCGGGGTCGCCTCGGCTTTGATAGCCTCGATGGCGGCGTCAACCGCCTTCTCGATGCCGCGGCGAATCCCGAGCGCATCAGCGCCGGCTGTGACGTTCTTCAGGCCCTCGGAGACGATGACGTCTGCAAGGAGCGTGGCCGTGGTTGTGCCGTCACCGGCGACATCGTTGGTCTTCACGGCAACCTCGCGAACCAGGTGGGCGCCCATGTTCTCGACAGGATCCTCAAGGTCGATCTCGCGAGCAACGGTCACCCCGTCGTTGGTGATGAGGGGGGCGCCGTAAGGCCTCTCGATCGCAACGTAGCGACCCTTTGGGCCGAGCGTCACCTTCACAGCGTTGGCCAGCTTGTTAACGCCGGCAGCAAGGCCGCTGCGAGCATCGGAGTCGAATTTGACATCTTTTGCCATGGTTATCTTCTCCTTTAACTGATGATTGCGTACAGGTCGTCAGCACGCAGAACAAGGACCTCTTCGCCCTCAACCGTGATCTCTGTGCCGGCGAACTTGCTATACACAACGCGGTCGCCCTCATGTACTGGCATGGGGAGGTAGTTGCCGTCTGCGCCAAGCTTGCCGGCCCCCACCGCAAGGACGGTGCCGGTCTGGGGCTTCTCCTTGTTGCTTGTTGTGAGATAGAGGCCGGATGCTGTGGTGGTCTCTGCCTCATCCTGTCTGACTATTACGCGGTCACCCAACGGCTTGCAGTTCATGCTTTGCCATCCTTTCGGCTATGAGCCCTGTACGCCTGGGAATCATAGCAGCGGGGTTCAGGCGCTCTGATTGGGTGCGGCAAGCACGCTCGTTTGGGAATGCAAGCAGGCAAAACATATTAAATGCAGCCCTTATGGTGCGGTATTTGGCACCTTGGGGCCGCATTTAACACGGGTGGGGGGGGTTTAATACGGGTTCGTTTTGGATGTTCGAGTCTAAGCCTGCATTGGAGTCAGCTCTTGTGCTGTATGCCCAGCTTGGCCATCTTCCCGCGCAGGGTGCTGGGGTTGACGCCCAGCAGCTCGGCTGCCCCGCCAGGCCCCTTGATCCTCCCTTGGGTCATCGCGAGCACCTTGCGGATGTGCTCGGCTATGACATCGTCGAGCAGCAGAGAGCCCCCGGCCTCGGGTTCGGGCTTTGCGGGTGATTCTGGCGATGAGGCAGCTGGCTTCTTGCTGGCCGGGACAGGATTGGCAAGAGCAGAGGTCTCTTCAAAGCGGAGTACCCCGTCAGTTGCCTTGACAAGCTCGCGCTTGACGAGGTTCTCCAACTCCCGCTCATTTCCTGGCCAGGAGTGCTCGAGGAGCCTTCTGGGTGCATCGTCGGCGACAACCGGGTTGCGCCCGGGGCACAGCTGGGCGCTGTAGCGCTCGATGCTCAGCCGAATCAGGGGCATTACGTCATTTGGCCGGTCCCTGAGGGGAGGAATGAAGATGGGGAAGACAGAAAGGGCATACCAGAGCTCGACAAGCAATCTGCCCTCAGTAACCGCCTCGATGAGGTTGCGCCGAGACGAAGCGATGATCCTGACGTCTGCGGGAATAACCTTTGTCCCGCCCAAACGGCATATCTTCTTGGTTCTGATTGCGTTCAGGAGCTGCACTTGGATTTCTGGCGGGAGCTCATCGATGTTTGCCAGATAGAGGGTCCCGAGATTCGCCAGCTCCAAAGGACCGCGCCTCTTGTCCTCTGTCCCAGGGATTGCGTTCTTTTCGTGCCCTAGGAGGTAGTAGTCGATCATTCGAGTTGGGATAACGCTGCAGTCGAGTGCGACGAAGGGCTTGTTGGCTCTGGTGGACATGTTGTGGATACGGCGGGCAATCGCTCCCTTTCCAACACCGATCTCACCCACAAGCAAGACAGGGGCGTCTGTGCCAGAAACGACTTCGACTGAATTCAGAACATCAGGATTCAGCGGCGCCGCAGGCGAGTCTTCGTCGAGCTGCATCGCTCCGAAGATCCAGCCCGTCTCTTGCTCTATGTTGCCTATTCGGCTGGGAACGCAGTCGCTCAGGGCGTTTGCCAGGGCGATGGAGAGCGGCTCGTGGAGCATCTCGAAGGCCCCTATGTGCTCGCTTGTGAGAAGCTTCCCCCTCTTCGCAAGGACGACGACCGCGCCAAGGTAGTTGTCCTCTGGCGTCAGGCCCATGGCGAGCACAGAGGCACCGGGCTTGATATCAAGCTGGTTGCGGTAATCCGATGGCAGCTTCTCAGAGCGGTCGACAACGCAGACCCTGCTCTTCTTGAAGTTGAAGACGCCCTTCGCAAAGAACTCAGACGACTCTTCCGAAAGGAAGATGTCGTCAAGAGCTGTTCTCCCGTCAGAGTATGAGGCCGCGATCTGCTGAATCACATTTGATCCCGGCGACAGCCTCTGCAGCAGCATGGCGTCCATGGGGATGTAGATTCTCAGGAACTCGAACAGCCTGCTGAACGAGACGCCGATGTCCATGCTGCTTCAGATTCTCTGCGAAGCCTCTCTGTAAAACACTCTCCTGTCGATAGACATCAGTGATCACCTCGGGAACGCTTGTTGGCTGGTTGGCTGGAAACGCTCACGGTAATGGGACTCAGCGTGCACAAGTGTATCGCATGAGCATGCGCGAAACGCCCCGCTTGGGCAGGGCCTCTCCTCGCGATGCGCTCAGGGTGCCGAATGCCGTCCATGGACCAAATACAGACCTCTATCGTGCATCATTCCGCCCCCTTCTGAACCCATCAGGCAAATACAGCCGAGTCTCTCAACCGGGAATCTCCGCCCCTTTGAGCCGCTGCTAGTCTCTGCGCAAACGGACGGCATGCAAACGGTTGCTCCGGGTTGCTGTTGTCCGATGGCACGCCTGCTTGAGGCGCTTGCGCGTCAGCTTGGAGGCTTCAGGACGGAACCATAAGGAGAGGGGGTGACGAATATGGCACACATGAAGGTCTATGACCTGCACGGCGCCGAGGTTATGGACATGAGCTCCGTCGAGTGGGACGAAGAAACCAAGCAGCTCGTCGCGAAAGGCAAGGCTTTGGGCGGCATGCCGATGACCATGTACATCAGGCCTGACGAGCTTTGGAAGGCCAAGGAGCTGGTCTCCTGGTCGGTTATCTCCCACATACCCGGCATGATCCTCAGGGGAAGGAAGATGTGCAAGGAATCGGATGGGCGAAAGTAGCTCGCCTGGCAGCCGGACAGCACCCGGCTGTGAAAACAATCCAAACCGAAAGGAACGACAATGGCACAGTATGATTACGTAATCGCTGGTGGCGGCCATAACGGCCTGACCACTGCAGCCTACCTGGCGAAGGCCGGCTTCAGCGTGTGCGTCGTTGAGAAGAACTCCGAGGTCGGCGGCGGCATCCGCTGCTCCAAGGACATCTACCCCGGATTCACCCACGACCGCGGTGGCTTCATGCACTTCTTCACCCAGGCCAACCCGCTGGTTCTGAATGACGAGCTGAAGCTCCAGTCCAAGTACGGCCTGAAGTACATCGAGACCGATCCCGCCATCGCCTCCGTGTTCCCTGACGGATCCTCCGTCATCTTCCACCGCGATGTCGACAAGACCTGCCAGCACATCGCCGAGTACAGCGAGCAGGATGCCGAGGCCTACAGGAAGTTCTACGACTGGGCATCTCCCATGCTCCCCATGATCGCCACCGGCGCCTTCAACCCCCCGATGGCCCTTGGCAGCCAGTACACCATGTTCGAGAACCAGGGTGAGTTCGGCCAGGAGCTGATGCGCGTCATGATGTCCAGCGCAATGGACATCTCGACGGAGTGGTTCACCGACCAGCGCACCATCATGGCAACCGCACGCTATGCAGCCGAGTCCATGATCAGCCCCTGGCTGAAGGGCACCGGCACCAACGTGCTGATGATGATCCCCTTCGCGCACATGTACGGCTGCAAGATTCCCGAGGGCGGCTCCTACAAGCTCGCCGAGGCCCTGAAGGCATGCGTGCTCGACAATGGTGGCACCGTCATGGTTGACAGCCCCATCAAGAAGTTCAAGGTCGTCAACGGCGAGGCGAAGGGCGTCATCCTCGAGAGCGGCGACGAGATCCTGGCCAAGCACGGCGTCGTCTCTACCCTGAACGTCAAGCAGGTCTTCCCCCACATGATCGACGGCGAGGTCGGCGAGCACTACTCCGAGCGCGTCCAGAAGACCCACAAGAGCGACTTCGCAGCATTCCTCGTCTCTGCAGCCCTCACCAAGCCCCTGTCCTATGCGGACAAGCGCGTCGACCCGACGCTGTTTGTCGAGACCACCGGCTGGTTCGACGACTTCCAGGCCGCATACCAGAAGTTCGACCGCAACTCCATCGTCACCGACTGCCCGGGCATCGCTTGCTTCACCCACACCGACCCCACCCGCGCTCCCGAGGGCCAGTCTGCGGCGTACTTCTACCAGTTCGTGCCGTTCGACCCCGTCGAGGCCGGTCCCGAGGGCTGGGCGAACGAGGAGTTCAAGAAGCAGGTCGAGTCCGAGATCATCGAGTCCGTCAAGCGCTTCTCTGACCTGACTGACGACATGATCCTCGCGACGAGCTCCCTCAGCCCGCTTGACTACGAGAACTGGAACAACGCATTCGTTGACGGCGACATTCTCCACCTCGGCATGCAGCAGTCCCAGTTCAACCACTGCCGTCCCGTTATCGGCTGGGGCGACTACAAGACTCCTGTCGACAAGCTCTACCTCGCCGGCGGCAGCGCTCATCCCGGCGGCGGCATCACCTGCGGTGGCCGCGCAACCGTCCAGGTTCTCTTTGGCGAGCACGGCATCGACTTCGACAAGGTCATCGCCGAGTAAAAGAGAGCGTTCTCAACATGCCTGCGCTGCAATCCCCGCACGCGTTACAGGGATTGCAGCGCCCAGCGAACCCCCGTTTGGGACATTCGCACGTCGATGAAAGGAAAGCATCATGGCTGAAAGGCTTCAGGATAAGGTCGTCGTCATCACCGGTTCCGGCTCTGGCATCGGCAGGGAGCTCGCTCTCGCCATGGCCAAGGAGGGCGCTATGGTCGTCAACTGCGGCCGCAGGCTCGAGAAGGTCCAGGAGACCGCCGACGAGATCGTGGCCTTGGGGCAGCGCTCCATCGCCGTCAAGTGCGACATCGCCAACCCCGAGGACTGCGAGAACGCTGCAGCGGCGGCGATTGCAGAGTACGGCCGCATCGATGTCCTTGTGAACAATGCCGCGGTTTTCTACACCTCTGCTCTCATGGACGAGTCCCTCGAGGCGTGGAACAAGACCCTGGCTGTGAACCTCACCGGTACCTGGCTGATGTGCAAGGCATGTCTGAAGTACATGCTTGAGGCAGGCAAGGGCAACATCGTCATGGTCAACTCCTCGCATTGCCGCACCTGCGCCCCCATGCTCCCCAGCTACGCTGTCTCCAAGGCTGGCATGCTCCAGCTCACCCGCGCTATCGCCGGCGAGCTTGGCCCCCAGGGCATCCGCTGCAACGGCTTCCACGTCGGCTACACCCCCGAGACCGAGGGCGTTGTACGCGAGCTGCCCCAGTTCCTCGGCGACGAGTTCCAGGAGGCGTTTGCCGCAAGCATCCCGCTGCGCCGCAATGGCCGCGCGGACGACTACAACGGCATCTGCATCTACCTCGCCTCTGACGAGAGCGGCTTCATGACCGGCCAGACCGTTGCTGTCTCCGGTGGCGACTGCTGGGTCTAGCCTCGCCGCACTCCAGATAGGAGCTTAGCGACTTGCTAGAGAGGTGGCGCTAGCCGGCAGAGGCTAAGCGCCACCTCTTTTTTGATGGAAACAATGAGCCTATCCATAAGGGAGGTGCATATGAGTTCGATCTCTATAAAGGACAGGGCTGAGTCCGACGCTCTCTTGGACAGTTACGTCGAGGCGCTTGCGCGGCGCGTGGGAGCTACTCCTCCGGGGACTTGCCCTATTGCGGTGCAGCTCAGCATGCTCCAGGTGAGCGCATCTCAGACATGCGGGAAGTGCACTCCTTGCAGCGCGGGTATCCCGAGAATGGAGAGACTGCTAGAGCAGGTGCTCGAGTACGAAGCCGACAGCGATACAATCGAGGAACTGCGCCGCCATGCGCAGCTGCTTTGCAGCACGGCCGATTGCGTCGTTGGATACAACGCCGGTGAGTTGGTTTTGCAGGGCCTCGAGTCTTTTGCAGCCGAATATGAGTCTCATATCGGCAAGGGCGTGTGCCAGCAAAGAACCAAGCAGACCGTCCCTTGCGTGACCGAGTGCCCCGCCCACGTGAACGTCCCTGCCTATATCTCCCTCGTGCAGGAGGGCGACTGCGCCGGCGCCATCAAGATGATCCGCAAGGACAACCCGTTTCCCACGGCCTGCGCCCTGGTGTGCGAGCACCCCTGCGAGGCCCACTGCCGTCGCTCTATTATTGACGCCCCGCTCAACATCCGCGGCATCAAGAAGTATGCGGTCGACACTGTTGCTGCAGACAAGGTCGAGGTCCCTGCAGCTGCCCAAGCCACAGGTAAGCGCGTGGCTGTGATCGGCGGCGGCCCTTCCGGCATGACCTGCGCCTACTACCTGGCCCTCATGGGCCACGCGGTGGAGGTCT
>JBJEHN010000032.1:0-37058 GCA_051876105.1 Coriobacteriales bacterium | reverse complement strand
TCGGGAGGATAGGACGCCGCTGACCCGACAGGGGGCTCTCTGCATGCGCCCCGCACCGCGCGCCGCCCAGTGGGGCGGCGTTTCTTATATTTAGCCGCCGCTTCTTGGCTCCATCGCTCGTGTCGCTGCCTTTCGGTTGTTGAACGTTACAAGCTGCCTTCAGATGATTCCTCCATGGTTTCTTGGTTTGAGTGGTGCTAGCCTATTCAAGTACGTGTTTTTGCCCTTGTTGCTTGGGCATTCATAGAAAGGAACACCCATGAAGATCGACAGGGGTATGCTTGATTACGTGATGGAGCGCATTCGCCCGCAGTTGCAGGCGGATGGCGGCGATGTTGAGGTCACAGAGATCGACGACGAGAAGGGCATCGTCTACGTTGCGCTGCAGGGTGCTTGCGTTGGCTGCCCCATGTCCTCCCTGACGATCTCTCAAGGTATCGAGCGCGTTCTCAAGGAGCATGTGCCCGGCGTCGAGCGCGTCCTGCCCGACCTTTCCGACCAGGTCGAGAAGGAGATCGAGGTCACTGTCCTCGATGACGACGGCAACATCACCGGCACCAAGAAGGTCTCCGTTGACGAGCTGCTGAACTAGCTTTTCTTATGCTGTATTTGACGAGCGCCCCGGTACATCCGGGGCGCTCGTGCTTGTGGGCCCTGTAAGCTAGCCGCTAGATTTGGTGGGCGACTTTGTCCACGACGAAGTTGGGGGCGATGGTGCCGAGCATCTTGCCGAAGTCCGAGTTGAGCAGGGGGAAGTACCTCAGCCGGCGCGCGATGTTTTTCTTGATGGGAGCAAGCGAGGCACGATAGCATTCGAGGGCTTCTTCGCAGCTGTCCCTGTGCTTGCCCTGAGTTGCAACCGCCATGCCAGCGAGCTTGCCGCTGTTCATTGCAAACGAGATGCCCTCACCCGATGACGGAGACATGATGCCGCCCGCCTCGCCTGCGAGCAGCACGCGGCCGCAGCCGCCTACGATGTCTGCAACGCTGTTGACCTTGACAGCCGTCCAGGCCTCGCGCCTGCGCACCTGCTGGCTGCCGTAGCCATAGTAGCTGCGGAAGACCTCGACGGCCTTCTCGTGCGCCTGCAAGCAGTTCTTGGAGCCGGGGAAGAAGACAGAGCCGATGATCGCCATGCCGTCCTTGGGGATGGTGTAGCCGTAGCCGTAGTTGCTGCCTATCTGCTTGGAGTAGAGGCAGTCGAAGTAGGGCTCCATCTCAGCGGCTGGGACGAACTCCTGGAGGGTTTTGTAGAGGGTGAGCTGGGAGACGGGCAGGCAGCGGCGCACTGCAGAGCGGGGGCCGTCTGCGCCGATCAGGTAGTCGCAGCTCACAGTGAACTCGCCGGCATCTGCCTTTGCAGCGCTCTTGAGCGTGACGGCCACCTGGCCTGCGCTTTGGGTGCAGCCGCAGAAGCGCGTCTGCTCTAAGACGTCGACGTTGCTGGGCAGCATGGACATCAGCCAGTCGTCGAACTTGACGCGGTCGACGTTCATGAAGCGCAGCTTGGTGGGCTTCTTCACCTGCCTGTCCCAGTTGAAGTAGCGGAAGTTGATCCACTCGGGCTCGCAGATGATGCCGGCGGGCGGCTGCGAGACGCTGCTGAGGAAGGCCTGTGAGTACTCGTTGAGCATGCCGCCGCAGCTTTTCTCGCGTGGCAGGCTCATGGCCTCGACGAGGAGCACGCTGCCGTGGGCAGATGCGTAGACAGAGGCCAGGATGCCGGCGGGGCCGGCGCCTACGACTATGGTTCCGTAGTGGGACTTGAGCTCCACGTGTCTTCCTTTCGGCGGGATGGCGGCGCAGCGCAGGGGCGCGGCGGCCTCAACAACAGCTCATCATGGTACCATGCCGTGCATGCTCAACAGTATCTACCAGGGCCTCGACCCCATCGCGTTTGCCATCGGTCCGTTTGCGGTCCGCTGGTACGGGATTGCCTACATCCTAGGCTTTGTGTGCGCGGGTCTCGTTATCTGGCGCACGGCCAAGCGCTGGAAGATCGCCTTCGACGGCTACGATGTGCTCACGCTCGTGTGCTTTGTGGCCTTCGGCATCATCATCGGCGGCAGGCTGGGCTACTGCCTCTTCTACGGCGACGGCTACTACCTTACCCACCCGCTTGAGATCCTGGCCGTGAGCAAGGGCGGCATGTCGTTTCACGGCGGGCTCGTAGGCGCCTTGCTGGGCTGCGTGGTGTTTTCTGCCACCCAGAGGATGCCCCTGCTCAGCTTGGGCGACCTCGTGGTCTGCGGTGCGCCTCTGGGGCTCTTCTTCGGGCGCTGCGCCAACTTCGTCAACGGCGAGCTCTACGGGGCCCCGACGCAGGCTCCCTGGGGCGTTGACTTCACCGGCACGGGGGTCTTCTTCCACCCCAGCCAGCTCTACGAGGCGCTGCTGGAGGGTCTGCTCATCTTCGCCGTCCTCAACCTGCTCGCACGCAAGGTCCCTCCGCGGCCGCGCGGCTTCTTCACAGGGCTCTTCCTCGTGATGTACGGCTGCCTGCGCATCCTCATCGAGTTCGTCAGGCTGCCAGACGCCCAGCTCGGCTACTTCTTCGGCACATGGGGCACCATGGGGCAGCTGCTCAGCCTGCCGATGGTCCTCATCGGGCTCTGGGTGCTCATACGCGCTCTTGTCAAGAAAAACCCGCAAGTGGGTATCGTGGGACGCGCGCAAGAGTAGTAAACTGTAGCGTCGGCTTTTACAACGGCCCGCTGCCATGTGCGGCGGTGAGTAAGAATTGCACCAACTAGGAAGGGTTTTCATATGTCCGGACATTCTAAATGGGCGACCACCAAGCATCGCAAGGGCGCGCAGGACGCAAAGCGCTCTGCAATGTTTTCCAAGCTGAGCCGCATCATCACGGTTGCAGCCAAAGAGGGCAATGACCCCAACCCTGACAACAACGCGTCCCTGGCAGCTGCCATCGCCAAGGCCAAGGGCTACTCCATGCCCAAGGACAAGATCCAGACCGCTATCGACAAGGCCTTCGGCAACGGCGCAGACGCCGCCACTTGGGAGACCGTGATCTACGAGGGCTATGGCCCCGCGGGCATCGGCCTCTACGTCGAGTGCCTCACCGACAACCGCAACCGCACCGCCGCAGACGTGCGCTCCGCCTTCACCAAGTCCGGCGGCAGCCTGGCCACCAGCGGCGCAGTCGCCTTCCAGTTCGAGAAGAAGGGCCAGATCATCCTCGAGAAGGTCATCGAGGGCGACGGCAAGAAGGTTGCAGACCGTCCCAACTGCGACATGGACGAGGATGCCTTCACCGAGCTGCTGCTCGAGGTGGGCGGCGATGACTTCGAGGACGCAGGCGAGGAGTGGATCATCTACACCGAGCCCACCGAGCTCATGGCCGTCAAGGGCGCTCTGGAAGAGCAGGGCATCGAGGTCAAGGGCGCCGAGCTCATCATGGAGCCCACCAACCCCGTCGCCGTCTCTGTCGAGGACGCCAAGAAGGTCCAGCGCCTCATCGACCGCCTGGAGGACTTCGACGACGTCCAGTCTGTTGCCCACACCATGGAGATCACGGACGAGATCGCCGCTGCGCTGGAGGACTAAGAGCGCTCGCACCGCACAAGCGCGCGGGGCCGCAGGTACGTGCCTGCGGCCCCGTTTATTTGTGCAGAAGTGCGGGGGATTGTGGCTTGAGATTCCCGCCAGACTTGGTATACTCCGAACAAATGTTTGAACTCGAGCGCAAGCGAGGAGGCCAGGTGTCTGCAGCAACGGTGATCATGGGGGTGGACCCCGGTTTGGCCAACACCGGCTGGGGTGTGGTCGAGGAGAGGGGTGCGCGCATCATACCCGTCGCCTACGGCTGCATCGAGACCCCGGCAGGCGTGGAGCTGGCAGAGCGCCTCAACATCATCTACGGCAAGATCACAGCCGCCTTCGAGCGCTACCGGCCCCAAGAGCTCAGCATCGAGGAAATCTACTTCGGCGCCAACAGCAAGAGCGCCATCGCCACCGCGCACGCGCGCGGGGCGGTGCTCGTGGCTGCCGGCAGCCGCAACATCGCGGTGGGGGAGTACACCCCCATGCAGATCAAGAAGGCCGTCGTGGGCACCGGCGCGGCAGAGAAGAGCCAGGTCCAGTACATGGTCCAGGCGGTCCTGGGGCTCGACCACGAGCCCAAGCCTGACCACGCGGCAGACGCCCTGGCTGCGGCCATCTGCCATGCCCGCATGCGCGGGGCAGAGGGCGCCAGCCGCAGGATGAACCGCCACATGCACCAGCAGGCAAGCGAGCGCAGCGCCTGGACGGTCCTTGTGGAGAAGAACGGGAGGCAGAGGGCATGATCGCGTACCTCAAGGGGATGGTTGCCGGCACAGATGCCGCCAGCCTCGTGCTGGATGTGGGCGGCGTGGGCTACCGGCTCCAGATGTCGTCCAAGGCGCTCGCTGCGCTGCCCGCAAGCGGCTCGCCGGCCATGGTGTGGGTGCACATGCAGGTCAAGGACGACGGCATCTCTCTCTGCGGCTTCAAAGACCAGGCAGAGAAGACCATGTTCCAGCGCCTGGTGGGGGTGAGCGGCATAGGGCCCAAGATGGCCATCGCCGCGCTCTCCACCTACACCGCCCCCGAGCTCGCCCGCCTGGTGGCAGAGGGCGACGTGACCGCGCTCTCGCGCGTGCCGGGTATCGGCAAGAAGACCGCCCAGCGCGCCGTGCTGGAGCTCCAGGGCATCTTGAGGCAAGACGCAGACGACGCCTCACCGGCCCCCCAGGTTGGCAGCGCCCTGGCAGACGCCACCCTGGCCTTGGAGCAGATGGGCTTCTCTGCAGAGGAGGTCGCCGCCGTGTTCAAGGGCGTGAGCGTCGAGGGCAAGGACGCAGGGGCCCTGCTGCGCGAGGGCCTCAAGGGGTTGGGTGGTAAGCGATGACTTGGGAGAACAAGGAGCTCGAGGCCATTCCCAGTGCCAGCGCGCGCCAGCGGCTCGTGGGCCCAGACGAGCTGCCCGAAGACGGGCAGGAGGTCTCCCTGCGCCCGCGCACCTTGGCCGAGTACCTGGGCCAGACCCGCATCAAGGAGAACCTCGACATCCTCATCAAGGCGGCCATGTTGCGCGGCGAGCCGCTCGACCACCTGCTGTTCAGCGGACCCCCGGGCCTGGGCAAGACAACCCTGGCAACGGTCGTCGCCAACGAGATGGGCGTCAACATCAAGACTACCTCCGGCCCCGCCATCGAGCGCGCCGGCGATCTGGCGGCCATACTCACCAACCTCGAGGAGGGCGACGTCCTCTTCATCGACGAGATACACCGCATGAACCGCGCCGTCGAGGAGGTCCTCTACCCCGCGATGGAGGACTTCGCCTTGGACATCGTCATCGGGCAGGGCCCGGCGGCGCGCTCCATCAGGCTCGACATCCCTCGCTTCACGCTCATCGCCGCCACCACGCGCAGCGGTATGCTCACCGGCCCTTTGAGGGACAGGTTCGGTGCCAACTTCCGCTTGGACTACTACTCGCCAGAAGAGCTGAGGGACATCGTGGTCCGCTCGGCGACTATCCTGGGCGTCGAGGTCGACGAGGACGGCGCGCTGGAGATCGCGCGCCGCAGCAGGGCCACGCCGCGCCTGGCAAACCGCCTGCTCAAGCGCGTGCGCGACTATGCTCAGGTGCGCGCGGGCGGTGTCATCACGGGGGCCGTCGCACGCGACGCCCTCACCTTCTTCGAGGTCGACAACAAGGGCCTCGACCCGATGGACAACCGCATCCTCGACTTGCTGGTGCGCACCTTCGAGGGCAAGCCGGTGGGGCTTTCCACCATCGCGAGCGCCCTGGGCGAGGAGCCGGACTCCCTCGAGGACGTCTACGAGCCCTTCCTCTTGCAACAGGGGCTCCTCATGCGCACACCCAAGGGCCGCCAGGCAACCCGTGCCGCCTTCGCGCATGTGGGCTGCCCGTACCCGGAGGTCTAGCGCCCCCCTTTATGCTGCCCGCTTGCGCGGGGCGTGGGGCATAGGCAGCACCGCGCGCCGCATTGAGGCTGCAGCCGTGAGGTGCGCGTTACAGAGAAGCATGCTGCGAGTGGTATGCTTGCATGACGCATTTCATTCTGTTCTTTGGAGCCAAGACATGAGCAACAACTCTTACCTCTTCACCTCTGAGTCTGTGACCGAGGGTCATCCGGACAAGATCTGCGACCAGATCTCCGACGCGGTGGTCGACGCGATCTTCGCCAAGGAGATCGAGCTCGCCGAGGCCGGCTACGTCTCCCCGGACGGCATCCCCGCCAACCCGGACAACGCCCGCGTCGCCTGCGAGACCATGGTCACCACCGGCCTCGTCGTGGTCACCGGCGAGATCCGCACCCAGGCCTACATCGATGTCGACACCATCGTCCGCGACGTCGTGCGCGAGATCGGCTACACCCGCGCCAAGTTCGGCTTCGACGCAGACACCTGCGGCGTCATCAACGCCATCCACGAGCAGAGCCCCGACATCGCCCAGGGCGTCGACAACAGCGCCGACTTCCGCGAGGACGGCACCGACCCGCTCGACGCGATCGGTGCAGGTGACCAGGGCATGATGTTCGGCTTTGCCTGCAACGAGACCTCCACGCTCATGCCCATGCCCATCTACCTGGCCCACCGCCTCTCCGAGCGCCTCACCAAGGTGCGCAAGGACGGCACCTTGGACTACCTGCGCCCAGACGGCAAGACCCAGGTCTCCGTCCGCTACGTCGACGACAAGCCCGTTGCCGTCGAGAAGGTCCTCATCTCCACCCAGCACTCCGAGGAAGCCGAGCCTGAGCAGATCCGCCGCGACCTCATCGAGCACGTCATCACCCCGGTGTTTGCCGAGGAGGGCGTCACCTGGGAGGGTGCCGAGGTCTACGTCAACCCCACCGGGCGCTTCGTCGTGGGCGGCCCCATGGGAGACGCCGGCCTCACCGGCCGCAAGATCATCGTCGACACCTACGGTGGCATGGGCCGCCACGGTGGCGGCGCCTTCTCTGGCAAGGACTGCACCAAGGTCGACCGCAGCGGTGCCTATGCCGCCCGCTGGGTTGCGAAGAACGTCGTGGCTGCCGGCCTGGCAGATAAGTGTGAGGTTCAGATCGCCTACGCCATCGGCGTGGCCAAGCCCCTCAGCCTGATGGTCGAGACCTTCGGGACCGAGAAGGTGGGCAAGGAGGCCATCGTCAAGGCCGTCGAGGCGACCTTCGACCTGCGCCCCGGCGCCATCATTCGCGACCTGCGCCTGCGCCGCCCCATCTACCGCCAGACTGCGGCCTACGGCCACTTCGGCAGGGAGGGCTTCCCCTGGGAGGAGACCAACCGCGTCGAGCAGCTGCGCGCAGCGGCGGGCCTCTAGTCGTCAGAGGCGGCTCGCTTGGCTCTGATCGCCTCTGTCATAGTCGATGTGTCGGCCCGGGCTGTTGACCGGGCCTTCGACTACCTTGTCCCCGCCCCGCTCGCCAGTGTGCAGGTGGGTTGCGCGGTGATGGTCGACTTCGGCAACAGGCCCGTTGTGGGCTATGTCATCTCCTTGACGCAGCGCGACCCCCAGGAGCTGGGCTTCAAGCTGAAGCCGCTGGCGGGGGTGCTCTCTGAGCCCTACTTCGACGCCGTGGGAGCGCAGCTCGCGCAGTGGATCGCGCGCGAGTACGCCGCACCGCTCTCGGAGTGCGTGCGCCTGCTGACCCCGCCAGGGGGCAGCCCCAAAGTCAAGCGCATCGACGGCCGCTGGCAGCTGGTGCGCCAGGGCGCCGGCCCGGTCGACGACCGCTGGGTCTTCCTGGAGTCCCAAGAGGCCGCGGCCGCCATCCCCGAGCGCGCCGTCAAGCAGCGCAAGGTCGTCGAGGCCCTCTCGTGCGGCGGGATGCGCCTGGCAGAGCTCAGCCTGGAGCTCAGCGGGGCCTACCAGACCTGCAAGGCTTTGGAGAAGAAGGGCGTCGTGCGCATCGAGGAGCGCCGCCGCCTGAGGGGCGCCATGTCTGCGGTCACCGCCGGCCCGCAGGCGCCCGTGGCCGCCCTGACCCTGGGGCAGCAGCGCGCCCTAGAGCAAATCACCGGGATGCTCGGCGGGCAGCACGCGCAAGACGAGCGTGTCGTGGTTGTGGACGGCATCACCGGCTCGGGAAAGACCGAGGTCTACCTCCAGGCCATCGCCGCCTGCCTTGCCCAGGGCAGGAGTGCCCTTGTCCTCGTGCCGGAAATCGCGCTCACGCCCCAGACGGTGGGGCGCTTCCGCGCGCGCTTTGGCGATCAGGTGGCCGTCTTGCACTCGCGGCTTTCTGCCGGCGAGCGCTTCGACCAGTGGGACCTGGCGCGCCAGGGCGCAGCGCAGGTGGTGGTGGGCACCCGCAGCGCGGTCTTCGCGCCCCTGCCCAACTTGGGCTTGCTCGTCATCGACGAAGAGCACGAGAACACCTACAAGCAGGACTCATCCCCGCGCTACGACGCGCGCCGCGTGGCCCTGCAGCTGTGCCGCATGCGTGGGGCCGTGCTGGTGCTGGGCTCTGCCACGCCCAGCATCCAGACGCTCTCGCACTGCGCCAAGCACCCTGGGGCACCGGGCTGGAGCTGGGTGAGCCTGGGCGAGCGCCCCTGCGGCCAACCCCTGCCCCCGGTCACCGTGGTGGACATGGCCCGCGAGTTCGGCAGCGGGCAGCGCTCGATGTTCTCGCGCGAGCTGGCCGAGGCCCTGCTGGCCGCCCATGCGGCGCAGGAGAAGTCCGTCCTCCTGCTCAACAAGCGCGGCTTCGCCTCGTTTGTGCTGTGCCGCGAGTGCGGCTTTGTGCCCGAGTGCCCCCAGTGCTCTGTCTCGCTCACCTACCACGAGGTGGGGCAGAGCCTCACCTGCCACCACTGCGGCCACCGCGTGGCCATGCCGCCCGAGTGCCCCCAGTGCGGCAGCCCCTACCTGCGCAAGTTCGGCGCGGGGACGCAGCGGGTGGAAGACGAGCTGCGCGCCCTCATGCCGCCTGGCGCGCCCATCATCCGCATGGATGCGGACACCACGGCTGCCAAGGGCGCCCACGAGGCCCTGCTCGACCAGTTTGCCAGCACACCGGGGGCCGTGCTGCTGGGTACGCAGATGATCGCAAAGGGGCTCGACTTCCCAGACGTGACGGTGGTGGGCGTCATCAACGCAGACACCGTCCTCAAGCTGCCGGACTTCCGCTCGCCGGAGCGCACCTACCAACTCCTGGAGCAGGTGAGCGGGCGCGCCGGCCGCGGCGAGAAGCCGGGGCGGGTCTTCGTGCAGACCTACTGCCCCGAGCACCCCGCCATACAGGCCGCTGCGGCGCACGAGCGCCAGCTGCTGCTGGAGCGCGAGCTGCCCGCCCGCCGCGAGCTGGGCTACCCGCCCTACACGCGCCTGGGCAACATCTTAGTGTGGGGGAGGGACGAGGGCCCGGTCTCCACCCTGGCCACGCGCATTGCGCTCGCGCTTTCCAGCGCGCTGCAGGCAACGGCTGGGCGCTGGAAGATCCTGGGGCCGGCGCCGTGCACCCTCTACCGGCTCAAGGGGGACTACCGCTGGCACATCCTGCTCAAGGCCCCGCCGGGCGAGGACCTGGGCTCTGTGATCGCGCCGGTGCTGGCCAAGCTGGGCAAGCACGAGGGCGTCAAGGTCGCGGTTGACATCGACCCCAGCAACTTGCTCTAGCTCCCTTGTGCAGGGGGTGTGTTTCCTGTATCTTGTTTCCTTGCGTCGTTTCCTCCATGGGCACAGGGCCGCATGCGAAACGAACCGCACGAGTAGAAAAGGAATGATCGATGGACATCATTCGCGCAATCGAGCAGCAGCAGATCCGTGAGGACCTCCCCGAGTTCTTCGTGGGCTCCCATGTGAAGGTTCACTACCGCATCAAGGAAGGCAACCGCGAGCGCATCCAGGTCTTCGAGGGCGACGTCATCCGCCGCCACGGTGCCTCCAACCGCGAGACCTTCACTGTTCGCAAGATCTCCTTCGGCGTGGGCGTCGAGCGCACCTTCCCGGTTCACTCCCCCAAGATCGAGAAGATCGAGGTTCTCCGCCACGGTGCTGTTCGCCGTGCAAAGCTCTACTATCTCCGCAACAAGGTGGGCAAGGCTGCCCGTCTGCGCGAGAAGGGCTTCTAGGCCCTTCGTGGTTACGAAGGCTCAGCGAGAAGAGCTCCGGCGTCTCAAGACGCTGGAGCTCTATCGTTATATGGACGAGCTCAGCGGGGGAGGTGTGGCAGCCGGCTTGGACGAGGTGGGCCGCGGCCCGCTGGCGGGCCCGCTCACGGTTGCGGCGGTGGTGCTGCCGCCCGAGCCCCAGATCGTCGGCCTGGACGATTCCAAGAAGGTCAGCCCCAAGCGCCGCGAGGAGCTCGCCTTGCAGATCATGGACACGGCGCTTGCCTTCGGCATCGCCCACATCGAGCCGCAGGAGATCGACGCCTGCGGCATGGCCGCCTCGCTGCGGGCCTGCATGTTGCGCGCCCTCAAGAGCTGCGGGCTCGAGCCCGACTGCGTCCTCATCGACGGCAACCCCCTCAACATCCACCCGCGCGAGCGCTCTGTGGTCAAGGGAGACGGCAGCGTTGCCTGCATCGCCGCTGCGAGCATCCTGGCCAAGGTCACGCGCGACCACATCATGGAGGCCTACGCGCAAAGCTACCCGGAGTACGGCTTTGAGTCGAACAAGGGCTACGGCTCTGCCGCGCACATCGCCGCCATACGCGAGCACGGCCCCTGCCCGCTGCACCGCATGAGCTTCTTGGGCAAGATACTGGCCGGTTAGCAGCCGATTTTGCCCTCGATTGGCAAGAGACTCACCCAAAGATGCGGGCCACCATGTAAAATTATCTTTTATGTATGCATGCTTGCAGGGTATATTTATCCTTCGCTAAGCATAGAAAGCCAATCAAGGTTCAGGAGTTGTTTGATGGCTGAAAAGAAGAAGGGCGCCCCGGAGCTCACAGAGGCGCAAAAGGAGAAGGCCAGGGCCCAGCTGCAGAGGCAGAAGGACAAGGTCGCCAAGAAGAGCCAGCGCCAGGAAGCCAAGGCCGCCAAGGACGCGGAGCGCTACCAGAAGCGCGTCGCCGCGGAGCGCAAGCGCGCTGCGGAGGCCCGCGCGCAGGAGGCAGCCAACGCTGCAGACCCGCAGTACCAGGCCAAGAAGGCCGCAGAGCTCGCGCGCCAGAAGGAGAAGGGCCGCCGCGAGATGGAGAAGGCCCGCAAGCGCAGCGCCAAGAAGGCCGAGCTTGCGGCCAAGTCGCGCGAGAAGGAGGCCGCCAAGGCTGCCAAGGCCCAGGCCAAGGGCGGGCTCTCCGCAGCTGCCGCACCCGCTGGGGCCAAGGCGGAGCGCAAGCCCAAGCGCAAGCGCACCAACCTCATCGCCATCGTGGCCATCTGCGTGATCGCGCTGGCGGCCGCCGTCATGCTCTACCCGCCCCAGGACAAGATCACCCAGGGCCTCGACATCCAAGGCGGCGTGAGCGTCAACCTCTCTGCCAGCACCCTCGACGGCTCCGACGTCACGCAAGAGCAGATGGACGAGGCGCAAAACGTCATCACCTCGCGCGTCAACGCGTCCGGCGCCAGCGCGGCCAGCGTCCAGCAGCAGGGCTCCAACTCCTTCTTGGTGCAGGTGCCCGGCGCCGAGGACGCCCAGTCCATCATCGACACCCTCTCCACCACCGGCGTGCTCGAGTTCGTGAGGGTCGATGCCATCGAGGACGATGAGCTCGTCCAGCTCATCGAGAGCGGCATCACCGGCATGAACCTCAAGGACGAGGGCGTGGCCTACGACGCCTTCATGACCGGCGAGAGCGTCACCAACGTCACCGTCGACCGCCCCGAGGGCAGCTCCGACTACGCCGTCAACCTCTCGCTCGACAGCCAGGGCACCAAGGACTTCGGCACCGTCTCCTCCGAGCTGGTGAGCACCAACGGCCAGATCGCCATCCTGCTCGACGGCAAGGTCGAGTGCGCGCCGGCCGTCCAGAGCGCCATCACCACCGGCCAGGTGCAGATCACCGGCAACTACACGGCCCAGGAGGCCAACGACCTCAAGGCCATCATCAACTCCGGCTCGCTGCCCGTGAGCCTCACCATCGACCAGTCCAGCATCGTCGGCCCCACCCTCGGCCAGAACGCCCTGTGGGTCGGCATCGTGTCCGCCCTCATCGGCCTGGCGCTCGTCATGGTCTGGCTCATCCTCTTCTACGGCGGCCTGGGCTTCATCACCGGCCTCTCCGTGTGCCTCATGGCGGTTGTCTACCTGGGCCTGCTGGCGCTGCTTTCCAGCTTCGGCTGGTTCAGCCTCACCCTTCCCGGCATCGCCGGCATCATCGTCAACATCGGCCTGTCCGCAGACTCCTCGATCCTGATCATGGAGTGCTTCCACGAGCAGGTGCGCAACGGGCGCACCGTCAAGGCCGCTGCGCAGGGCGGTGCCCGCGAGGGCATCTTCACCTCCATCGACGCAGACGTCGTCACACTGGTCTCTGCGCTGGTGCTCTACTTCGTCGCCATCGGCGATGTCCGCGGCTTCGGCCTGACGCTTGCCCTGGGCATCATCTGCGACCTGCTGGTCATGTTCCTCTTCAGCGGCCCGATCGTGCGCATGCTGGGAGAAAGGCAGATCGCCAAGCACCCTGGCTTCTGGGGGATGCGTGATGAGATCAACGAAGGCGAGTTCGTCGCAAAGGAGGTGAGGTAGTCATGGCAAGCCTCCGCCCGCACCGTCATTTCAACTTCGTCGGACTCTGGAAGAAGGGCTTCATCCTCTCCGGCATCCTGATCGTCCTCTCCATTGCCGGCCTGCTGGCCAGCTTTGCGATGACCGGCTCGCCCGTCACGCTCGGCACCGAGTTCTCCGGCGGCACCTCCATCCAGCTCACTGACACCGGCGACATCACCGAAGACCAGGTGAAGGAGGCCTTCGAGGCCGCCGCACAGGAAACCGGGCACGAGACCACCATCTCGTCGATCCAGACCTCCAGCTCGGCCAACACCGGCAACGGCTTCATCATCCGCACGGCAGACACCGTCTCCGCCGACATCACCGATATCATGGTCAACGTCGAGGAGCAGCTCGGCGTGAGCGAGGCCAACGTCCAGATCGAGACGATCGGCGCCTCCTGGGGTGCCTCGGTCATCTGGCGCTCGTTCCTGGCCTTCATCATCTCCTGCCTGGCCATCCTGGTGGTCATCGCAGCGCGCTACCGCGAGCCCCGCATGGGCGTCGTGGCGCTCATCACCCTCTTCCACGACCTGCTGATCGTGGTGGGCATCTACGCATGGGCCGGCATCTTCTTCCACATGGAGGTCACCTCCGACGTCATCGCCGCCCTGCTGGCCATCATCGGCTACTCGCTGTACGACACCATCGTCAGCTTCCACCGCATCAACCAGAACGCCTCCCCGGCGATGAGGATGTCGCTCAAGACCTGCGCGAACATTTCTGTCAACCAGATCTGCATGCGCTCGCTGAACACCTCCATCACCTCCATCCTGCCGGTGCTGCTCATGCTCATCCTGGGCACCGACACCCTGAAGGACTTCGCCTTCGCGATGTTCTGCGGCATGGTCATCGGCATCTACTCCACCTTCGCTATCTCCACGCCGGTCTACACCATGTGGAAGATCCGCGACCCGCAGTACAAGCGCCTTGAGGACAAGTACCCCTACGAGGTCATCCAGTCGCCCTTCACCAAGGAGATGATGCTCGAGGCGCGCAAGGCCTCCAAGGAGGCGCAGAAGGCCGCCAAGGCACAGCAGGCCGTACAGGCCGCCGCTGCAGTTGCCGAGACCGCTGCCGCTGTGACTGCCGCCACCGCCGCTGCCGGCACCGCAGCCGCTGCTGCCGCTGCACCCGCCCAGCAGGCCTCGCAGGCTGCTGCCGAGCAGGCGCAGGAGGCCAAGGAGGCCCAGCAGGCCGCCGCGGACGAGCCCGCGCCCGCTGATGAGCCGCTGGTGCTCGAGGTGGACGCCGAGGGCAACGTCGAGGAGCCCGAGGAGCTGCAGGAGGTGGAGATCGAGCTCACCTCCGAGATGCTCGCCAAGCTGGGCATCGAGGAGCTGCCCGAGTCCGGCGAGCTGGAGCTCACCGCCGAGCAGCTGGCCATGCTGGGCATCGAGCTCGACGGCGATGACGACGAGCCGGCCTTCGAGCTCGAGCTCACCGAAGAGCAGCTCGCCAAGCTCGGCATCGAGAGCCTCGAGGACGGTATGGAGCTCGAGCTCACGCCCGAGATGCTCGAGGAGCTCGGCATCGAGGTCGAGTACGAGGAGGACGCCGAGGAGGAGTAGGCGTTCCCCCGGCATCCTGATAAACCCTGGTGCGAGGGGCGCGGCAGCTGCTGCGCCCCTCGCTTTTGCGGGCCGTGCACTATCTTTGTTTTACACAATCGCTTTCATGTCACAGCTTTGTGGGACAATCCCGTCTATGGATATGAGAGAACGGCACACATACAGCGTCCCTTCGATCGACGCAGACGCGGCCAAGGCGATAGAGGTTCACTGCGGGCTCAGGCCCCTGACCAGCCGCATCCTCGTCGCGCGCGGCATCACCACGCCCGAGCAAGCCGAGGCATTCCTCACGCCCTCGCTCGAGCGCGACTGGCTCGACCCAACCCTCATCCCCGGCCTGGAGGAGGTGGCGGCCAAGGTCGAGGAGGTCATACGCCGCGGCGGCCGCATCCTCGTCTTCGGCGACTTCGACGTCGACGGCATCACCGCCACAGCGGTCTCCGTCCGCGGGCTGCGGGCTCTGGGCGCAGACGTCAGCGGCCTCATACCCCACCGCTACAACGAGGGCTACGCGCTCTCGCAGGCAGCCGTCATGCGCGGCATGGAGCGCGAGCCCGAGCTCATCATGACCGTCGACTGCGGCATCTCGTGCGCAGACGAGGTCGCCTGGATGCTCTCGCAGGGCATCGACGTCTGCATCACAGACCACCACGAGCCCGCAGACAGCGTGCCGCGCGGTGTGCCCGTCGCAGACCCCAAGCTCGACCACAACTGCCCCTGCTGCGACCTGGCGGGCGTGGGCGTGGCCTTGAAGCTCATCACCCTGCTGGGCCAGCGCTTCGGCCAGCCTGAGCTCTGGCGCCAGCTCACAGACCTCGCCGCCCTGGGCACCATCGCGGACCTCATGACGCTCTCGCGCGAGAACCGCGCCCTGGTGGCAGACGGCATCCGCCGCATCAACCTCAACCCGCGCGTGAGCATCAGCGAGCTCGCGGCCATCTGCGCCACCCGCCCGCAGGACATAAGCTCCAGCAAGCTCAGCTTCTCGCTCATCCCGCGCCTCAACGCCTCCGGCCGCATGGGAGACGCCTCCGTTGCCCTCGAGCTGCTGCTCAGCGACGACGTCGCCGTGGCCCAGCGCCTCGCCGCCGAGCTCGATGCCGTCAACCAGCAGCGCCGCGAGGCCGAGGCAGAGCTCGCCCGCCAGGTCGAGGCCCACCTGGAGGAGCACTACCAGGGCGAGGCCTTCATCATCGTCTCCGGCGAGGGCTGGCACGAGGGCGTCAAGGGCATCGTGGCCTCGCGCATCGCCCGTGCCTACCAGCGCCCCACGGCCATCTTCACGGTGGAGGACGGGGTGGCGCGCGGCTCCGGGCGCACCTACGGGGGCATCAACCTCTTCGAGCTCGTGAGCTCGTGCTCCGACCTCTTCACGAAATTCGGCGGCCATGCCGCCGCGGTGGGCCTCACCCTGCCCGCAGACAAGCTCGACGAGCTCGGCCGCCGCCTCTGCGCGGCCTCCCAGGAGCTGCTCGACGCAGGTGTCAGCGCCCCGCTGGAGGCAGATGCGGCCGTCACGCTCGACGAGTGCGACATCGAGGGCTTTCAGGAGCTGGAGCGCCTGCAGCCCTTCGGCAACTCCAACCCCGTGCCCGCGCTCGTGGCCCGCAACGTCTTCCTCAGCAACCGCGGGGCCGTGGGCAAGGCCGGCAACCACCTGCGCTACCAGGCCACAGACGGCGCAGAGCGCGTTGCGGGGATCTGGTTCGGCGTGGAGGACATGGAGGCTATGCTCGGCTGCGAGGCCGCCTGCGACATCCTCTTCGAGCCCGCTGTGGACGAGTGGCAGGGCCGCTACACCGCCAAGCTCATGACCAAGGACATGATCGTGCACTGCACCGCGCCTGCGCCCTCCGAGCAGGAAGACCCTTTTGAGGAGCTCTTCGCCCGCAGCGTGGAGATCTGCGACAAGGGCGACTACGCCGGCATCACCCAGGTGCCGAGCTTCAACACCAAGGTGGTGGGCGTCACCTTCGAGAACCGCCAAGACGCGCTGGAGAGCCTGGAGGCGGGCGTGGAGCTGGCCCTGGTGCGCCAGCCAGGTAACGAGTTCGACCCCAACGCGATTGCCGTGCAGCTCTTGGACGGTACCCAGCTGGGCTACCTCAACCGCGCCCTCGCGGCCCGCCTAGCCCCGGTGATGGACGCGGGCGAGGCCTACTCCGCTGCTGTCTCCGCCGTGACGGGCGGTCCCGGCGAGCAAGGCGCCCAGCAGGAGCTGCGCGTGCCGGGCCCCCTGGGCGTGCGCGACCCGGGCGTGGTAGACCGCAGCCGCGGCGTCAACATCGTCGTGCGGCGCGACAGCCTCTACCTCGCTTCTGACCAGGAGAGCCCCCAGGCCCAGCGCCTGCAGCTGGAGCAGGCCAAGGAGCGCTGGCGCCAGGTGCCGGCCGCCCAGCTCGACGACGAGCTGCGCCGCGCCCTCATCGGCGAGCGCCCCCTGCACGCCGCCCAGGCCCAGACGCTCGAGCACCTCGCCGCCGGCCGCTCCACCCTGGCCATCATGGCCACGGGCCGCGGCAAGAGCCTCATCTTCCACCTGCATGCTGCGCGCACGGCGCTGCGGCAGGGGAGGGCCAGCATCTTCGTCTACCCGCTGCGCGCCCTGGTGGCAGACCAGGCCTTCCACCTGGCCCAGACCTACAGCCGCTTCGGGCTGCAGGTGCAGGTCCTCACGGGAGAAACCGAGGAGCCCCAGCGCAGGGAGATATACGCCGGCCTGGAGGCGGGCGAGGTCGATGTCGTCCTCACCACGCCGGAGTTCCTCGCCATCCACGCCGGCCGTCTGGCCCAGACGGGCAGGGTTGGCTTTGTGGTGGTGGACGAGGCACATCACATCGGGCAGTCGCGCGCGGGCAACCGCCCCGCCTACCTGCAGCTCAAGGACGCCCTGGCAACTCTGGGCCAGCCCCTGGTGCTCGCCGTCACCGCCACGGCCGCAGACCAGGAGGCCTCGCTCATCTGCAGCACGCTCTCCATCCGCGAGCTGGTGCTCGACCCCTCCGTGAGGAGCAACCTGCGCCTGGACGACAAGCGCGACCTGCGCGACCGCGAGAGCTACCTGGCGAGCATCGTGGCCGGGGGCGGCAAGCTGGTGGCCTACGTCAACTCGCGCGAGCAGTCGATTCAGCTCACCCGCATGCTGCGCCACCGCCTGCCCCAGATGGCCCCGGGCATCGGCTTCTACAACGCCGGCCTGCCCAAGCACGACCGCAAGCGCATCGAGGAGGCCTTCCGCACCGGTGCCCTGCAGGCGATCGTCTCCACGAGCGCCTTCGGCGAGGGGATAGACATCCCAGACGTGGAGCACGTGGTGCTCTACCACATGCCCTTCTCGAGCATCGAGTTCAACCAGATGGCGGGGCGCTGCGGGCGCGACGGGCGCGAGGCCTGCGTGCACCTGCTCTACGGCTACGGAGACGCCCGCATCAACGAGCGCATACTCTCCTCCGGCGCGCCCGACCGCGAGGCCATGGTGGCGCTCTACAAGGCGCTGCGCGCGCGTGCGGCCCAGGCCGCCCAGCAGGGCGAGGAGTCGTTCTCCTGCACCAACGCCCAGCTCGCCCAGGAGGCCGCCCAGCAGGGCCGCGCACAACTCGACGAGTCTGGGGTATCCTGCGGTCTCGGCGTCTTCAGGGAGCTCGGCTTCCTGGAGACCAGCGGCAGCAGCGTGGCCCGCCGCATCACTATGGTGGAGGGCCCCCAGAAGATGAGCCTCACGGACAGCGTCCGCTACCGCGAGGGCCTTCAGGAAACCGAGGGCTTCGCGCTGTTCAAGCGCTGGGCGCTGGGAGCCTCCCCAGACGAGCTCCTGGCCCGCTTCAACCGGCCTATCCTGCCCCAGGACCCCCAGGGTTTGGGGCTTTGATGAGAGTTTGCCCCGCACGCAGGGGAGGAGAGTTGCTATGACGCACGATAACACGCGCACCGAGGAGCCCCAGAGGGCCCAGAGCTTGGCAGACACCGCCGCTGCCGTCGCAGAGAGCCAGATCGCCCAGGCGCTGAGCGGCGAGGGCGCCTCCCCCTGCCCGCCGCCCGGCGAGGAGGGCTACCGCTGCAAGGCGCTCGCGGGCATCAAGAAGGTAGACAACTTCGACACCCTGCGCGACAACATCACCACCTACATGAGCAAGGGCGACGTCGCCAAGCTCGAGCGCGCCTACCTCTTCGCCCGCAAAGCGCACGAGGGGCAGTTCCGCAAGTCCGGAGAGCCCTACATCGTCCACCCCGTCGAGGTGGCCATCATCTTGAGCCAGCTCAACATGGACATGCAGACCGTCACCGCCGCGCTGCTGCACGACGTGGTCGAGGACTGCGACGTCACCAAGGAAGAGGTGGCGCGCCTCTTCAGCCCCACGGTGGCAGAGCTCGTGGACGGCGTAACCAAGATCACCCGCATCGAGGTCGAGACCCTCACAGACACCCAGGTTGCCACCATCCGCAAGATGCTCGTGGCCATGAGCCATGACATCCGCGTCATCGTCATCAAGCTGGCAGACCGCCTGCACAACATGCGCACCCTCATGGGCCTCAAGGAGGACCGCCGCATCTTCAAGTCCAAGGAGACGATGGAGATCTACGCCCCGCTCGCCAACCGCCTGGGGATGAACTCCCTCAAATGGGAGCTCGAGGACCTCGCCTTCAGCTACTTGGAGCCCGCCAAGTACAACCAGGTCAAGAAGATGGTGAACGAGACCCGCGAGGCCCGCGAGAGCTACATCGACAACGCCGTGCGCCTGCTGGAGGCAGAGCTGGGGCACGTGCACGTGGCTGCCAAGATCTACGGCCGCCCCAAGCACCTCTACTCCATCTACCAGAAGATGACGAGCCAGGGCAAGGGCTTCAGCGAGATATACGACCTCTCTGCCGTGCGCATCATCGTCAACGACATCCCGGAGTGCTATGCCGCCTTGGGCGCGGTGCACAGCATGTGGAAGCCCCTCCCCGGGCGCTTCAAAGACTACATCGCCATGCCCAAGAACAACATGTACCAAAGCCTCCACACCACGGTCATCGGCCCTGCCGGCCGCCCGCTGGAGATACAGATCCGCACCGAGGAGATGCACCACTTCAACGAGTACGGCATCGCCGCGCACTGGCGCTACAAGGAAGGCGACGGCTCCACCAAGGACGCCCGCAAGTTCGACGAGAAGATGCAGTGGCTGCGCGAGATGCTCGAGTGGCAGCAGGAGACCGAGGACCCGCGCGAGTTCATGGAGAGCCTCAAGGTGGACCTCTTCGACTCCGAGGTCTTCGTCTTCACGCCCAAGGGCGAGGTCCTCTCGCTCAAGGCCGGCGCCACGCCGCTCGACTTCGCCTACTCGATCCACACGGAGGTGGGCAACCACTGCGTGGGCGCCAAGATCAACGGCGTCATCACGCCCCTGACCTACCAGCTCCAAAACGGCGACCGCGTGGAGATCCTCACCCAGAAGAACGCCAGCCCCAGCCGCGACTGGCTCAACATCGTGCAGACCCCCAGCGCCCGCGCCAAGATCCGCAGCTACTTCTCCAAGGTGACGCGCGGCGACGACCTGGCCCAGGGCCGCGACGTCTTGGCAAAGGAGCTGCGCAAGGAGGGCCTGGGCATCTCCAACAACCGCAGCACCCAGGCACTCAAGCAGGTGGCCGAGGAGCTCAGCTTCTCCACGGTAGACGAGATGTTCGTGGCCGTGGGCAGTGGCAAGGCCTCGGCCAAGCAGATCACCAACAAGGTCATGCGCGTCTTGAACAAGGACGCCCAGGAAGAGGATCTGGCCGCCAAGGCCCCCACGCTCGAGCAGCTGGGCCTCACTCCGGGCGGCACGCGCGCCCAGCAGCGCCGCAAGCGCAAGGCGCACAACAACAACGGCGTCGAGGTCGTGGGCCTAGACGACGTCTTTGTCCGCCTGAGCCGCTGCTGCAACCCCGTCCCGGGCGATGAGATCATCGGCTTCATCACGCGCGGCCGCGGTGTGAGCGTGCACCGCGCAGACTGCCCCAACGCCGCCGACCTCACCCGCGACCCGGAGCGCATGATCAGCGTGCGCTGGGAGAGCAACTGCGACAGCAGCTTCCAGGTGGAGATCTTCGTCGAGGCCATCGACCGCCTGCGCCTGCTGCAAGACGTCACGATCTTCCTCGCAGACGCCGGGGTGAACATCGTGAGCTGCCAAACCGTCACCCACAAGGACGATATCGTCGAGATGCGCTTCCTCTTCGAGGTGAGCGACACAAAGCGCATCGACAAGATCCTGCGCGACATCCTCACCGTCGAGGGCGTCTTCGGGGCGCGCCGTATGCTGCCCGGCAGCTCGCGGCCGAACTAGACGGCAGAACCGAGGGTGCCAGTAGGATCTGCATGCGCGAAGGAGCATGAGATGAACATCAGCGTTGTCAAGGTAGGCCCCATCCAGACCAACTGCTACATCGTGAGCAGCGGCGGGCAGTGCCTGGTCATCGACCCGGGCGCCCAGCCGCAGCGCATCCTCACCGAGCTGCGCGGCGCAAAGCCGGTGGCCATCGTCTTGACCCACAACCACTGGGACCATACGGGCGCGGTGCCGGCGCTGGTGCGCGCAACGGGCGCGCCGGTGATGGCTCACCGTTTGGACGCCCCGGGCGTCTTCGGCCTCGAGGACAACGGCTACGTGCCCCGCGAGCTCGTCGAGGACCACAGGCGCGCGCTCGAAGAGGGCATGACCTGCTCGCGCCTGCTCGAGACGGGGGATGCTGTCGAGCTGGGGGGCCTGCGCTTCGAGGTGCTGCACACGCCGGGCCACACACCGGGCTCCATCTGCCTCTACTGCGCGCAGGAGAAGGCCCTCTTTGCGGGCGACACGCTCTTCGCCGGCGGGCGCTTTGGCCGCACGGACTTCGAGGGCGGCAGCATGGAGGCCATGGTGAGCAGCCTGGGCAGCGCCTTTGCAGCCGTGCCGGACGACGTCGCCGTCTACTCCGGCCATGAGAAGAGCTCCACCATGGCGGCCGAGCGCGCGCTCAACCCCTACCTGCGCTGAGCCCTTTGCAGCACAGCTGCCGCTTGGCGGAACCGCTGCTGCGCCCCAGCCACGCGCAACACCTGTAAAAGGCTCCTCTACCTGCGTCTATAGATAAAACAGATGGCGGATTATAGGAAGGCTCTACTGCGCCTTTAGACTTTTTTATTGTTAAATCGGAGCATTCGTCATTCAACTTAAGAGGAGGATCAGGCCGCCCATGGCAAAGAAGAACATCCCCTACGACCAGAAGTACTACGACCCCGAAATCGAGTGCATGCCCCGCCCGGAGCTCGAGAAGCTGCAGCTCGAGCGCCTCAAGGAGATGGTGCGCTTTGCCTATGAGAACGCCCCCTACTACAAGCGCTCCTTCGACGAGGCGGGTGTGAGCCCAGACGACATCCAGACCCTGACAGACATCCAGAAGCTCCCCTTCATCGACAAGAAGACCGAGCGCGACACCCAGGGCGTGGGCTCCTTCTTCGGCGAGCTGTGCGCTGTGCCCGAGGAAGAGGTCGTCTTCATGGCCACCTCCTCCGGCTCCACCGGCGTGCCCACTATGAGCCCCTTCACCCAGGAGGACTTCGACCTGTGGCAGATGACTGAGGCGCGCCTCTTCTGGCAGGCCGGCATGCGCCCCACGGACCGCTACGTCCACGGCCTCAACTTCGCCCTCTACGTGGGCGGCCCGGACGCCATCGGCGCGCAGAACCTGGGCGCCACCGCCATCTGGGTGGGTGCTGTGCCCTCCGACCGCCTGCTCTTCGTCCTCAAGCAGTACCAGCCCACCGTTATCTGGACCTCTCCCTCTTACGCCTGGCAGCTGGGCGAGAAGGCCAAGGCCAAGGGCTACGACCCCAAGACGGACTTCGCCATCCACACCATCATCGTGGCAGGCGAGCCCGGCGGCTCCATCTCCTCCACCCGCGAGGCCATCGAGGAGCTCTGGGGCGCCAAGGTCGTCGACTTCTTCGGCCTGAGCGACATCTACGGCGCCTGCGCGGCCATGTGCGAGGCCAAGGACGGCCTGCACATCGTCGAGGACCAGATCCTGGTCGAGACCGTCGACCCCGTCACCGGCGAGGTCCTCGAGCCCGGCTCCCAGGGCGAGCTGGTATACACCACGCTCTGCAAGAAGGCCCGCCCCATGATCCGCTTCCGCACGGGTGACATCGGCTACGTCTCCAACGACACCTGCGAGTGCGGCCGCACCCTGGGCCGCATCCACATCCAGGGCCGCAAGGACGAGATGTTCATCGTGGGAGCCGTCAACGTCTTCCCCACAGACGTCGAGTACGTGGTCCGCGCTGAGAAGGGCCTCACCGGCGAGTACTCCATCCGCGTCTACACGGAGAACTTCACCACCCGCTACGAGGTCTCCGTCGAGCGCGCCCAGGGCTCCGAGGAGCCCTTCGGCACCGTGGCCAAGCGCGTCGAGGAGGCCCTCAAGGCCCACACCGGCGTCCGCCCGGCCAAGGTGCTGGTGTACGATGCAGGCAAGCTGGGCACCTCCTCCGAGCACAAGGCATCCCGCTTCATCGACGAGCGCACCAAGTAGGCGCAGGGCACGAGAAAGGACCGAACCATGCTCAAGACCTTTGCTGTTTCCGGCCAGCACTACCTCTTCGATGTGCAGGCCTTCGCGCATACCATCCTGGCCCTTGGCGGCGACGAGTACGAGTACGCCCTGAGGGACCGCAGCACCGCCCAGGTCATCGAGGACGTGGCAAGCGGCGCCTCCGAGCTGGGCGTGATCGTGCAGACCAGCACCACTGCGGCAGACATCGACGCTGCCCTCGAGGCCCGCGGGCTGGAGTTCGTGAGCTGCGCACAGAGCGACCCGATGGTCGCCCTGCCGGCAAGCCACCCGCTCTCCAACGCCAAGGAGCTCACGCTCGACGAGCTGGCGGACTGGCCCTACCTCTGCTTCGAGCAGGAGGCAGACGCGCCGGCCTTCTTTGCCGAGGAGGCGCTCTCTGAAGTGGCCCGCATCAAGGTGATCAAGTGCACGGACCGCGCCAGCCTCTCCGAACTGGCCAGCGCCGTCAACGGCTACACCGTGACAAGCGGCATCCTCGTGGGCATCACCGACGGCGGCTCGCTCACCACCATCCCCCTGAAGACCGACGTGCGCCTGAACCTGGGCTACATCGTGCCCAAGGGCGCGCAGCTCGGCGAGTTCGCCCAGCGCTTCGTGGCCAACCTGCAGCGCAGCCTGGAGCGCTACGCCAGCTAGCCGGCACCCTTTCGCAGACCTCGGCGATGCCCGCCGCTGCCAGCCAGCGGCGGGCATCTATACTTCAGACATTGTTCATTTCCGCACAACCCTTGCAGGAGCACCCGATGATAGAAGTCCTCTGGCATGGCAGGGGAGGCCAGGGCGCCTTCACCGCTGCCCGCCTGCTGGGCGCCGCCGGCTCGCTTAAGGAGGGCAGCTACGGCCTCGCCTTCCCCTCCTTCGGCCCGGAGCGCCGCGGCGCTCCCATGCGCGCCTTCACCAAGCTCAGCTCCAGGCCCGTGGGCGACCGCAGCGCCATCACGCGCGCCGACTACGCCGTCTACCTGGACGAGACCCTCTTCACCAGCGGCTGGCGCGATGAGCTCAAGCCCGGCGGCCTGGCGCTCGTGAACTCCGCGCGCCCCAGCGCCGAGCCCGGGGTCATCACCCTGGACGCAAGCGGCATCTCGCGCCGTGTGCTGGGTCGAGACATCCCCAACACCGTCTTCCTGACAGCCCTGTGCCTGCTGGTCGAGGGCCTGGGGGCGGATGCGGCCAAGGAGGCCATCGCCCAGTACATGGCACCCAAGCTGCACGAGGCCAACTGGGCCGTCGTCGACGCAGTGCAGGCGCTGGCCCAGCAGGGCGTGCTCAAGCCAGCCGCTGCACCGGCCGCCGCCGCTGCTGCCGAAGGGGCCGCCGTCAGCTGGCAGGCCGCCGAGCGGCCCCAGCGCCCGGAAGGGACCCTCATCCCCACGCTGCGCAGCGAGCAGCTCGACCCTGCCTCCTATGCCCGCAGCACCTGCTGGGAGGCAGGCTACCTGGTGAGCCGCAACGCCGGCTGGCGCACCATGCGCCCCGTTTTGAACCTGGAGCGCTGCAGCGGCTGCCTGCAGTGCTACATGCAGTGCCCGGACGGCGCCGTCTTCAAGGCCGCAGGCGGCCAGGTGGCGCTTGACTATGACTTCTGCAAGGGCTGCGGCGTCTGCGCCAAGGCCTGCGCCCTGGGCTGCATCCAGATGGTTGCGGAAGGAGGCACCCGATGACAAAGCGCTTTCTCTCTGGTGACGAGGCCCTGGCCGAGGGCGTGCGCCTGGCGCGCCCGCAGGTGATCAGCGCCTATCCCATCACCCCGCAGACCGTGGTCGTGGAGCGCCTGAGCGAGATGGTGGAAAGCGGCGCCCTGGATGCCGAGTACCTCCATGTGGAAAGCGAGCATTCCGCGCTGAGCGCCGCCATGGGCGCCTGCGCTGCCGGCGCGCGCGCCTTCACCGCCACCTCGAGCCAGGGCCTGCTCTACATGGCCGAGGTCTTGAGCTATGCGGCGGGGGGCCGCTTCCCGCTGGTGATGATGAACGCCAACCGCGCCACCGCCCTGCCCTGGAACATCTACGGCGACCAGCGCGACAGCCTGGGCCTGCTCGACCACGGCTGGATCCAGGTCTACGCGCAGGACAACCAAGAGGCCCTCGACCTGGTCCTCATGGCCTATGCGCTGGCAGAGGACCCGGATGTCATGACGCCGGTGATGGTGAACCTGGACGGCTTTGCCCTCACCCACACCTACGAGAGCGTGGAGGTGCCCACCCAGGAGCAGGCAGATGCCTTCCTCCCGCCGTTCCAGAGCGCCAACCGCTTCGACTTCGAGCATCCGGTGAACATCGGCTACTCGGCCGGCCCGGAGTTCAACCGCTACTACAAGTACTGGGCCCACCGCGACATGCAGGCGGCCGCTGCCAAGATCGCGCAGGTGGAGGAGCGCTTTGCCCAGGTCACGGGCAGGCGCTACCCCGGCATGACCCAGGCCTACCGCCTCGACGACGCAGACTACGTGCTCGTCACCCTGGGCTCGGTTGCGGGCCTGGTGCGCGGCGTGGTCGACGAGCTGCGCGAGCAGGGCACGCGCGCAGGCATGCTGGCGATACGCTACCTGCGCCCCTTCCCGGCAGACCAGGTGGCAGAGGCGCTCACCCGCTGCCGCGCTGCCGCCGTGCTGGAGAAGGACATCTCCTTCGGTGCGGAGGGCACGGTCTTCACCAACGTCAACTCGGCCCTGCAGCAGGCAGGCGTCACCACGCCCACGTTCAACTTCATCGGCGGCCTGGGCGGCGACGACATATCTGCGCAGCAGGTGGGCGGCATCTTCGCCAGCTTGGAGGACGTGATGGAGGGCTTCTGCGAGCTGGAGCCCGTGAGCTTCCTGGGCGTTACCGGGGAGGGGAGGTAGGCCATGGCAGTCAACGCACGCACCATCAGCGACAACGAGCTCTTCTTCGGCCACAAGGCCTGCGCAGGTTGCGGCGGCAGCCTGGCGGTGCGTCATGCCCTCAAGGTGCTGGGCCCCAAGACCGTCTGCGCCCTGCCCGCCGGCTGTATGAGCGCCGTGGGCTTCAACTTCCCCCAGCTGTGCTTTGCCAACAACGCCATGATCACGCCCTTTGCGGCCACCGCGTCTGTGTGCGCCGGCATCCGCGCCGGCCTGGCGGCCCAGGGGCTCGACCCGCGCGAGTACCAGGTGCTCGGCATCGCCGGAGACGGCGGCACCGCAGACATCGGCCTACAGGCCCTGAGCGGCGCCATCGACCGCAACGACGACATCATCTACCTCTGCTATGACAACGAGGCCTACATGAACACCGGCATCCAGAAGAGCAGCCTCACGCCCTTCGGTGCCAAGACCACCACCACGCCGGCGGGCCGCAACGCCCACGGCTGCCTCACGCAGAAGAAGAACATGTTCGAGCTGGTAGCAGCCCAGGGCATCCCGTACGCGGCAACCGCCAGCGTGGGCTACCTGCCAGACTTCCTGCGCAAGGTGGAGCGCGCCGCGCAGATCCCCGGCACCAAGTACATCCACGTGATCGCACCCTGCCCCACGGGCTGGGGCTGCCCGGTTGAGAGCACCGTCGAGCTGGCGCGCCAGGTGGTCGACTGCGGCCTGTGGTACCTGGCCGAGTACGAGGGCGAGCAGCTGAGCGGCGTGCCCGGCGGGCGCTTCACCCTCAACCGCAAGCCGCGCGAGTTCTCCAGCGTGGAGGACTACCTGCGCGCGCAGGGGCGCTTCAAGGGCCTGGATGCCGGCGACATCGCTGCCGTGGTGGCCGGCCGCGACAAGAAGTGGCAGCAGATCGAGCGCTGCTGGAGCGTATAGGGTGGCTGGTCTAGCAGCGCCCTGTTTTTTGAAAAAAAGGGCTTGCGCGCTGGGGGAAAACAGGTAATATGATTTCTCGCGCGAAGCGCACTGACATTCCTCGGTAGCTCAATGGCAGAGCCCTCGACTGTTAATCGAGTTGTTGTAGGTTCGAGTCCTACCCGGGGAGCCAGCTAACTCAGGGCCGCGAACACGGCCCTTTATTGTACCGCGCGCTTCTGGTGGGCGATTGGCTCAGCGGGAGAGCATCGCCTTCACACGGCGGGGGTCACTGGTTCGAACCCAGTATCGCCCACCAGGAGCGCGCAGATTACGCAGCCACCCTCGGGTGGCTGTTCTGCTTTGAATGGGACAGTGGGGACAGTCCCCACTGTCCCATTTTGAGGCAGGGCGGCCCTTGGGTATAATTCGACCTTATGATTCTCAACGTAGACAAACTCACCAAGTCATTCGGCGTCCGCACCCTCTTCGCAGACGCCTCCTTCCGCATCAACGAGCGCGACCGCGTGGCCCTGGTGGGTCCCAACGGCGCGGGCAAGACCACGATGATGAACATCATCGCCGGGCACGACTCGCAAGACGGCGGCCAGGTCATCTTCTCCAAGGGCGTCACCGTGGGCTACCTGGAGCAGGAGTCCATCGAGATGGTGGGCCGCAGCGTCATCGACGAGGTCATGACCTCTGTGGCAGACGTCGCCGCGATGGGCGACAAGCTGGCAGAGCTCGAGCTCGAGATGGAGGTGGCAGAGCCCGCCGAGCACGACCGCCTGCTGGAGGAGTACGGCCGCCTGCGCACCCGCTACGAGGCCCGCGACGGCTACAACATCGAGAGCCTGGCGCGCCGGGTGCTCTTTGGGCTGGGCTTTCACGAGGAGGACATGGAGCGCTCAACAGACGAGTTCTCCGGCGGCTGGCAGATGCGCATCGCGCTTTCCAAGCTGCTGCTCTCCAAGCCGGACATGCTGCTGCTCGACGAGCCCACCAACCACCTCGACCTCGAGTCCGTGCGCTGGCTGGAGAACTTCCTGCGCGGCTACGAGGGCGCCGTGCTCGTGGTGAGCCACGACCGCGCCTTCATGGACGGCATGGTCAACAGCGTGATGGAGATCGCCCACGGCAAGCTGGAGATGTACTCCGGCAACTACAGCGACTACGAGCGCCAGCGCGTGGAGCGCCGCGAGCACCTCATCGCCATGAAGGAGGCCCAGGACAAGGAGATCGCCCACCTGGAGGCCTTCGTCGAGAAGTTCCGCTACAAGGCCACCAAGGCCAAGCAGGCCCAGGACCGCCTGCGCAAGCTCGAGCGCCTCATGGCCGAGCGCATCATCATTCCGGAGGAGAAGAAGACCGTCCACTTCAACTTCCCCCAGCCCAAGCGCACGGGCGACTGCGTCATGCACCTGGAGGGCGTCACTAAGTCCTACGGCGCCAAGAGGGTTTACAACGGCATCGACCTCAACATCTGGCGCGGTGAGAAGATCGCGCTGGTGGGCCCCAACGGCGCGGGCAAGTCGACCCTGCTCAAGATGATCGCGGGCGTCGAGCAGCCGGACAGCGGCCACCTGGTCAACGGCACCCACGTGCATGTGAGCTACTTCGCCCAGCACCAGCTCGAGGAGCTCGACCTCAACAAGACCGTCTTCCAGGAGCTCGACGCCGCGGCCCCGGGCTGGACCGTGAGCGAGGTGCGCAGCCTGCTGGGCGCCTTCCTCTTCAGCGGCGACGACGTGGAGAAGAAGGTGCGCGTGCTCTCTGGCGGCGAGAAGTGCCGCCTGGCCCTGGCCAAGATGCTCGTGCAGCCCACCCCGCTGCTGTGCCTGGACGAGCCCACCAACCACCTCGACATCGCCAGCGCGGACATCCTGGAGCAGGCCCTGCGCAGCTTCAGCGGCACGATCGTGCTCATCACGCACGACCGCCACCTCATCCGCGCCATCGCAGACCGCATCGTCTATGTGGACAACGGCGTCATCACCGACTACCCCGGCGACTACGACTACTTCCTCTACAAGAGCGGCCAGGTAGATGCCCAGGGCAGGCCCATCGCCACCGCCGAGGAAGTCAACCTGCGCATGTCCAAGCGCCAAGACTTCGAGGGCAAGGAGGCCGCCAAGCTCGCGGCCAAGGCAGATGCCGTCAAGGTGAACAAGATGGGCCCGCGCAGTGCCGCGGCAGGCGGCGGCGCGGCCACCAAGGGCAGCGCCCCCAAGACCAAGGAGCAGAAGCGTGCCGAGGCAGAGGCCCGCAACAGGGCCTACCGCCTGCTGAAGCGCGAGCGCGCCCGCCTGGCCGAGGTCGAGGCCCAGATGGAGGCAGACGACGCCCGCCACGCAGAGCTCATGGAGCTCATGGCAGACGAGTCGCTCTATGCAGACAAGGAGCGCTTCGACGCGTGCCTGGCCGAGTACAACGAGCTCAAGGCGCGCATGCCCAAGCTCGAGGCCGAGTGGCTGGAGCTCTCCGCCACCATCGAGACAGAGATGAAGCGGGCCGAGGAGGGCCGCTAGCGGGCTAGGGCCGCGCGGCCCGCCCGGCGTGTTCGCAGGCAAGACAGGGAGCGTACGAGCGTGATCAGCGCAGACATGAGCGTCACCATCATCCTGGGCGTCTTGAAGGTGCTGGCCTTCGTGCCCGCCATCGTCATCCACGAGGTCGCCCACGGCTTTGCCGCCTACAAGCTGGGCGACCCAACCGCCAAGGGCGCTGGGCGCTTGTCGCTCAACCCGCTGCGCCATGTGGACCCCTTTGGCACGGTGCTGCTGCCCGGCCTGCTCATCCTGAGCAACGCGGGCTTCGTCTTCGGGTACGCCAAGCCCGTGCCCTACAACCCCGGCTACTTCAAGGACATACGCAAGGGCGAGGTCATCGTGGGCCTGGCCGGCCCCGCCAGCAATATCGTCATGTCGCTGTTCGGCGCCGCGATCGCCTGGGGCAGCCTGAACCTGCTCGCTGCCAACACAGAGCTCGCGCTCTACGTGTGGTACTTCGGGTGCTACTTCTGCAGTGTCAACCTCTGCCTGGCCTTCTTCAACCTGCTGCCCATCCCTCCGCTCGACGGAAGCTCCATCGTGGCGCCCCTGCTCAGCGACCGCGCCCTGGCCACCTACTACAAGGTGCAGCAGTACGGCATGTTCATCCTCATGCTCTGCGTCTTCCTGCCCTTCTTCTTCCCCCAGCTCGACCTGCTGGGCTGGTACCTCCAGGCCACAGCCGGCAACCTGGCCGGCCTGATGCTGCCCTAGCTTGCGCTACACTGGGCAGGTTGAGCGCAACCGCAACCCTCAGGGAGGAGCCCCTTGTCTTACCGCGTGCAAATCGATGCCTACCAGGGCCCCTTCGACCTGCTGCTGCAGCTTGTGAGCAGGCAGAAGGTTGACATCGGCGCCATCAGCGTCTCGCAGATCGCCGACCAGTACCTGGCCGAGGTCGAGCGCATGCAGGAGCTCGACTTGGACATCGCCAGCGACTTCTTGGTGGTGGCGGCCACGCTGTTGCAGATCAAGGCGGCGAGCCTGGTGCCCGCGCAGGACCGCGCGGCCGTGGAGCTCGACGACGACGAGTTCGCCGAGCTCAGCCCGGAGGAGACGCGCGACATCCTGGTGGCGCGCCTGGTCAACTACAAGAAGTTCAAGAACGCCGCCGCCGCCCTGGGCGCGCGCATGGAGGCCCAAGACCGCATGCACACGCGCCACGCCGGCATCGAGGAGGCCTTCCTCGACCTGGTGCCGGACTACCTGCAGGGCGTGACCCTGCACGGGCTGGCCGTCATCTGCGCAGACATCGCGGCGCGCAGGGAGACCTTCCTGCTTGAGGCCGAGCACATCGCTGCCGTGCCCATCTCGATGGAGCGCCATGTGGAGGGCATCTACCGCACCATGCGCAGTCGCAGCGTGCGCACGTTCTCGCAGCTGGTGGGGGAGTCGCCAACGCCGGAGCTGCTGGTGGTCACCTTCCTGGCCGTGCTGGAGCTCTACAAGCGCGGCGTGGTGAGCATCGAGCAGGGCGAGACCTTTGGCGAGATGGAGCTGCAGATGGAGCCCGACGCCCCGGAGATAACGGACTTCTCCGTGCCGGACTGGGGCATGCCGGAGGACCCGAGCCTCGAGGCCCTGGACGGCGCGACCGGCACCGGGGAGGCCCTGCAAGGAGAACAAGCCGCGGAGCCTGCGCAGGCCGGCCCCGCTGAAGACGGGGAGGAGCCCGCATGACGCGCAACGAAACCGATGCCTACCTGATGGGAGCCCTCGAGGCCCTGCTCTTCGTGAGCGACGAGCCCGTGAGCGCCGCGCGCCTGGCTGCCCTGCTCGAAGAGCAGCCCTCGCGCGTGGACCAGCTGCTCCAGGCCCTGCAGCAGGAGTACGAGGAGGCCAACCGCGGCATGCAGCTGCGCGAGGTGGCCGGCGGCTGGCGCTTCTACAGCCACCCCGCCTACCACGAGCTCATCGAGGGCTACATCGTCAGCTGGGATACCCGCCGCATGAGCCAGGCCGCCCTGGAGGCCCTGGCCGTGATCGCCTACCACCAGCCCGTGACCCGCGCCGCCGTCAACGCCATCCGCGGCGTCAACAGCGAGGCTGTCATCAGCTCGCTCGTGGAGAAGGGCCTGGTCAAGGAGGTGGGCCGCGAGAAGGCGGCCGGCGCCGCCATCCTCTACGGCACCACCCGCACCTTCTTGGAGAAGTTCGGCCTCAAGAGCGTGCGCGACCTGCCGCCCCTGGAGGACTACGCGCCAGACGAGGCCACCCGCCTCTACATACGCGAGCGCCTGAGCGGCGCCTCCCAGGAGCCGGACGAGGTCAGCGACGAAGACGAGCAGGCCGCCCTCAGCGTGCTGCTGAGCAGCGCGGAGGCGGCCCCGCAGGAAGTCGACCGCGGCGAGGGCGAGCGCGAGGACGACCCGCAGGCCATGGCTGCCATCCTGGGCGAGGCCCTCACCGAGAAGGCCGTGTTCGGGGAGACGGGCGCGTGAGCCCCAAGACCAACAACGCCCCCAGCGAGCAGAACTACCCCATGCGCCTGCAGAAGTTCCTGGCCCGCAGCGGCGTGGCCAGCCGCCGGCGCTCCGAGGACCTCATCACCGCCGGGCGCGTGCAGGTCAACGGCGAGGTGCGCGCTGACCTGGGCTGCAAGGTCGATCCCAACGCAGACGAGGTGCGCGTGGACGGCCGCGTGGTGACGCTCTTCGACGGCTGCGTCTACCTCATGCTCAACAAGCCCGCCGGCTACATCACCACCATGAGCGACCCGCACGGCCGCCCCTGCGTGGCCGACCTGGTGCCCACGGAGCGCTACCCCGGGCTCTACCCCCTGGGCCGCTTGGACCAAGACACCACGGGCCTGCTGCTCTTCACCACAGACGGCGACATGGGGCCCGCCCTGCTGCACCCCAAGCACCACGTGGACAAGACTTACCGCGTGAAGGTGAGGGGCCGGCTGCGCGAGCGCGACCTCACGCCCCTGCGCGCCGGCGGCATGCGCCTGCCGGAGGGCTACGTCTGCGCGCCCGCCAAGGTGAGCATCGACGAGCTGGGGGAGGGCTGGAGCCGCGCCTCCATCACCATCCACGAGGGCCGCAAGCGCCAGGTCAAGCTCATGTTCGGCGGGATCGGCCACCCGGTGCTCGAGCTGCACCGCGACGTCTTCGGGCCGCTGCAGCTGGGGGAGCTGCCGCCGGGCCAGTGGCGCGAGCTCACCGCTGAAGAGCTCGCAGCGCTCAAGGAGGTCACGGGCCTGCTGTGAGGGCGCAGTGGTACGATGTGACGGCTGTTCACACAAAGGAGAGAGAATCCCATGGCTAACGAAGGAAGCTTTGAGGCTGCCCTGAAGCGCAGCAACGAGATTCGCGCCGACTTCGGCGTGAACCCGGGCAAGTACACCATGCTCACCGGCGACCGTCCCACCGGCCGCCTGCACATCGGCCATTACTTCGGCACGCTCAAGGGGCGCGTCGAGCTGCAGAACCGCGGCGTCAAGACCAACATCATCATCGCCGACTACCAGGTCATCACAGACCGCGACACCACGGCCAACATCCAGGACAACGTCTACAACATGGTCATCGACTACATGGCCGCGGGCATCGACCCCGCCAAGACCATGATCTTCACCCATTCCGCCGTGCCGGCGCTCAACCAGCTGATGCTGCCCTTCCTGAGCCTGGTGAGCGAAAGCGAGCTGCACCGCAACCCCACTGTCAAGGCCGAGCAGGAGTCCTCGGGCCACGCGCTCACCGGCCTGCTGCTGACCTATCCCGTGCACCAGGCCTGCGACATCCTCTTCTGCAAGGGCAACGTGGTGCCTGTGGGCAAGGACCAGCTCCCGCACATCGAGATCACCCGCACCATCGCCCGCCGCTTCAACGAGCGCTTCGGGCAGGTCTTCCCCGAGCCGGAGGCAGTGCTCTCTGACGCCATCGAGGTCCCCGGCCTGGACGGCCGCAAGATGTCCAAGAGCTACGGCAACGGCATCTCCTTGAGCATGACGGCCGAGGAGACCGCCAAGCTCATCAAGAAGAGCCCCACGGACTCAGACCGCAACATCACCTTCGACCCGGACAACCGCCCCGGCGTCTCCGCCCTGCTCACCACCGCCCACCTGGCAACCGGCCGCCCGCAGGAGGAGATCGCGGCAGAGATCGGCATGGGCGGCGGTGGTGCCCTCAAGGCCTACGTGACGGAGAGCATCAACGGCTACCTGGCCCCCCTGCGCGAGCGCCGCATGGAGCTGCTGCAGGACATGGACTACGTCAAGGACGTGCTGCACGAAGGCAACCGCAAGGCCAACGCCATCGCCGTGGAGACCTTGGCGCAGGTGCGAGAAGCCATGGGAATGGTCTATTAAGGGGAGATGACCCTGTACGTTTTCTGAGCATTACGAGAAGGTTGTTTGCGTCTGCTGCTTTGCGTTCCTGTTTGTGAACGTGGGCTTTCCCAGCACGGCGTTTGGCGTGTACCAGCCGTATATCGTCGAGACCCCCGGCATGAGCCACTCGCTGGGCTCGCTGGTGGTCTCTGTGAGGGCGCTCGTGAGCCTGCTCGCCACGGTGCTCGTGGCGCGCTACTACCGCCGGCTCGACTGCCGGGCCGGCGTGGTGCTGGGTACCTGCCTTACGGGCTTGGGCTTCGTGGCCTACGCCTTTGCCGACTGCTTTGCCCTCTTCGTGCTGGGCTCTGTGCTTGCGGGCTTGGGCTACGGCCTAGGCGGCGCCGTGGGCATGACCCTGCTGGTGGGGCGCTGGTTCAAAGACGACGTGGGCAAGGCGAGCGGCTTTGCCGCCATGGGCAGCGGCATGGCCGGCTGCCTCATCCCGCTGGCAGCCGTGCAGATCATCGCGGCAGCGGGCCTGCAGGCCTCCTTCCTCTTCGAGGCCGGCATCGCCTTCGCCGTGGCCTTGGCGGTGGGCCTGCTGCTGCGCAACCGCCCGCAAGACATAGGCCGCCAACCCCACACCAGCGGCACGGTCAAGGTCGTTGAGGAGCGCAGCGCGGCCTGCGGTCAGCGCGAGCTCTCGCACGTCGCGCATGCCCTGCTGGTGCTCGCCATCGTGGGCGTGGGCTGCGGCAGCGGCGGCGGCGTGGCCTACATCAGCATCCTCATGACCTCCAACGGCATCAGCGAGGTCTTCGCCGCGACGCTGCTCTCCGTGGTGGGCTTGGCGCTGGTGCTGGGCAAGTTCAGCGCGGGCGCGGTGATGGACGCCCTGGGCAACCGCCGCGGCTCGATGATCTTCTTCGGCATCTTCGTGGCCGGCTTGCTGCTGTGCTGCTGCGCTGCGCTGCGCAACCCCGTGCTGTGCGTTGCCGCGGCCGTGCTCTACGGCTTTGGCGCAGCGCTGGGCTCCACCGGCGTCTCCGTGTGGTCGATCGAGTTCTCCGGCGCGCGCAACCGCGCCCGCGTTGCCCGCGACTTCCAATGCGCGTACGCGGGCGGCGGCTTCATCTTCAACCTGCTGCCCGGCATCCTCTACGAGCTCACCGGCACCTACGTCACCGCCTACGCGTTGCTGGCGCTGGTCATCGCTGCCTCCATGCTGCTCGTTGCCGTCGTCTACCACCGCAGCCGCCGCTAGAGCGGGTGTGGCGGCGCGTGCTGGCCGCGAATGTGCGGTTGGCGGTGTCGAGTGTCCGCGGGATGCCGTTTGACGGTGTCGATTCTTTTACGTCTGCCGGCAGCCGTGCTTTCGTGGCCAGCAAATGCCGTCAAACGCACATCCGCGGCCAGCTAGCCGATGGACAGGAAGCCGTAGGGAAGCCGAGGAGGTGCTCACAGCTCCAGGGTCACGCCCTCGAGCGCCATGGAGCGCACCGCCTCGATGTCGACGACCTCCCCGAAGGGGACGTCCACCTCGCAGAGCAGGCTCTCGCCGTTGCCCGAGGTGTTGGAAGGGCACCCGGTGAGGTCGAAGGAGAGCGTGTTGCCGTCTGCGAGCGATAGCTCGCAGCTGCCTACGGTCTCCTTGACGCGGTTGGACACCTCGATGAACTGGCTGCTGTCGCGCTCGACGACGAACTCGAGCTGCAGCGCAAGCGGGGTGAGGTATGCAGAGGCGAGCCTCATCCCTTTCCAACCGGAAGCCTCCACCGGGCCGTTCTCGCACAGCTCGATGCCCAGGTCCTCGTAGTCGACGGTGAAGCGGAACTCCCAGCGCCCCTCGGCGATGACGACCATGTTGTCGCCGCCGGGCACCGCGTCCTCACCGTGGTAGACGGCAACGATGCGGTTGAATCTCGCGTGGCAGGTCCTTCCCTTGAGCTCGGCCGGCGAGCGCAGCCTGTTCTGCTCCACATAGCAGACGGCGCTGTCGTCTGGGTCGCTGTCGTAGGTGTACATGCGGCCGCCGGACTCCTCCGCCCCCTGGACGAACGAGCCGCCCTCGAGGACGATCGAGTACTCCGGGCTGGTCATCTCAGCGGGCAAGCCGTTTTCGAAGCTGATGCTGTAGACGATCGAATACGACTGCTCGTCGCCGGCTATCGCTTCTGCCCTGATGGTCACGCCGTTGCTGGTGGCGGATGCGTCTGCCGGCCGCCCGATCGAGTCCATGACGAGCGTCCTGGCAGGCGCTCCGTGGAACAGGGCGTCCAGGGCGTCGCCAGGCGTCAGGTACGGGCTGGCCGCGAGCGCCGTCCCGAGCCCCAGCGCCAGGCACGCTGCCAGCGCCAGGGCCGCCTTCACCGGGGTGCCCTTGCGCTTGCGCGGCAGGGGTGCGTCGTCACTCGCGCCATTAGGGCTCGCACATTCATCGAGCTCGACTGCCAGCAGCTCGACGAGCTCATCGCGCCGCTGCTCGCCCATCTCAATCGCATTCAGCTCTTCCCTGTAGCGCTCCCTCATCAGAACTCGCCTCCCAGCATAGTGCGGAGCATTGCGCGCCCGCGGGACAGGTTCTTCGCAACGGCGGCCTCGCTCTTGCCGGTGAGCTCGGCGACCTCGGCGATCTTGTAGCCCTCGCCGTAGTGGAGGTAGATGGGCTCCCGGTAGGCAGCCGGCAGCTCCTGCACGGCTGCGAGAACGCTGCCACCCTCCTCTTCCGCGGCGGCGGGCTCCGCGACGCTTTCCAGCGCGACGACCCGGTTGCGCTCTGCAGACTTCAGCTTGTCCTTGCACGCGTTGATGGCGACGCGCACCACCCAGGCCCTCTCGTGCTCGGCGTCTGCGAACCCGCCGCCGCGCCTCACCAGCTTGATGAGCGTCTCCTGGCAGAGGTCCTCCGCATCCTCCTTGGAGCGCAGGTAGGAATAGCCCAGGCGCATGATCAGGGGCGTGTACGTGTCCACGAGGCGCCTGGCCTCGCTGTGCGCATCCATGCAGCTCCCTCCTCCTTGTATCCTGTGGACTCACTATCCAAGCCCATCCCTCTGCAGACAATACGAGCGAGAAGCCGGAAAGTTGACATGATTATCGGCATCGGTGGAAAGAGGTGCTGCGCTCCCCGCCTCACATGAGCAGAAGGTGCAGCGCATCGGTGAGTGCAGTACAGCGCGGAGGCTCTGTTTGGTGCGCACTGGTCTCCATAAAACCTCCAGAACCCGCTTTCCGCTGCTGGAGCTCCCCTTCAAGCTGCGGCGTTCTGACTTCACTCGGATTTCACTCGTAAAGCGCGGGGTAGATTGCTCGGTGGACCTCGCCGTATCATCGCGAGCTCAGGATGCGGCCGCGATGCGCCGCATCGGGGCGCTGATGATTGGGGTGGCGATGGAGGTCTGTCTCTCTCACTGGAGTGCACTGCACTGCTGGAGGCTGCTGCGGTGCGCCAGCTCGCTCTCCGCAAGCTACATCGAGCTTGGCTCTTGCGCTCCGCTCGGAGGATTGGCGCTCAGGGCTACACGCTCAGAGCTACGGAGGGTGTGCGACGCCTATAGCCTCGGCGACAAGCTTCATGTGCTGGTATCGGGCAAGAACCGCATCCATAAGCGGGAGAGACTGTCCGAAAAGTGGTAGTGCGGTCAGGCGCTGAATGAACAACGCA
>JBJEHN010000031.1:0-1925 GCA_051876105.1 Coriobacteriales bacterium | reverse complement strand
GGGTTATTCATCTGTCCCGTATTCGGCAGCGACCCACAGAAACCCCCGAAGAGCCGAAAAAGGGCCCCGATGGCTTTGAAGACGAGGACCTGATGGATGTGATCAGGTTCGAAATAACCCGCATGCCAGAGCTGACGGAGCTGCTGTTCAGCGCAGAGCGGGAAGTCACATCGCTGGTCTGCAGGCTTTCGGAGCAGGCGGGCCTGGACTAGGGACGGCCAGGTACCACACCCCCCTTCACCGAAGAGGAGCATCTGATGGCTAAGAGCGCAGCAGGCACAGGAAGAAGCTTGATGGCCCGAGGTCGCTGTAGAGCCTGCGGCTTGGTCTCGCGGGTTTCCCGAAGTGCGCCCTACTTCCCCGTGGGTCTCCAGTACAGGGTGGACCTCCCCCGCTTCTCCGTGGTGAGTCTGCCGTCGCGAACCATCTCGGCCAGGTAGCGCCTCACCATCCTCTCCCCGACCGAGCCGACCTCGGCGGACACCGCGGAAGCCGCGATCGCCCCGTTTGCCTCCAGCAGGCGCTCCACCGCAGCCTCGACCTCGGCCGCGGCGCTGGCGCGCTTGGCGCCTGGCGCTTCTGCGCGGGCGGGTTCGGCTCCGCTGCCCGAAGCCGCATCCGGCACCGGCACGAAGGCCTCGAAGAAGTCGCCGTCCTCCATCTCGGGGGCTCGGCCCGAGTACAGCCCGGAGCACCGAAAGAGGCTGCGCACGCCGCTGCCGAGCTCCTCCGAGCGCCCCATCTGCGTGAAGAAGTTCGCGATCACGGGGTTCTTCGGCGTGGGGTCGAGGCTCTCTGGCGTGACGGGGCCCGCGCAGAGCGCGCGGCTGGCGTTGCGGGTGCGGATGCCCTCGGCGTCGATCGTGATCCTGGCGATGTGGGGGCTCGTGTACTCGCGGTGGATGAGCGTGTTGGCGACGAGCTCGCGGACGATGACGTCGCGGACGCTCACCCTGTTGCCGCCGTCGAGGGCGAAGGCGTCGGGCAGCCACCTCTTGCAAAACGACGAGATCTCGCCGTACGCCTCGACCAGGTTGCTGGTGCACACAAGGCGTTCGTCGTAGCGCTCGGTCCCGCTGAGACGGACCGCGACGTCGGTGCGGTAGACCGGGGCGACGTCCAGGATGGTCTCCTGCCTGCCGAGGAGCATGACCGCCGCAAGGTTGAACCCGCGCTCGCCCGTGGCGGGGTCGCGGGAGTAGAGCCTGGCGGCGCGGAGCAGCTCGCCGTCGCTCATCTGGAGCCACGGGTGGTCGTCCCTGGCGGCGCGCACCTCGCGGCGGACGTCCGCGAGCAGGCTCAGGTCGAGGTCGTCCTCGGTGACCCAGGGGTACACCGCCTTCTCCGTGTAGATGCCCTGCTTGCGGATGATCATCGCCGCGCGCCGGGACTCCGCCTTGACCCTGACGTCCACGTCGGCCTGGCGGTCGTACACGTCCCCCTTGAAGGTGTAGAGGGCGGGGCCCATGGGGACCCACACCCTGATGACGACGTTGCCGCCCTCGGTCGGGAGGGTCTCGAACTCCAGGGCCGGGGCGACGTTGAAGAGGTCGGGGTTGCTCACCACGTTGACGATGTTGCGCTCGATGGAGGCGACCGACTCGGGGCTCACGCCCGGTGCCGAGCCGTCGTCGAGGACCCCGAGGAGGATGGAGCCGCCCTGCCTGTTGGCAAACGAGCACAGGGTCTCGAAGACATCCCTCTCTACCTTGCCGCCGCAGCGCTTGAACTCGAGGCCTATGCCCTCTCCCGCCTCGAGGTATCTCGCCAGCCTGTCGTCCACGTTGCCACCCGCCCTATTCTGGAACTGCTATTCTGGACATTATAGTACGCAATGTCCAGAATATGTCCAGATTGTGTCCAGATTAGGAGCCGAGTCGGGCGCTCAGTCGTCATCATGCCACCTCCTTAAGCCATCGCTGCGG
>JBJEHN010000030.1:0-1945 GCA_051876105.1 Coriobacteriales bacterium | reverse complement strand
GGAGCGCTTCGACTCCACCATCGGCGCGGCCACCGTGCTCATGCCCTTCGGCGGCAAGAACCAGCTGACACCCGCCATGGCCATGGCCGCCAAGATGCCGGTCGACGGAGAGACCACCACCTGCTCTGGCATGGCCTGGGGCTTCAACCCCTACCTCTCCGAGGCAGACCAGTACACCGGCGCCTACCTCGCCGTCGTCGAGAGCGTGAGCCGCCTGGTGGCCGCCGGCTTCCAGATGGAGAACACCTACCTCACCTTCCAGGAGTACTTCGGCAAGCTCAAGGACGTCCCGGAGCGCTGGGGCAAGCCCGCCGGCTCGCTGCTCGGCGCGCTGATGGCCCAGGTCGACTTGGGCGTGGGCTCCATCGGCGGCAAGGACTCCATGTCCGGCTCCTTCGAGGACCTCGACGTGCCGCCCACCCTGGTGAGCTTCGCCACCGCCGTGGGCAACATCAGCCGCGTCACCAGCCCCGAGTTCAAGAAGGCCGGATCGCCCATCCTGTGCATCCAGCCTGCCTACCCGGCGCAGGGCCTGATCCCCACCGCCCAGGGCATGAACGACGCCCTGGCCCTCATCGAAGAGCTCATCGGCAGCGGCGCCGCCGTCTCTGTGAGCGCCTGCGGCTACGGCTCTGACGCAGAGGCCATCTTCAAGATGTGCGTGGGCAACGGCATCGGCGCCAAGCTCGACGGCATCACCAGCGCAGACCAGCTCTTCCAGCCCGCCTACGGCAGCTTCGTGGTCGAGCTCGGCGAAGAGGTCGAGATCGAGGGCGGCGAGTTCGTCTCTGTCACCCGCATCGGCACCACCACCGCCGAGTACGTGCTCGAGGCCTGCGGCGAGGTGCTCGACCTGGCCCAGCTGCAGGAGGCCTGGGAGGCCAAGATGGAGCCGGTCTTCCCCTACCGCGGCGCAGGCGAGCCCGTCGAGGCCATCACGGACGAGACCCACATCCCGCTGACCTTCTCCACCACGCTGGCCAAGCCGCGCGTCATCATCCCGGTCTTCCCCGGCAACAACTGCGAGTTCGACTCCGCGCGCGCCTTCCGCCGCGCCGGCGCAGAAGCCGAAACACTCGTCATCAACAACCTGAGCCCCAACGCCGTTGCAGAGAGCGTGGAGGCCCTGGTCAAGGCCATCAACAAGTCGCAGATCGTCATGATCCCCGGCGGCTTCTCCGGCGGCGACGAGCCCGACGGCTCCGCCAAGTTCATCACCGCCTTCTTCCGCAACCCCGCAGTCACCGAGGCCGTGCGCGAGCTGCTCAACAACCGCGACGGCCTGATGCTGGGCATCTGCAACGGCTTCCAGGCGCTGGTCAAGCTGGGCCTGGTGCCGTATGGCGACATCGTCCCCATGACCGCTGAGTGCGCCACGCTCACCTTCAACAACATCGGCCGTCACCAGAGCCGCCTGGTCCGCACGCGCGTCGCGTCCAACCTGAGCCCCTGGCTGAGCCGCTGCAACGTGGGCGACATCCACAACGTGGCCATCAGCCACGGCGAGGGCCGCTTTGTGGCAAGCGACGAGCTGCTGGCCGAGCTGAAGGCCAAGGGCCAGATCGCCACCCAGTACGTGGACGAGGCCGGCGTGCCCAGCATGGACCTCAGCGTCAACCCCAACGGCGCGCTGCTGGCCATCGAGGGCATCACCAGCCCGGACGGCCGCGTCATGGGCAAGATGGGCCACACGGAGCGCTCCGCCAACGGCCTCTACGTCAACGTGCCTGGCGAGAACTTCCAGCCCCTCATCGAAGGCGGCGTCGACTACTTCACCGCATAAGGCAGCTGGCAACCCCGCACCACCCCAGAGGCGCGCCCCAACGAGGGCGCGCCTCTATTATTTGGCTGTGTTAACCCGCAATGGTGCTCTCTGCACATCATTTCGACCAAGCGAGCGAAAGCGAGCGCGTGGAGAAATCTCGGGTGGAGCCAGGGCACCGAA
>JBJEHN010000029.1:0-9234 GCA_051876105.1 Coriobacteriales bacterium | reverse complement strand
CCCTCGACTGTTTTGCTCGATGATTTCGTCTGATTGCTGCATCCGGTACTCCCTGTGGCGGTGGTTTGGCTGGGCGTTGGCTGGGGTGTGGGCTGTGGCTGAGGGCTGGTTTGGAGCCGGTGCCCTGGCTGGGCCTGGGTTGGGGGCTGGGCTTGGGTTTGGTGCGGCATCTGCTGCTCCTTGTGGCGTATGTTTTTGCAGGTCACGATTATAGTTTGCTGGGAATATCACACGTCTTGCTCGCACGGGATGAGTTCGCCGATGGCCTTGGCGCGGGCGGGGTCTGGCTCCTCTATCGGCACCGCCACCGTGGCTGTGCGCGCGCCGGCGCTCACCTGCGCCACCGCCGCGGGGATGCCGTAGATCTCTTGCAGCAGCTGGGGCGTGAGCACGTCCTGCGGGCGGCCCGCCACATGCTCCGCGCGGTCCTTGATGATCACCACGCTGTCCGCACACTGGAAGACGTGGTCCGGGTAGTGCGTGGTCATGAGGATGGAGAGGCCTGCCTGGGCCAGCTGGCGGATGCAGGCCAGCACGCGCGCTTGGTTGCCAAAGTCCAGGCTGCTGGTGGGCTCGTCCATGATGAGCAGGCGCGCCTGCTGCGCCAGCGCGCGGGCGATGAGGACCATCTGGCGCTCGCCGCCGGAGATGTCTGTGTACGGGCGGTTGTAGAGATGCGCGATACCCAGGGCGTTGAGCGCCTCCATGGCGAGCTGCCGGTCCCGCGCGCTGGGGACGCCGGCCAGTGGCACGTGGGCGCTGCGGCCCATCTCCACCACGTCTGCCACGGTGTAGGGGAAGGGCGGCGTGTGTGCCTGGGGCACGTAACCGATCTTGCGTGCGAGCTTGGCGCGGCTCATGCTCGCCGTGCTCTGGCCGCCCACGAGCACCTGCCCGCCCAGCGCCGGCAGCGAGCCCATGATGGTCTTGAAGACCGTGGTCTTGCCGATGCCGTTGGCACCCAGCAGGCAGCACACTTGGCCCGCGGGGATGCAGAAGCTCAGGCCCTCGACCACGGGCGTGTTGTTGTAGCCGCAGCTGAGGTCGCTGACTTCGAGCGCGTACGTCACGACCATCCCCTCCTCCCCTTCAGGAGCAGGAACACGAAGAGCGGCGCGCCGATGACGGCGGTGAGGATGCCCAGCGGGATCTCCGCCTGCATGACCGTGCGGGCCACGTCATCCACGATGAGCAGGAAGCTGCCGCCCATGAGCAGCGACGCGGGCAGCAGGTGGCGGTAGTTGGGGCCCACGATCATGCGCGCCAGGTGCGGCACCACCAGGCCGATCCACCCCACCTGGCCGGCCACGCTCACGGCCGAGCCAGTGACCAGCGTTGCGCACACGATGATCACCAGGCGCAGGCGGCGCGTGTCGATGCCTAGGGCGGAAGCCTCCTCCTCGCCCAGAGAGAGCACGTTGATGCGCCAGCGCAGCGCGATCAGCACCCCCAGCCCCACGAGCAGCGGGAGCATGATGAGGAGGATGTCGTCGAAGTTGGTGGTGGCCAGGGAGCCCATGAGCCAGAAGGTGATCTCCGGCAGCTGGGAGTACGGGTCTGCGAGGTACTTGGCGCAGCCGATGAAAGCCTGGAAGAGCGCCTGGATGACCATGCCCGCTAGGATGAGCGAGAGCGTGGCCGTGCTGCGGCCGCCGACGGCGTTGCCTATGAGGTAGGTGAGCCCCACGGCGAGCATGCCGCCGCAGAAGGCCGCGAGCTGGATGGCGATGCCGGGCGCGCCCATGAGGATGGCGAGCGAGGCCCCAAAGCCGGCGCCCGCGCTGGCGCCCAGGATGTCGCTCGAGACCATGGGGTTGCAGAAGACGCCCTGGTAGCTGGCGCCCGCGCTGGCGAGCGCCGCCCCCACGAGCACGGCGGCGATGATGCGCGGCAGGCGCAGGTTGACGACCACGGAGGTCGCCGCGTCCTCGAAGCGCAAGGCGCCGCCTTCCGCGATGCGTGCTGCGAGCTCGCCGAGGGAGGCCAGCACCTGCTCGAGCGGCATAGTGTAGCGGCCGAAGCAGATGGAGAAGATGGCCACCGCTGCCAGCAGCACGGCCATGGCAGCGAGCGCCACGCGGTTGCGCGCGATGTGGTCTTGGGGGAGAGCGCTGAGCTCGCCGGCGCTGAGGACGCGCTGGCGCGTGCTGCGGTGCTGGCGGTTCTCGTCGTTCAGCTTCGGCATGGCTCCCCTCCCCTCGCTGTGTGATCGTGTTCGTTGCGGGCCGTTGCGCGAGCGCGGCGCTTACTTCTGGTTGGCGGAGTCCGTGCTGGCTTTGCGCAAGCCCCGGCCGGAGAGCATCATCTGGTAGAGCTCGTTGTCGACCTCGATGCCCAGGTAGTCGCGGTAATAGGCGGTTACGTAGTCCTGTAGGTTGAAGTCCTTGTAGAGCTCCGGGTAGACCGTGACGCCCAGCCACAGCATGGCGAGCCAGGTCTCCACGCTGCCGCGCTGGCCCCAGCGGGTGGCGCCCACGGGGATGGTGTAGACCCGGCCGGCTTGCACGGCGCGCAGGCCCGCGCAGCTGTCCTTGGAAAGCAGGTAGTCAGAGGTGTCCGCGCTGTTGCAGATGAAGACGTCCGGGTCCCACTCGAAGATCTGCTCGAGCGTGGTGGTGTAGTCGGTGGTGGTGGCAAGCTCCGGGTGCTCCGTGCTCACGTCGATGCAGCCCGCCGCGGCTATCCAGTCCGCGCCCACGCTGGTTGCGCCGTCTGTCATGGTGAGGGCGTTGATGGCGTGGTAGACGCGCACGCGCTCGCTGCTGGGCAGGTCCTCCGTGCGGCGGGCGCACTCCTCGATGGTGCTCTCGTAGAGCTCGGCGAGGCCCTCCGCGCGCTCCTGTGCCTGGCCGCCGCACACCTGGCCCACCAGGCGCATCATGGCGATCTGCTCGCCCATGTTCACATAGCCGACAACCACATAGGGCACGCCGCTTGCATCGAGCTGCTGGGCCTGGCCATCAGCCTCGTAGGTCTCGCGCTTGACGATCACCACGTCCGGGTTGGAGGCCATGAGCTCCTCCATGTTGACGGCGCCGTTGCTCATGGGGGCGGGCACGTCCTTGAGCTGCGGATAGAGCTCCAGGAGCAGCTCGTCGCTTGCCACGCCCATGGGTACGCCCACCAGCTGTGGGCCGGCGCCGATCATGACCATGAGCTCGCCTGTGAAGGAGTCCAGCCCGCTGATGCGGGCAGGGTTTGCGGGGATGGTGACCTGGCGGCCAACGCAGTCGGTGACCGTTTGATTGGCTTGAGCGGCACCGGAGCCGGCAGCGCCACCAGAGCCGCCGCAACCTGCAAGGCCCAGTGCAGCAGCAGAGAGCGCAGAAAGCGCGGTGCCTGCCCAAGCCATGAACGCACGGCGCGAGAGCGGGCGGTTGCCGCTGGGCAGAGCTTCTGTGTGTGTTGCGCGCCTAAGGGGCATGGCTCCTCAAGTTCTCTTTCAAGCAAAGTCTATTCTTGACGTAATACCAAGCGCCCGAAAACGGTACCGCAATCAACTTGCCCGCACAAGGCCCCTGTTCGGGAGCCAAACGCTGTTGGGCCCCATTGTTCGGCTCCCGCCCAAAGCAGACAAGCAGGTGGCCCCTGCGCTCGACAGACTCGACAGACTCGACAGACTCGACAATAAACTGTCGAGTCACTCGACGAAATGCCATGACATGAGGAAGAGCAGCGGTCAACAGGTATTGCATGACGTTCACCGCCGCTTAAACGGGAGAAGCAGGAACAGAGGCAGGCCTGCCGTGAACGCGAGCGGCCCCGGGGCACCGCCGGCACGCCGCCGTTACAGGAACATCGCCATGTACGCAGGCAGGTAGTCGATGCCCAGCGCGCGCTCGACGTTGCCCTCGTGCAAGACGATGGCGCGCTCGATACCCCAGTTGGGGGTCTTGAGCGCGTTGTCGAGAGCGCTGTGCCTGCGGTAGTCCTTGCCCGACTTCACCTCGACGGGCACGACGCGCTCGCCCACCTGCAGTAGGAAGTCGAGCTCGCCCGTCCCCCTGCTGCTGTAGTACAGCAGGTCGTGCCCGTGGGCGGCCAGCTCCTGGGCGACGAAGTTCTCGTAGATCGCCCCGTAGTTGATATCCGCCCTGCCTGCCGCCAGGCTACGCACCACGTCCATCCCGCAGAGGTAGGTGAGCAGCCCCACGTCGGACATGAACAGCTTGAACTTCCTCGACTCGAGCGAGGTGCGCAGCGGGTAGCGCGGCTCTGTGACGTTGTAGGTGGGCAGGGCGACGTTGGCGTCTGCGAGCCAGAGGAAGTCGTTGAGGTAGCGGTCGACGTGGGAGTCGCCGCTGATGTCCTTGACCACGAAACGCTTGTTCTGCTTGGAGATCTCCGAGGGCATGAGGTCGAATATCCTCTTGACCACGAGGGAGCGGCTGCGCTCGGCGTACTTGGAGATGTCGTGGCGGTACTGGGTCGCGATGGCCTCTTGCGGCACCCGCACGGCGCTCACGTTGTCGGAGCCTGCGAAGGCGTTGACGGCGTCCGGCATCCCGCCGCAGATGAGGTAGCGGTGCAGCAGCTCGCTCAGGCGCCTGTCCACGTACTCGTCAACGGGGCGCCTCTCCTCGAACGCCAGCCGCGCCTCCTCGATCACGTCCTCGCCGACCCCGTTGGCCCAGCAGAACTCCTCGAAGTCCAAGGGGTACATGGTCACGGTGCTCAGGAACCCGACTGGGTTGGAGCGGATGTCCTTGAGCTCGACGCCCAACATCGAGCCGGAGAGGATGTAGTCGAAGTCGCCCCTCTCCATGAGGAACTTGATCGCAGTAGCGACCTCCCTCACCTCCTGGACCTCGTCGAGGAACAGGACCGTCTTGCCGGGGACGAGCGGGCAGGGGCTGAAGGCGCTCAGGCGCAGGAAGAGCTCGCGGCTGTTGGACGCGCTCGCCACGGCATCGCGGGCCTCGGCGTTCTCGTAGAAGTTGAGCTCAGCGACGTTCTCCCAGTGGGTGCGGGCGAACTCGCGCGCCAGGTAGGTCTTGCCCACCTGGCGCGCGCCGGTCACCAACAGAGCCTGGTGCGTGCGGTTTGCGAGCCAGTCCTCCATCTGGGCCAGGGCCTTGCGCTTGAGCATCACTGCCTCCCGTTGTCAGTTTGTTGCAGCTATTTAAGCCTGATTTTGGCAGTTTGTTGCAGGATGTCAATTTGTTGCAGCAAATCACACCGCAATTTGTCAGTTTGTTGCACCACTTGGCCCCTGAAGCACCAACCACAAGCACAGGGAGGAAACGCGGCACAATCTCGCATAGTGCGCTGAGCTGCCGCTTTACCTGTCGAGGCTTGAGGAGTCGAGCAGGAAATCGAACAGGCTCATCGTGACGATCCCGAATTCATCGCAGGTCGCGTTCACCACGTCCTTCACGACGATGATCTTCTTGAAGCTATCGTCTATGCGGCGCAGCGACGCGGACTCCTGCTCCCTCTTGGCAGCGTCTGGCAGCGCGAAGGCAGACTGGATGTAGTAGCGCTTGGAGCCGCGGTTGGCGACAAAGTCCACCTCGAGCGTGCTCGAGACCTTCTTGCCCTCACTATTGAGATGCCGCTTGGTGACGATCCCGACGTCAACGGACAAGCCGCGTGCGCGCAGCTCGTTATAGATGATGTTCTCCATGAGATGGGTTTCCTCAACCTGCCTGAAGTTGAGGCGGGCGTTCCTCAGCCCCACATCCTCGAAGTAGTACTTCACAGGTGCGCCGATGTACTTTCTCCCCTTGATATCGTAGCGCTTCGCCTCGCTCAGCAAAAAAGCGTCTTCCAGGCAGTCGATATAGGACCTGACGGTGGCGGTGCTGATACTCGAGTGCAGGGTGCTTTTGAATGTAGCCTGTATCTTCGCCGCGTTGGTGAGCGACCCGACCGCCGACGCCAGAACGTCCACGAGGTCCTCCAGCTCTTGCGTCTTTCGCAGGCTGTTCCTCTCCACGATGTCCTTTATATATGTCTCCTCGAAGAGCCTCGACAGATAGGTTGCCTTCTGCTCCTCGGAGGACATGGTCGCCACCAGGGGCAGGCCACCGTATTCGACGTAGTCGGCCCAGGCATGCGGCATGTCATCGCTCCTGGTCTGCATGAACTCGGCAAAGGTGAGCGGGAAGACGTGCACCTCGTCGCCGCGGCCGCGAAACTCGGTGATAATGTCCTTCGAGAGAAACCTGGAGTTCGACCCTGTAACGAAGGTGTCCACAGACGAGTTGGCCAGCAGCTCGTTGAGAACCTCGACGAAGTCCGGAAGCAGCTGTACCTCGTCTAGGAGAACATAGTGCATGCCATCGTCCTTGATCCTCCCGTGCACATATTCCAGCAGCGCGTCCGGGTCCCTCAGGTTCCTCGCGCTGCGCAGGTCGAACTGCACGGCTATCACGTGGTCGTCAGGCACCCCGGATTCACGAAGATGGTCCCGGAAGAGATTGAACAGAAGGTATGTCTTGCCGCACCTGCGGATTCCCGTCACCACCTTGACAAGGCCATTGTGCTTGCGCTCGATGAGGGCGCTGAGATATCTGTTGCGTGGGATTATCATAGCCTCTCCGCTCTTCTGATTGCTAAAATACGTCCAAGGACATAATTTGATAAATAGAGTATAGCAACAGAGCCATTCTGAGTTGTGTCTCACTCACAGAACGAAGCACCCTATGATCAATGGCATCGAAGCGCGCTACCGCTGCCGCCGCCGGTGTCCGTGGATCCCGGGGCCCTTTGCAAAATGTGTCCGTGAAGCTTGACAGGTACAGTCGCTCTCGCGCTTGTGGTTGTCCTTTCATGCCGCTAACGGGCCCTGCAAAACATGTCGCAGGGCGATGGCATATTATGCTAAAACATGTCGCAAAGAGAGCTCGTTGAACTGCAAAACATGTCGCAGAAGAACCCCTGAGATTGCTAAAATGTGTCGCAAAGGCAGAAAACCCCAGCTAATGGAGCACTTATGGCAATCGAGCGCGACCTCACTCACCAGCTGCAGGAATGGAAGGCAAACCCCTCCCGCAAGGCACTGCTGCTGAGCGGCGCGCGCCAAGTGGGCAAGACCTTTGCGGTGCGCGCGTTCGGCAAGGAGAACTACAAGGTCTTCGCGGAGATCAACTTCGTGGAAAGCCCGGCTGCCAAGGCCATCTTCGAAGGCGACTTGAGCGCGGAGACCCTCATCATGGGCCTCACTGCGTACTCGGGCACTGTTTTGCAGCCAGGGGAAACGCTCATATTCCTCGACGAGATCCAGGAATGCCCTCGCGCCAGAACCGCGATCAAGTTCTTGGTCGAAGATGGGCGCTTCGACTACATAGAATCAGGCTCGCTGCTCGGCGTGACAAGCCAGCACGTAGACTCTCTCCCGGTTGGCTACGAGGAGGAGCTGCGCGTTTGGCCGCTCACCTTCATGGAGTTCGCCCGGGCAGCGGGAATACAGCAAGCCGTCATCGACGAGGCAAGGCGCGCCTGCGAAGAAGGGCGCCCCGCAAACGCAGCTGTCCACGATAAGCTGCTGCGAGCCTTTCGCATCTACATGGCCGTGGGAGGCATGCCTGCAGCGGTCCAGGAGTATGTGAGCAGCAGCGACTTGGCGCGCGTCTTGGAGATACAGCGCGGGATCCTCGCGCTCTACCGCCAGGATGTGGCCAAGTACGCGCCCAACAAGGCCCACGTCAACGCGATCTTCGATGCGATCCCGGCCGAGCTCAGCAAGAAGAACAAGCGCTTCAAACTGACCGACCTGGCAAGAACAGCGCGCATGGAACGCTACGAGAGCGACTTCATGTGGCTGGCAGACGCGGGCGTAGCCCTGCCGTGCTACAACGTGACCGCCCCCGTCACCCCCTTGGAGGTCAACCGCCAGCACAACCTCTTCAAGTTCTTCCTCTGCGACACGGGGCTGCTGAGCGCGGCTTCTGTTGGCGCCGTGCAATTCGACCTCATCACCGGCAAGGTCGAAACCAACCAGGGCGCCTTTCTCGAAAACGTGCTGGCGCAGCAGCTTGCCGCCAACGGCTTCAAGCTCTTCTACTACGACAAGAGCAAGATCGGTGAAATCGACTTCGTGCTGCAAAAAGGCCCGAAAGTCGTCCCCCTCGAGGCAAAGTCCGGGAAGGACTACACCGCACACAGAGCCCTGGACAAGCTCATGGCTGTTGGGGAATGGGGGCTTGAGGAAGCTGTGGTGCTGTGTGGCGGCAACGTGCGCTTGGAGGGCCGCGTGCGCTACCTGCCCTGGTATGCGGTTGCCTTCATCGAGCAGGACCGCCTGCCCGCGAGCTTCGTCGTACGGCTCTGAGGCGGGCTGCGCGGCGGGGGTTACAGGGCCTTCATGCGCGCGCTCATGTCCAGCGGCTTGGCGAAGTGCAGGCAGGTGGTGGCCAGGCCGTCGACGCCGGTGGCGGCGTACTCGGCGGCGTTGCCCAGGTTGACCCCGCCAGCCGCGATGACGGTCACATGAGGGTTGGCCTCGCGCAGCTGCGCCACCAGCGCGGCCAGCTCGCCGGCCGGCACCTTGTCCAGCTGCACGCCGTCGACCCCGGCCCTGGCCAGGCGCAGCGCGTCTGCAGCGCCGGCTTCCACAAAGAGCTTCTTCTCGCAGACCTTGGCCTTGATCTGCGGCAGGTCGCTGATGAACTTGTCCATCCCGCCGTAGAACGCCAGGTGCTGGTCGAAGACGAGCACCGTCTCGCTCAGGCCCAGGCGGTGCGGGAATGCCCCGCCCACGGTGAGCGCCTTGACGTCGAGCGGCTTGGTGCCCGGCATGAGCTTGCGGGTGGCGAGCACCTCGCAGCGCGGGTTGGCGGCGTGCACAGCGTCCACCATCGTCTTCGCCTTAGTGGCCAGCGCGCTGTAGTACTCGAAGATGTTGAGGCAGATCTTCCATCCCATGTGCAGGCCGCTGGCCGGGCCGATGACGGCCATGAAGGTGTCCCCCGCCTCGAGCCGGGAGCCGCTGGACTTCATGGAGGTCACCTCGCAGCCAAGGCGCTGGTAGATGCGCCGCGCCTCCTCCGTGCCGCAGAGCACGGCATCGCAGCGCGTGAAGTACTCGATGCGGCCCGGCTGCCCGGCGATCCCCAGCACGTGGCTGGTGAGGTCGATGCCGCTGGGAATATCCGATGCGATGAGCTCGTCGATGTAGCTGTCTGGGATGTACATGCGCTTCCTCCCAAATGCGCGAATGGTTTGCGCACCCATGATACAGCTTATATGTTCATCAAGGTGTCAACAGGCAATAACAGGCCAGCTCCCAGG
>JBJEHN010000028.1:17332-39403 GCA_051876105.1 Coriobacteriales bacterium | reverse complement strand
ATATGCAAAGAGCTGGGTGGCGTGCGCACTGGCCCACACATTCTATATACGGCATGGGGCGCTGCGCAGCGTTACGCCGATGTAAACAGCGGCGTGTGGGAGCTTACGACCAGCGGCCGATGAGGTTGTTCTCCTGCAGGTACTGCACCACGGGCGAGAGCACGGTGCTCTTCACCTGCACGCCGGAGAACTCCCAGGTCGAGAACACGGCGAGCGTTGCCTGCACGCCGTCTGCGCCCACGCCCGCTTCGACGATGATGGAGGGCTTTTCCGGGAAGCGCATGCCCTTCTCATCCAAGGCGGCGTCTGCGATGGCGCAGATCTTGGGCGACTCGACGGAGAGGTCGATGTCGCGCGCCAAGGTGAGCGCCAGCGGCACGCGGAAGAACTCTGGCTTGCGCGTGACGATGCTGGAGTTGATGACGGAGTTGGGGATGACGTGGGTCTGGCCGATGTCATCTTCGAGCGTGGTGTAGCGCAGGTTGACGTCTGTGACGATGCCCTCCACAGAGCCCACCGTGATCCAATCGCCGATGTTTATCTCGTGCGAGAAGGTGATCTGCAAGCCGCCGAGGAGGTTCTTGATCGTGTCCTGCATGCCCAGCGAGAGCGCCAGGCCGCCGATGCCCAGCGCGCCGATGACGACCGAGAGGTCGATGTCGAAGCAGTTCTTGAAGAGCATGTAGGCGCCGCAGGCCCAGACCACCACGCGCAAGGCGACGCTGATGATCGAGCCGGCCTTGTCGCCGTCGCGCGTGATGTGGTAGGCCTTGCGGAAGACCCGCACCAGCACCTCGGCAGCGATCAGCGTGACGACGAGGATGACGAGGGCGGTGGCGATCACGCCGAACCACCCTCCCTGCAGGAATGCCTGCGAGGACTCTATGGTCGAGTCGATGGTGCTGTCCAGATCGCCCATGCCCTGTTCCCTGCGCTACCTCTCAGGGGTGATGTAGACGTCACCCTCGTTGATGACGTTCTTGAAGGCCTCGAAGAGCTCTTCATCGGAGACCTGGCCCATGAAGTCCGTGAGGATGAGGTGCTCGCCCTCGCCCATGGTGGTGTCAGTCGCAGTCTTGGAGATGTCCTTCAGGATCTTTGCGTCGTCCCTGATCTCCTCGTCGATGTCCTCTTCGACATCGAGCTTGACGCCGGCCTTGCGGTCGTTGGCGAGGACCACCTTGAGGAAGGCCACGCCCGCAACGGCGGAGACAACGGAGGCGCAGAGGATGGCGGCCTTGGCCATCATCGTGACCTCGAGGGCCGTGGGCCCGAAGAACGAGAGGTTGGCAACGTAGATGGACATGGTGAAGCCGATGCCGCCCAGCATGCCAGCGCCGAGCATGTGGCGCCAGCTGCAGTTGGTGGGCATGGGGAGCTTGAGCAGCTTGACAGAGATAAAGGAGGCCAGGGTGATGCCGATGGGCTTGCCCAGGAACAGGCCGAAGAAGACACCCAGGACCACCGGGTCCATGACGATGCTCATGATGTCCACGCCGGCCAGGCGCACGCCAGCGTTGCAGAACGCGAAGACGGGCAGGATCAGGTAGTTGGACCAGGGGCTGATCTTGCGCTCCATGCGGCTGAGGGTGGGCTCCACGCGGCGCGACATCTTGTGGATCATGTAGACCCTGTCCGCGTACTCGCCCTGGGCCAGCATGGGCTCGCCGGGGATGAAGCGGTCGCGGGCCTCGAGCACCTTGGCGATGGTCCATTTGCCGAAGACGCGGGGGTTGACCTCGGCCTTGGTGGGGATGGTGAAGGCGAGGATGACGCCGGCGATGGTGCACTCGATGCCGGAGAAGTACACGCAGAACCACAGCACGATGCCGAAGACCACGTAGAACTTGCAGCGGCAGATGCCCATCTTGTTGCCGGCCATCAGGATGCAGACGGTGAGACCTGCCATGACCAGCCAGAACGGATCCGGGGAGTGGCCGTAGAACAGGGCGATGACCACGATGGCCATGATGTCGTCTGCGATGGCGAGGGTCTTGAGGAAGACGGTGAGGCCGCGGGGGATGCCCTTGCCCACCAGCGTGAGGACGCCGATGGCGAAGGCGATGTCTGTTGCCATGGGGATGCCGAAGCCCTTGACGTGCTCGCCGCCGAAGTTGAGGCTCACGTAGATGATGATGGGCACCAGGACGCCACCACAGGCCGCGATGATGGGTAGCAGGGCGGCCTTGATATCCTTGAGCTCTCCCACGAAGAACTCGTACTTGATCTCCATGCCGACCACGAGGAAGAACAGGGTCATGAGAACCTCGTTGACCCAGTGCTCGACGGTCATGCCGATGAAGAAGTTCTCGAAGCCGAAGCCGTTGAGCGTGATGCCCAGCTCGAAGTTGAGGAAGCTCTCGTAGGCCTCGAAGGCGTCTGTGTTGGCCAGGATGATGGCGATGACGGCGGCGAGCACCATCATCACAGAGCCCAAGGTCTCCATGGAGGTGAGCTTCTCGATGAAGGAGCGGCGCTTGGCGTCGCGCTCGGCCTGGATGTAGATCAGGTTGTTGTTGTTCTGGTAACCCATTGGCAGATCAAATCCCTCGTTCAGATAAAGATGTCCCCGCCTGCGGGGCAGGCGGGGCTTGCACTCGAGCTGTGATTAGCCGGCGTAGTCGACGAGGACGGCGGCAACCTGCTTCTTGCGGCTGAGGACGCCCGGCATCCAAACGGAGCCCTGCTCGAAGCTGATGTTGAATGCGCCCTCGATGAAGCTCACGTCGCCCGCGCCGATGAACTCGGAGCCTTCCTTGATGATGTCTGTGAGGAGCATGAGCGCTGCGTCGTAGCCGCCCTCCTGCTGGATCTTGGCGACCTGGGCGCTCACCTCCGGGATGCGGCCCTTCATGCCCTCGAGGTCGACTGTCTCGTACTGGGCAACCCAGACCTTGCGACCACCGAAGTTGAACTCCTTGGAGTCCCTGTTGCAGATGTCCTCGACGCTGACGTTGTCATCGCCGCCGCGGGACTTGAAGATCTTCATGCCGAACTCCACCGGGTCGACGCCCAGGATGCCGCAGAGCTTGTAGATGCGGTCGACGTCGACGGGAGTGCAGGTGGGAGACTTCATGATCACGGTGTCTGTGAGCAGGGCGGAGACCAGGCAGGCCGCGATGGAGGGCTCGATGTCGATCTCGCTCAGCTCGTAGAGCATGGTGATGATGGAGGTGGTTGAGCCCACGGGGAGGTTGAGGAACTCGATGGGGGCAGCGGTGGTGACGTCTGCGATGCGGTGGTGGTCGACGACGCCCACGAGCTCTGCCTCCTGCAGGCCCTCGACGGCCTGGCCGAGCTCGTTGTGGTCGACCAGGTAGACCTTGTCGCCCTCGCCGACGCGCTCGATGAGGCGCGGCGGGTTCTCGATGCCGTACTCGGAGAAGATCATCTCGGACTCAGACGGCAGGGGGCCGAGCCTGCAAGGGATGTACTCGTTGTCCGGGTCGACCATGTCCTTGAGGTGGGCGAAGGTATAGGCGGCCATGATGGAGTCGTTGTCAGGGTTCTTGTGGCCAACAACATAGATCTGAGACATAGGAAATCTCCTCTGAGTGAGCTGTAGTGAATCGGACGGATTATACCCAAGGCAGACAGAGCCGCGCGTAACGCACCCGTGACAGGTGGCACACGGTGCTGTGGCCCCCGCCTAAGGGTGCAGAAGGCTTAGCTGTTGATCTTTACAAGCGGTGCATAGCCCTTGAGCAGCTTCTTCGTCTGGCCGCTCTTGGCAAAGCGGATGGTGAGCTTGTCGCCCTCGACGGCAAGCACCGTGCCCTGCCCGAAGGTCTTGTGGTCAACCTTGTCGCCCGGCTTGAGCTCCCCGACGTCTGGCACGGAGCGGCGCTGATCTGCCCTAGACGATGACGCGGAATCCCCCCGGCCGAAGACGCGGCCGCCGTACATCTCTTCTCCCCTGCCGCTGCCGTAGGTGCTGTGGCGGTCTCCGCGCTTCTCCCAGCCGGTGCCGCTGAGGCCCAGGCTGCCCACGCCCTCTGAGTGGATGAGCTCCTTGGGCATCTCAGAAACGAAGCGGCTGCGCGAGTTGGCCTGAGGCTGGCCGAAGAGGCGGCGGGTCTGCGCGTGGGTGAGGAAGAGCTTCTTGCGGGCGCGCGTGATGGCCACGTAGGCCAGGCGGCGCTCCTCTTCCACGCCACGCTCGATCATGGAGTTGCTGTGGGGGAAGATCGTCTCCTCCATGCCAGAGACGAAGACCACGTCGAACTCGAGGCCCTTGGCGCTGTGGATGGTCATGAGGGTGACCTTCTCCTCTGACTCCTCCACGCTGTCGAGGTCGGTGCGCAGGGAGAGCCACTCCATGAAGTCTGCCAGCGTGGGCGGGTGGGCGGAGAACTCCTGGCCGTTGAGCTCGAGCTCGCCCTCTGCGGGCAGGAGCGCCTCGTCTTCGACCAGGGGGTGGGATTCCACGTACTCCTGGACGACGGATACGAACTCCTTGATGTTCTCCACGCGGGCGTCTGCCTCCTCTGTGCGCATGGCCTGCAGCGCGGGGATGAGGCCGGAGCGCTCGATGATCATCTCGACCACCTTGTCCAGCGGGCCGGAGTAGCTGCGGGCCTCGTCAATGACCTTGACGAACGACTCGAGCGCCTTGCGGGTGTTGGCACGGCAGGCAGGGTCGAGCGATTCCTCGCGCGCGGCCTCAAAGAAGGAGATGCCGCGTACACGCGCCGTGCCGGCGATGCGCTCGACAGTGGTCTTGCCAATGCCGCGGCGCGGGGTGTTCACCACGCGCAGAGCCGATATGTCGTCTGCAGGGTTGACGGTGAGCTTGAGGTAGGCCATGCAATCGCGGATCTCCATGCGGTCGAAGAAGCGCGTACCGCCAACGATCTGGTAGGGCACGCCGGCGCGCAGGAGCATGTCCTCCAGCGTGCGGGACTGGGCGTTGGTGCGGTAGAAGAGTGCAACGTCGTTGTAGCTGGTGCCTGCGTCGTGCAGCTGCTCTATGCGCGAGGCGATCCAGCGGCCCTCGTCGCGCTCGTCTGCAGCCAGGTAGAGGCCGATCTTTTCGCCCGCAGGGCTTTCTGTGAAGAGCTTCTTGGCCTTGCGTGAGGCGTTGTTGGCGATGACGGCGTTGGCGGCGGCCAGGATGTTGCCCGTGGAGCGGTAGTTCTGCTCGAGCTTGACGGTTTTGGCGGCAGGCCAGTCGCGCTCGAAATCAAGGATGTTGCGAATGTCTGCACCGCGCCAGGAGTAGATGGACTGGTCGTCGTCGCCTACGACCATGAGGTTGCCGCAGACCTGGGCGAGCATCTTGGTGATGGCGTACTGGGCGCGGTTTGTGTCCTGGTACTCGTCGACCAGGATGTAGCGGAAGCGCAGGCCGTAGGCGTGGGCTATCTGGGGGTTGTCCTTCAAGAGCAGGTAGGTGTTGAGGAGCAGGTCGTCGAAGTCCATGGCGTTGGAGCGCTTGAGGCGCGCCTGAAGGGCCTTGTACACGGCGGCCACGCACTTGGAGTACGGGTCTGACGAGGGCATGTCGCCCGGGAGCTTGAGGTCGTTTTTGGCGGCGCTGATGCGGCTGCGCACGCCTGCGTCCGGGAAGCGCTTTGTGTCATACCCGAGCTCGGCCATGATGTCCTTCACCAGGCGCTTTGAGTCGTCCGCGTCGTAAATGGTGAAGTCCTTGCCGTAGCCCAGGAGCTCTGCGTCTGCACGCAGCATGCGCACGCACATGCTGTGGAAGGTGTTGATCCACATGCCGCGGACATCCCCCGCCAAGATGGCGGAAAGGCGGCTGCGCATCTCCTTGGCGGCCTTGTTGGTGAAGGTGACGGCCAGGACCGACCACGGAGCCACGCCCAGGTCCTGAACGAGGTGGGCGATGCGGTAGGTGAGCACGCGCGTCTTGCCGCTGCCTGCGCCTGCCAACACGAGCAAGGGGCCCTCTGTGGTGAGGACTGCTTCTCTCTGGGCGGGGTTGAGGACGGACAAGTCGAGCATAGGGCTACCTTTCTCTCGCGGGCAGCAAGCAGCATACCCGAGGGGTGTGACAAGAAATCAGGTGCAGGGAGGCACCTAGCGGGAGTGGCGGCCGCGCGAAGACGCCCTCACCTGCTTGCGCTCCGGCTTTGGGGGCTGAATGTCTACGAGCGAGAGCAGCGCGCTGAGCGCGGTGTAGAGGGCAACCCCGCACAACAAGCCCAGGGCGGCGCCGGCGATGATGTCTGTGAAGTAGTTCACGCCCAGGTACAGGCGCGAGAAGCTCTCCAGCAGGGCGAACGCGAAGGCCGCACTGCTCATGCCCCAGAAGCGGCTGCGCCACAGCACGGCAAAGGCCGCAAAGCCCGTGGCCGCGTGCAGCGAGGGGAAGGAGTAGCCCGAGTGGCTCACGCCCATGACCGGCACCAGGCCGGTGACGAGGTCGCTGGGGTGAGGGCGCGCCACGGCGTTGCTGATGAGTATGCAGGCAATGGATGTGAGCACGATGGTGACGATGAGTATGGCGCCGCACTGGCGGCGCTCTTCGAAGAGCAGCAGCACGAGCGCGAGGACGATCCACAGCAGCGAGGAGTTGCCCAGGGCGGAGACGAGCGCCATGAGCTGGGTGAGGCCCCCGATGCGGATGGCCTGGAACGCAAGCAGTACGGTTCCCTCCACGGTGTGCCCCTTCCTGTGCCGGCGTCTTGCGTGCGAACGCTGATGATAGCACCAGGAATGGGACAGTGGGGACTGTCCCCACTGTCCCATTCCGAGGTTAGGCGCCGCGAGTGGCCTGCCAGCAGGCGACAGCGGCCGCTGCGGCCACGTTGAGCGAGTCGACCCCGGGGTGCATGGGGATCTTGACAGTGAGGTCGCAGGCGCAAATGGTCTGCTCCTGCAGGCCCTCCCCCTCCGTGCCCAGCACGAGCGCGAGTCTGTGCGCACGGGGCAGCTGCTCGAGCGAGATGCTGTCCTCGCTCAGGGCGAGTGCGGCCAGGGTGTAGCCTAGCCCCTGAAGCTGCGGCGCCCCGCTGGGGGCCCACTCCCGCGGGCCGGGGATGCGCGCCCAGGGCACCTGCAGCACCGCCCCGCGCGACATCCGCGCCGCCCTGCGGAAGAGCGGGTCGGCGCACGAGGGGCTGAGCAGCACGCCGTCGATGCCAAAGCCCCGCGCGATGCGGAAGAGCGTGGCCATGTTGACGCCGCTGGTGGAGTCCTCGATGACGAGCAGCCGCCGGCTTGCGGCGGCGAGCTCCAGCCACCCAGGGTTAGCCGGCCGCCTGCACACGCCGACCACGCTGCGGGTCTGCGGGTAGCCGGTGATGCGCTCGAACTCCTCGGCGCTCACCAGCAGGCGCTCCCCGCAGGGCAGCTCAGGGAACGGGATAGCGGGTGTGCTGAGCATGCTCATGACCTCGAGCCCGCATTCGGCTGCAGTCTGGAGGAGGAGCTCGGACTCTGCCAGGAAGGCGGGCACGCCACGCCAGGCGCCAGCCGCCAGGTCCCGGTCGCTCATCATGTACGGTGCAAAGCGGGGCACTGGGCCTCTCACCTCCCCACAACAAAAAAGACCGCCGTGAAGGCGGTCTTGGGTTTCAGATGGTCGGGTGAACAGGATTCGAACCTGCGACCCCTTGACCCCCAGTCAAGTGCGCTACCAAACTGCGCCATCACCCGATCTGAACGTTCTTGCTGCCCTGGGCTGGTCGGGTGAACAGGATTCGAACCTGCGACCCCTTGACCCCCAGTCAAGTGCGCTACCAAACTGCGCCATCACCCGAGCCCAAGCAGTAAGCCGCGCTAAGCGGCAAGACGGTATATTAGCAGAACCAGCCGAATATGGAAGGGTCCATTTTCAGCAAGATGGCCGGGAACAGCGCCCGGCCATCTTGAGCTTGCCGCTGGGCGAGCCTAGAGGGTGAAGTTCTCCTTGCCCTCGAAGACGTCCATGGCCTCGTCGACGTCGTAGTCGGCGAAGGTGATGGCGCTGATGGCCTTGGTGAGGCGGACTGCCTCGTCAAGGCTGCGCTGGTGGATGTTGCGGCCCGTTGCGTTGCCGCAGGCGCCGCCCACGTGGATCTGGTCATAGAGCTGGGAGAGGAAGGTGCGGGCGTCGACGGTGGAGCCGCCTGCGCACACCAGGCCGCAGCGGCCAGACGCCATGGAGGCGACCTTCAGCAGCTCGGCACTCGTGGCCTCGCTCGTGGGGGAAGGCGGGTTGACCTTGACGAAGTCAGCGCCCAGGCATAGGGCGGTGCCAGCTGCGCCGGCGATGAGCGCCGCGTCCTTCTCGTCGGTCACGGCCTTGCCGCGCGGGTAGATCCACAGGACCACGATGAGGCCCTCGGCATGTGCCTCGGCGATGAGCTCGCCGGCCTCGGCCAGCATCTGGGACTCGTACTCGCTGCCCAGGTAGATGGTGTAGCCCAGGCCGACGATGTTGACGCCGGCCTCGCGCATGGCGAGCACGGCCTCGATGTCGCAGAGCTGCGGGGAGAACGGGTCCTGCTGGCTGGTCTTGACCAGGTTGGTCTTGGAGTTCATCTTGACCAGGTAGTTGATCTCCGGGTAGTCAGGGGCGTACTGGGCGATGAGGCCGCGCTGGCCTGCGAGGACGCCGCAGATGCCCTGGCTGCCGATCTGGAACAGGTGCTCGGGGTTGGCGTCGGCGATGTCGATGCCCTCGCCGTAGAAGTCCTTGTTGAGATGCTCGATCTTCTGGTCGCAGGCGAAGAGCATCAGGCGGCCGGTGCCCTGGGTGGCGGCCATCATGTTGTCGATGTAGGTCTCGCGTGCCTCCGGCATAACGTCTGCGGGGACGCGGACATCATCGCGGGTGATCTGGGGCATAGCTAATCCTTTCCCTCAGTAAACATGGGTGGGAACACATAGGCCATTGTAGCTTACCCGCGGTCGCACCACTTGTTGGTGATGGGCCAGCAGCGCTGCTCGGTCAGGGCGACGCCGCCAAAGTGCGGGGCGATGGGCTCGGCGCGGCGCTTGTACTCGTTGCGGCGCACCGCCTTGAGGACATCGCCGACCAGCTGGGGATCGAAGCCCTCCCCCTTCAGATCGGCAGCGCCCATGCCGCCTTCGATGTGGGCGGCGAGCACGGTGTCGAGCAGGTCGTAGGGCGGCAGGCGGTCCTCGTCGCGCGCGCCCTCGTAGAGCTCGGCGCTGGGCGCCTTGTCGATGCAGGCTTGCGGGATGGAGGGGCCCTGCGCGGCGCGCCAGCGGGCCAGCTCGTAGACCTGGGTCTTGTAGAGGTCGCCGATAGGAGCGAAGGCGCCGGCGGTGTCGCCGTAAAGGGTAGAGAAGCCCATGGCCGCCTCCGACTTGTTGCCGGTGTTGAGCACCATCCAGCCGTGCGCGTTGGAAAGCGTCATCAGGTAGACGGCGCGCACACGGGCCTGCAGGTTCTCTGCCGCCAGGCCCTCAACCGCTCCCCCGCAGGGTGCGGCCAGCGACTCGTGGAAGGCCCCGACAGGCTCCTCGATGCCTATCCTCACGGTCTCGATCCCGAGGTTGCGCGCCAGCTCGAGCGAGTCGTCCACAGAGCCCGCGCTGGAGTAGCGCGAGGGCATGAGCACGCCGTGCACATAGCGCCCACCGATGGCGTCTGCCGCGATGGCGGCCACCACGGCGGAGTCGATGCCGCCGGAAAGCCCGATCACCGCGTCTGCAAAGCCGTTCTTGTTCATGTAGTCGCGCGTGGCCATGACGGCGCTGTTCCAGATGAGCTCGAGCTCGTCTTGCACGAGTGCCTCGGCATCGAGCACCTCGGGCGCGTCGAGGGGCTTGGTGTCGAAGGAGATGATCTCCTGCCTGCAGGCCGAGCAGCTGCCGATGAGCTCGCCGGCCGGCGTGAGCACGCAGCTGCCGCCGGCGAAGACAGTGCTGTCCTGGCCGCCGGTGAGGTTGAGGTAGGCCACGTAGCGGCCGGACTCGCGCGCAAGCTCCTGCAGGCGCTCGAGCTGCCCGCGGGCGACGGGCAGGGCCTCGAGGTCGTCGAAGACGTCGCAGCACATCTCCAGGAGCACTGTGTCTCCCTCTTCGGCCACAACGCCTTCGAAGTGGTCCTCAAGGCAGATGGAGATGCCGTCGCAGCCAAAGTCGATGCCGAAGGACTCGTCGGGCAGGGCGAGCTCCGGGCAGCCGAGGGAGTTGGCCATGCTGTTCTCGAGCACGAAGATCTCCGTTGCTGCGACGTCGAGGCCGTGGAACTCCTGCACGGTGGTCTCTGCCATCAGCAGGGCGACCGGGGCCTGCTCGGCCAGCTCTTGCAGCTGGCGGCGCACCGCCTCGAGGAACGGCAGGTGCTCGCAGAGGCCCTCGAGCGGCCAGCCGGTGAGGGCGTGTGGGGGCAGGACGAGCAGGTCGACATCCTCTTCCTGCGCGATGCCCGCGGCCTCGAGGATGTCGGTGGCGTTGCCCTCGAGGTCGCCGAGGGCGGGGTTGAACTGGGCGAGTGCGATGCGCATGGGGTCCTCCTGTCCTTGAGCGCTGGTGGTGCGGCTTAGTAGTCGTTGGCGGCGGGGCTCTCCAACCACGCCTTCTCGAACTGCGCGTACTCCCCTGCCTCGACAGCCTCGCGCGCGCGGCGCATGAGGTCGAGCAGGTAGTGCAGGTTGTGGATGGTGCAGAGCATGCTGCCCACCATCTCGTGCGACTTGATGAGGTGGCGGATGTAGGCGCGCGTGTGCTCGCGGCATACCGGGCAGCTGCACTCCGGGTCGAGCGGCGTGAAGTCGTCCTTGTACTTGGCGTTGCGCATGTTCATGCGGCCCTGGCTGGAGAACACGGTGCCCATGCGGCCCGTGCGCGTGGGCAGCACGCAGTCGAACATGTCCACGCCCTGGGCTACGGCGCGCACCAGGGTAGTGGGGTTGCCCACGCCCATGAGGTAGCGGGGCTTGTTGCTCGGCAGGGCCTGGGCCACGGTGCCCAGGGTCTCGAACATGAGCTCGTGGTCCTCGCCCACGCTGTAGCCGCCGATGCCGTAGCCGGGGAAGTCCAGCTCCGTGAGCGCGGCCACGCTCTTGAGGCGCAGGTCGAGGTGCACGCCGCCCTGCACGATGCCGAAGAGCGCCTGGTCGGTGCGGGTGTGGGCGGCCTTGCAGCGCTTGGCCCAGGCCAGCGAGAGATCCACTGCGGCCTCGACGTCTTTCTTCTCCGCTGGGTAGGGCGGGCACTGGTCGAGCTGCATGATGATGTCGCCGCCGATGGCCTCCTGGATGCGCATGTTGTCCTCGGGCGTCCAGCGGTGATGGCTGCCATCCACAATCGAGCGGAAGCTCACGCCGTCTGCGTCGAGCTTGAGCGTGTCTGCCAAGGAGAAGATCTGGAAGCCGCCGCTGTCTGTGAGGACGGGGTGGTCCCAGTGCATGAAGCCATGGATGCCGCCGGCCTTCTCCAGGATCTGGGTTCCGGGGCGGTTGTAGAGGTGGTAGGTGTTGGCCAGGATGATCTGGGCTCCCAGGTCCTCGAGCGTGTGGTTCATGACGCCCTTGACGCTGGCCGCCGTGCCAACCGGCATGAAGATGGGGGTCTGGATGTCCCCATGCGGGGTGTGGAAGCAGCCCCTGCGCGCATGCGTGTTGGGATCGGTGGCGATGAGGTCGAACTCGAACATGTGACTCCTTGCGTATGCGGCGCGGGCCTGAATCCCGTGCCTGCTCGAACATACCCCGCTTGTGCGAGCGGGGCTAGTGCAGAAACCAGGCCTTTACAGAAGCAGCATGGCATCGCCAAAGCTGAAGAAGCGGTAGTTCTCGCGCTTGGCTTCCTCGTAGGCGGCCATCACGTGCTCGCGGCCGCTGAAGGCGCTCACGAGCATCAGCAGCGTGGAGCGCGGCACGTGGAAGTTGGTGATCATGGCGTCGACCACCTTGAACTCGTAACCCGGCATGATGTAGAGCTTGGTGCTCGCGCGGTCTTGGGCGGCAAGCTGCCCGCTGGCAGCGGCACTCTCGAGCGAGCGCACGCTGGTCGTGCCCACGGCGATCACGCGGCCGCCGGCCTCCTTGGTGCGGCGCACGGCATCCACTGTCTCCTGCGGCACCGTGTAGAGCTCGACGTGCATGTCGTGGTCGGCGGCGTCTTCCTCGGTGACGGTGCGGAAGGTGCCCAGCCCCACCTCCAGGTCGACGGTGGCAAAGCCCACGCCCTTGTCCTGTATGCGCTGCAGCAGCTCTTCTGTGAAGTGCAGCCCGGCAGTGGGCGCGGCGGCGGAGCGCTCGGTCTTGGAGTAGACGGTCTGGTACATCTCCTGGTCGCCCTGGTAGTCGGTGATGTAGGGCGGCAGCGGCGTGCGCCCCACGAGGTGCATGGCCAGGTCAACGGAGACCGCGCTGCCCTGCGGCGCCAGGCGCACGATGCGCGCACCGTTTTCCGGCAGGATGCCCAGGACCTCGCCTGCGAGGATGACCTGGCCGTCTGCGTCACAGAACTCCATGAGCGCGCCCTCCTTGAGGCGCTTGCCGGGCTTGACCAGGCACTCCCAGGTCTGCTCTGCGGCGCAATCCGGCGCGCCCTCCTGCTTGTTGAGGAGCAGGCACTCGCACAGGCCGCCCGTGCCGCGCTTGCGGCCCAACAGGCGCGCCGGCAGGACCCTGGTCTCGTTGGCGACCAGCAGGTCGCCGGGCTCGAGGTAGTCGATGACATCGCGGAAGACGCGGTGCTCGATATGTCCGTCCCTGTCCAGGACGAGCAGCTTGCAGGAGTCGCGGGGGTCCGCAGGCGCCTGTGCGATGTAGCGTTGAGGCAGCTCGTAGTCGAAGTCTGCGGTTTTCACGTGCGCTCCTCCCTCCAAAAATGGGACAGTGGGGACTGTCCCCACTGTCCCATTCCCAGCTTTCGCGGTCAAACGCTCCTATACTAGCAAAGACTGCAGAGAGCCCGGGCGGCTGGAAGCTAGGAGGCGCAATGAAACTACTGCTGCACGCATGCTGCGGGCCGTGCTCGCTCGAGCCCGTACGCCTGCTCCAAGAGGAGGGCGCCGAGTTCGGCATCTTCTTCAGCAACTCCAACATCCACCCGCGCGAGGAGTACCTCCGCCGCCTCCAGACCATCCGGGAGCACGTGGCGCAGCCCAATGCGCTGCCCTTTGTCGAAGACGAGTACAACACCCAGGAGTGGGAGGAGTGCGTTGGCGTGTGGGGCACCCAGCGCGAGCAGCGCTGCCGCGCCTGCTACCGGCTGCGTTTCGAGCGACTGGCTGCGGCGGCCAGGGAGCTGGGGTTCGACGCGATCGGCAGCACGCTCACCATCAGCCCCTACCAGTACACGCAGGCCATACTCGAGGAGCTCGAGCGCGCGGCGCAGGAGCAGGGGCTGCAGAGCGCAGGCACAGACTACAGCGCTTGCTACGCAGAGGCCACGCGCCGCAGCCGCGAGCTGGGGATGTACCGCCAGAACTACTGTGGCTGCCGCTTCTCAATCGTGGAAGCGCAGGCCCAGCGCCAAGAGCGCGCCCGCGAGCATCAGCGCCAAAAGGAGCTGAAGCAGCTCGCGTTGCTGCAAGCTGCTTCAGAGGGCGTGGTGAACCAGGTCTCCCAGCTGTAGGGCTATTCGGCCGGCTTCTCGAAGGCGCCGGCGCAGTGGGGGCAGCGGGTGGCGCCAGCCTTGACTTCCTCCAGGCAGAAGGGGCAGGTGGGCGCGGGCTTGTCCTCTGCGGGCTGCTCCTTGCCCTTGCCGGTGAGCTTTTCTCCCGCGCGCTGCACGCTGTTGATGGCCTTGACCAGGCAGAAGACCACCAGCGCCACGATGAGGAAGTTGATGACGGCGCTGATGAACGCACCGAAGTCTATCTCGGTACCGGGGACGACCAAGCCGCTCACCACGTTGGCGCCGCCGCCGGCGATCACGGAGATGAGCGGGTTGATGATGTTGGTGGTGAGCGCGGTGACGATGCCCGTGAACGCGCCGCCGATGATCACGCCGACGGCCAGGTCCATGACGTTGCCGCGGTTGATGAACTCCTTGAATTCGTTAATGAACTTCAAAGCGCTTCTCCTCTCCAGAAGTGGTGCCCCAAACAAGATGGGGGGGATTGTACGCCAAGTGGGTCAAGGCAGCGAAGAAGGGCGTCACGGTGTCGGCGCGCCTAGTGGCTGTGGTGTTCCTCCTTACGCTTTGCGGTGCGCGGCTCTAGGAGACGATGTTGGTGGGAGCCTCACCGGCGGCGACGCGGGCGGCGTTCTCCCAGACGGTGCGGTGGGCGCGGCGGAACAGGCCCTGCGTCACGCCGCCGATGTGCGGCGAGAGCACCAGGCGGCGCGCGGCGGCCGGGCTCAGGTTGAGCAGCGGGTTATCAAGCTCCACGGGCTCGGGCGCGATGGTGTCCAGGCCCGCCATGCAGATCGATCCGCTCTCGAGCGCAGCGGCCAGGGCGGTGTTGTCGACGATCTCGCCACGCGCCGTGTTGATGAGGATGGCACTGGGCTTCATGCGCGCGAGGAAGGCCTCCCCCACCATGCCGCGCGTGGCGTCTGTGACGGGCACGTGCAAGCTCACGATGTCACAGCGCTCGGCGATTTGCTCCGCGGTGGCGAACTCGATGCCCAGCTCGGCCTCGTGCTCCGCGGGCAGCGGGCTGCGCTTGTTGTAGAGCATGCGGCAGCCCCAGCCGGCCAGGCGCTGGACGCAGGCCTGCGCGATGGCGCCGTAGCCGATGAAGCCCACCGTGCAGTCGCCCAGCTCGCGGATGCCCTCGACCATCATGCGCTCCTTGGTCTGGATCTGCGCGCCGCTGCGCACAGCGGAGTCTGCCTGGATGGCGTCGCGCAGGCAGGCGAGCATCAGCAGCACGGTCTGCTCGGCGACGGCGGCCGCGTTGGCGCCGGCGTTGTTGCAGACCGGTACGCCGTGTGCGCGGGCGGCGTCAAGGTCGATGGCGTTGAAGGCCACACCCTCGGAGTGGATGAGCTTGAGGTTCGGCATGCCGGCGATGAGCTGGGCGCTCACCGGGCTGATGGCGTCGGCCATGATGAAGTCGGCGTCTGCCGCCTGGGCGAGGATCTGTTCGTCGGGCGTGCCGCGCGGCACCACTACCAGCTCCGCCTCATGCACGATGGGCAGCTCCGGCAGGTAGGTCCTGGCCCTGGCCTCGTCGCCGATCACGAGCATCTTCATCTTGTCTCTCCCTCGATCTCTCAGCAGTTCCTGCTCTGGTGGCAAATTCTAGCCTGTCCTCTTTCGTGAAGCAGCTCCTAGGACAGACTGCTCGCCGTCTGAGAGCATGAGAAGCGCGCTCGTATGCTCAGGCTAATCCAGGAGCAGGGCGTAGTCCTCAGGGGCGAAGCGGTGGTAGATGAGGTGGCCCATCTCCTCCTTGAAGCAGTAGTAGTGCTGGTCGAGCGCTGCGTCCTGGAAGTGCACAGCATAGTCGAACTCGGAGCCCGGGGGCATGTCCTCAAGCACGTAGCTTGCCGAGTGCTTGGCGAACAGGGCCAGCACCTCGTCTTTGGAGGGGTGGTGCTTGGTGAGGAAGAGCTCGATGAGGTCCACAAGGAATGCCGGCGCGGGCACCTGCTCGTGCACGTAGAGGCTGCCCGCAGGGGGAACGCGGACCTCGATGCGGTCCTCGTGCGTGCCGAAGGTGACCTCCCCCAGCGGCGAGCCCTCAAGCGCATGCTCGCGCTGCAGCAGCGCGCAGAGGGAGCGGGCGTCTGGCTCCGCGGTGCCGAGCATGGCGTTGAGCGACTCCGCCTTGTAGTAGAAGCGGGTGGACTCGTACGCGTAGCCCAGCTTCACCTGCAGCTCGACGATCTGGTCGATGATGTCCTTCTCCAAGCGCTGGGCGTCCATGCGCCCTCCTTTCCAGCTGCTCTTGCTTTGCAGCGAGTGTAGACCACCAGCGGGCGCGAGGCCCTACAATACCTTCCGTGAAACCCAACGGTTTACTTGGGCGCGCGCCAAGGCGGCGCAGCGCCTGCCAAACGCAAAGGAGCCAGCTCATGGGCAAACGCTACGTCATCGCCTTGGACCAGGGCACCACCTCCTCGCGCACCATGCTCATCGACGCGCAGGGCCGCGCCGTAGGCTGCGTTCAGAGGGAGTTCCCCCAGATCTACCCCCAGCCGGGCTGGGTTGACCACGACCCCAAGGACATCGCGGCAAGCCAGCTGGGCACCTTCACCGAGCTCATGACCCAGCTCAACCTCACGCCAGACGACATCGAGTGCATCGGCATCACCAACCAGCGCGAGACCACCGTCATCTGGGACCGCGCCTCCGGAGAGCCCATCGCCAACGCCATCGTGTGGCAGTGCCGCCGCACAGCCCAGGTGATCCAGGAAATCTGCGGCGACAGCGCAGAGGTGCGCGAGCAGATCGTGCAGCGCACCGGCTTGCGCCCGGACCCGTACTTCTCTGCCAGCAAGGCGCGCTGGCTGCTCGACAACGTCCCCGGCGCCCGCGAGCGCGCAGAGCGCGGCGAGCTGGCCTTCGGCACGGTTGACAGCTGGCTCATCTGGAACCTCACCAACGGCCGCGTCCACGCCACGGACCCCACCAACGCCAGTCGCACCATGCTCTACAACATCCACACCGGCGAGTGGGACCCCTATCTGCTCGAGCTCTTCGGGATCCCGGGCTCGATGATGCCGGAAGTGCGGCCCTCGTCGTCGAACTTCGGGGCGACGGCCAACCCCAACCTGCCGCTGGGCATCCCCATCTGCGGCGTTGCGGGAGACCAACAGGCGGCGCTGTTTGGCCAGTGCTGCTTCAGCGCGGGGCAGGCCAAGAACACATACGGCACGGGCTGCTTCTTCCTCATGAACACCGGCCAGCAGGCGCCTCAGAGCAGGAACAACCTGGTCACGACCATCGCGGCCAGCGCTCCGGGCGAGCCGCGCACCTATGCGCTCGAGGGCAGCGTGTTCGTGGCGGGGGCGCTCATCCAGTGGCTGCGTGACAGCCTGGGGCTCATCGGCACGGCGGCAGAGACCGAGGAGCTCGCCCGCAGCGTAGGCGACAACGCAGGCGTCTACATCGTGCCGGCCTTCACCGGCCTGGGCGCCCCGTACTGGGACAGCGAGGCCCGCGGCGCCATCTACGGCCTGACCAGGGGCGCCACTCGTGCGCACATCGCCCGTGCCGCACTCGAGGCAATGGCCTACCAGATGCACGACCTGGCCGTGGCGATGGAGGCAGACGCCGGCTTCAAGATCGAGACCCTCAACGTCGACGGCGGTGCCTCGCGCAACGACTTCCTCCTGCAATTCCAAAGCGACGTGCTCGGCACCCAGGTGCGCCGCCCCGCCAACACGGAGACAACCGCCCTGGGCGCCGCCTTCTTGGCAGGCCTTGCCACCGGCTACTGGAAGAGCACCGACGAGCTGTGCCAGCTGCGCGGCAGCGACGAGGTCTTCACCCCGCAGATGCCGCGCTGCCAAGCCGAGCAGCTGCTTGCCGGCTGGAAGGACGCCGTGCGCCGCACGCTCAGCAGCTAGCGCAGCTTGCCCACATTCATGGCGCGCATGGCGTTGAGGATGGCCAGCGCGGCCACGCCCACATCGCCGAAGACGGCCAGCCACATGGTTGCCAGGCCCACAGCCGCTAGCGCCAAGATGAGCAGCTTGACCCCGATGGCGAAGACGATGTTCTGCCAGACGATGCCGTGGGTCTTGCGGGCCACGCGCACGGCGCGGGCGATGCTGCGGGGGTCGTCGTCCATGAGGACGACGTCGGCGGCCTCGATGGCGGCGTCCGAGCCAAGTGCGCCCATGGCGATGCCGACGTCGGCGCGGGTGAGGACGGGAGCGTCGTTGATGCCGTCGCCCACGAAGGCCAGGCTGCCCCTCCCCTGCCCGCCTTCGAGTAGGCTCTCCACCTGCGCGACCTTGTCTTGCGGCAGCAGCTGGGCGCGGTAGTCGCTCAGGCCCAGCTCGCCGGCCACGCGCGCTGCGGCGGCCTCGCTGTCGCCCGTGAGCATGACGGTGTGGCTCACGCCCACGCGCCTCAGCGCGCTGATCGCCTCTGCGGCGCTCGGCTTGACTTGGTCGCGGACCACCAGGCTGCCCGCGAACGCGCCTTCCACAGCCACGTAGAGCACGGTGCCCTGCTCCTGCGAGGGCGCATACCCCACGCCGAAGGCCTCCATGAGGGCGCTGTTGCCCACCAGCACCTGCCGGCCGTCGACCAGCGCCTCGATGCCCTTGCCCGCGTGGTCGCGCAGCCCGCTCACACGCGTCGCATCCGGCACCTTGTCCCAAGCTTCCACCACGGAAAGCGCCAGCGGGTGCGTTGAGTGCTGCTCGGCGTGCGCGGCAAGCTCCAGGAGTTGCCCGCGCTCAAAGCCGGGCTCGCAGCTCACAGACGCCACGCCAAAGCGGCCCGTGGTCAGCGTTCCCGTCTTGTCGAAGACCACCGTGTCAACGCGTGCCAGGGCCTCGAGGTAGTTGCTGCCTTTGACCAGGATGCCCAGGCGGCTGGCACCGCCGATCCCGCCGAAGTAGCTCATCGGGACGCTGATGACGAGCGCGCAGGGGCACGATACGACGAGGAAGGTGAGCGCGCGGAAGATCCAGTCGCTCCAAGCGCCCAGGCCCAGCAGCGGCGGGATGACGGCCAGCACGGCAGCGGCGCCCACGACAACCGGGGTGTAGACGCGTGCAAAGCGGGTGATGAAGCTCTCTGTGCTCGCCTTCTTCTCGGCCGCGCTCTCCACCATCTCCAAGATCTTGCTCACGGTGGAGTCCTCGTAGGCCTTTGTGACCTGGATGGTCACGGCGGAGCTCAGGTTGATGCAGCCAGAGACGAGCTGGCTGCCCGGCCCCGCCTCGACGGGCAGCGACTCGCCTGTAAGGGCGGAGCTGTCGATGCTCGTGGTGCCTTCGAGGACGACGCCGTCCAGCGGGACGCGCTCGCCGGGGCGCACCAGCACGAGCGCGCCCACCTCGACCTCGTAGGGGTCGACCTGCTCGGGTTGGCCGTCTCTGAGCAGGTTGGCGTACTCGGGTGCGATGTCCATCATCTCCTTGATGGAGCGGCGGCTCTTGCCCACGGCGTAGTCCTCGAAGAGCTCACCTACCTGGAAGAAGAGCATGACGGCCGCGCCCTCGGCCATGTGGGGCTGGCTCTGCGGGAAGAAGACCATGAGGAAGGCGCCCGCGCTGGCAACGACCATGAGGAAGTTCTCGTCGAGCGCGTTGCCGTTTTTGAGGTTGCGAGCTGCGCTGATGAAGACGGGGTAGCCAGCCAGGACGTAGGGCACCAAGAAGAGCGCGAACTCAGCGTAGACGTTGTAGGGGCTCTCGAGCCAGCTGTCCACGGGCAGCAGCATGATGACGAAGAAGAGCGCCAGCGCGACGATCAGACGCAGGGTCTTGGGCTTGCGGAGCATATCCATTGGTGTTCCTTTCAAGTGTCGTACCGGGTAATAGCCCAGCAGAGTTGGCGGAAAAGAAAGGCGCTGTTAGCGCAGGATGCGGCAGTCGGGCTCGTACTTGGCTATAACCTGCTGCGCTTGGTCGAGCACGCTCTCCCAGGCGTCCTCCGGCGCCTGCAGCACGAGCCGCTCGGTCATGAAGGCAACCTTCGCGCTTTCCACCTGTGGCAGCGCGTTGATCCCGTCTTCGATCTTGGCCGCGCAGTTGGCACAGCACAGCCCCGCGAGCTTCAACGACCTCTTCATCTTCTTACCTCCCGGTCATTCGCAGATGTGGTTCATACCCTGGGCGAGCATGGTGTGGACGTGGTTGTCGCTCAGGGCGTAGAGGACCTGCTTGCCCTCGCGCCTGAAGCGCACCAGGCGCGCCTGCTTCAAGAGCCGCAGCTGGTGCGAGACGGCGCTTTGGCTCACTCCCACCGCGTCTGCGATGCAGGCAACGCACATCTCGTCTTCCATGAGCGCATAGAGGATCTTGATGCGCGTGCTGTCTGCGAACATCTTGAAGAGGTCGGCCAGCTCGTAGAGCATCTCCTCGTCTGGGAGCATCCCCGCGGCAAGCTTGCCGGCGTCGATGGGACAGCTCGGGGTCTCGCCCCCGCTCAGCTCATCAGCTGTCATAGCAAACCTCCTAACATATGAACACTTGCTCATATGTTATACGCGAACACTCCCCTGTCAAGCCCGTTTGCGAAAGGAAAGCTGATTGCCACCCGCGCGGCAGGCAAAGGAGTACAGTTGCCACATACGCAACTCAAAGGAGGCACCCATGCACGCCCAAGGCATCCCCGCAGACAAGGCCCTCACCTTGCTCAAGGCCGGCAACTACAGCTATGTGCAGACGGGAGAGAACAGCGGCAACATCTCCGCAGCTCAGCGCATGCATACGGCAGAAGAGGGGCAGCACCCCTACGCCATCGTGATCACCTGCTCGGACAGCCGCGTGGTGCCAGAGGTCGTGTTCAGCGCCGGCATTGGCGACCTCTTCGTCATACGCGTGGCGGGCAACGTGATCGACGACCACCAGCTCGGCAGCATCGAGTACGCCGCCGAGCACCTGGGTTGCCGCTTGGTGCTGGTGTTGGGGCACACCCACTGCGGTGCCGTCAACGCGGCCATCGCGGGCGACTCAGAGGGCTATATCAAGTACATAGTGGAAGAGATTCAGGAGGCCATCGGCCAGGAGCAGGACCCGTACGAGGCCTGCCATCACAACGTGCGCCACAGCATGCACGTCATCGAGAACAGCCTCAAGATCCAGGCTGTGGAGCACGACTACGGCGTCAAGGTCATGGGCGCCATCTACGACATAGAGACCGGCAAGGTCGACTTCCTCCAAGACAGCCTCCGCCAGTTCTAAACAGATGGCGCTGTTAGAGCGCGTGGAGAAATGACGGTCCGGGGCGGCCCTTCGCTAGCACCATTGGAAAATGGGACAGTGGGGACTGTCCCCACTGTCCCATTTATGGGCGGTGTTTAGCCTTCGACCTCGACGAGGGTGATCTCGAAGTTGAGGTGCTTGCCGGCCATCTCGTGGTTGGCGTCGAACTCGATGGCCTGGTCGTCCTTGAAGGTGACGGTGACGGGGATCTGCTGGCCCTGGGGTCCGGTGAGGACCACGCGGTCGCCCACGCTCAGGCGCTCGGCGCCGGGCATGTGGTCGATGGGGGCCTTGATGACGTTGCGCGGGTCGCGCTCGCCGTAGGCTTCCTCGGGGGCGAGGCGGATGGTGACGGTCTGGCCGACCTCCATGTCCTTGACCGCCTTGTCGAAACCGGGGATCATCTGGCCTGCCATGCAGGTGAAGTCCAGGGTCTGACCGCGGTCGTAGGAGCTGTCGAACTTGGTGCCGTCGTCCAGGGTGCCGGTGTAGTGGACCTTGACCTTCTTGCCGGTGTTCATGGGCATGCCTTTCCTTTGCGGTTTAACGTGCCGCCCAGTGTATCAGCCGCCGCTTCAGTTGCCGCGAGCTTGTTGCACAGGCGTTGAAGAGCAAAGTGCGGTACCCTAGTGCGGCAACGCTCACGTACAGATTGCAGGTATTCGATGGCTGTCAACTTCCACAACGCGCAGTTCGCTGCGGCATACGGCACCTCCAAGCAGCTGCCCAAGGGCGTCTTGCCCGAGGTCGCGGTCTGCGGCCGCTCCAACGTTGGCAAGTCGTCGCTGCTCAACAAGCTGATGTTTCGCAAGAACCTGGCCAAGGTGTCTTCAAAACCGGGCAAGACGGCCACGGTCAACTTCTACGAGATAGACAAGAAGATCAACCTGGTCGACCTGCCCGGCTACGGCTTTGCGGCCAAGGCCAAGGCAGAGAAGGAGCGCTGGAGCGAGCTGATCGACGGCTACTTCGACCAAGATCGCCCCTTTGCGATGGTGCTGAGCCTGGTCGACATTCGCCACGAGGCCACCAAGCTCGACATAGCGATGATGAGCTACCTCCTCTCGCGCGAGCTGCCCTTTGCCGTGGTCCTCACCAAGGCAGACAAGCTCTCGCGCAACCAGCAGAACAAGATGGAGGCAGCCATCCGCAAGCAGCTGCAGCTGCCCAAGGAAGTCAAGATCCTCAAAACCTCCAGTGAGAAGAACGACGGCATCGAGGACCTGCGCCGCTTCATCGCCGAGGCAAGCGGCAAATAAGCCGCATCCGCCGTGCGATGGGACAGTGGGGACGTAGCCTACTGTCCCATCGTGCTTTGCAACAAATGGGACAGTAGGCTACGTCCCCACTGTCC
>JBJEHN010000028.1:0-17232 GCA_051876105.1 Coriobacteriales bacterium | reverse complement strand
CATCGTGCTTTGCAACAAATGGGACAGTAGGCTACGTCCCCACTGTCCGTCCCCACTGTCCCATCGCGCAACCCCACACTTTTATCCATCTGTATATTGAGCTGGCCCCGCAAAGGGGCTAACCTTCTAGCTGCATCTTCAGGGCAGGGTGAGATTCCCGACCGGCGGTGAAAGTCCGCGAGCCTCACGGCTGACACGGTGAGATCCCGTGACCGACAGTACAGTCTGGATGGAAGAAGGTGGTCATATGGATCATGAGCCGCTTATGCGGCGGGCCTTGGCATTGGCTGCCAAGGGAGCGGGCTGGGCTGCACCCAACCCGCAAGTCGGAGCCGTCATCGTACGTGACGGCTCAATCATCGCAGAAGGCTGGCATACAGCATACGGCGAGCTTCACGCAGAGCGCGAGGCGCTGGCGGACTGTGCGCGCAGGGGCGAGGACCCCACCGGCGCAACCGTCTACGTGACGCTCGAGCCCTGCTGCCACACCGGCAAGCAGCCTCCCTGCACAGAGGCCCTCATCGCCGCGGGCATCAGCCGCGTGGTGATGGGCGCGCCGGACCCTAACCCCCTGGTCGCTGGCAAGGGAATCGCCCAGCTGCGGCAGGCCGGCATCGAGGTGGTCGAGGGCGTGTTGGTGGATGAGTGCCGCGAGCTCAACCGCGCCTGGCTGCACTACATCCAGACCGGGCTGCCCTACGTCACCATGAAGTACGCCATGACGCTAGACGGCAAGATCGCCAGCTGCACGGGCGACTCCAAGTGGGTCACCGGCCCGCAGGCACGCAAGCGCGTGCACGAGGACCGCGCCAAGGCCGCGGCCATCATGGTGGGCGTGGGCACGGTGCTGGCAGACGACCCGCTGCTCACCGCGCGCCCCCAGGGCGTCGCCAACCCCCACCAACCCGCGCGCTTCGTGCTCGACGCGCAGCTGCGCACCCCGGCAGACTCGCAGTTGGCCTTGACGGCCTTCGAGGTGCCCACCTACATCCTCTGCGAGCCAGACGCCCCGGCCAGCCGCCGCGAGGCCCTCAGGGACGCAGGCTGCAAGATCTGGACCATGCCCGCCAGCGAGGGCCGCATCGACCTGCGTGAGCTGCTGCGCACCATGGGCGAAAAGGGCTTCCAGGACGTGACGGTGGAAGGCGGCGGCCAGCTGCACGGCAGCCTGCTTGCCACCGGCATGGTCAAGCGCGTGCAGGCCTACGTTGCCCCCAAGGTTATCGGCGGGAAGGCCGCACCCTCCCCCGTCGAAGGAGCTGGCATCCCCGCGATGGAGCTGGCCCTGCCGCTGCAGGGCGTGAGCGTCACCCCCCTGGGCGAGGACCTGCTCATCGAAGGCTTCACGCTCGAAGAGGAGGTGGCCTAGATGTTCACGGGCATCGTCGAAGAGCTCGGCACCGTCAAGGCCCTGCGCAAGGGGGCGGCCAGCGCCGTGATCGAGGTCGAGGCCTCCACAGTGCTGCAAGGCACCAAGCTGGGCGACTCCATCGCCACCAACGGCGTCTGCCTCACCGTCACCGGCCTCACCCCCACCAGCTTCACGGCAGACGTGATGCACGAGACCCTCAACCGCTCCAGCTTAGGTGCGCTGCGCCCCGGCTCCAAGGTCAACCTCGAGCGCGCCATGGCGCTGGGCGGGCGCTTTGGCGGCCACATCGTCTCCGGCCACATCGACGGCTGCGGCACCATCGAGCGCATCGAGGCCGACGACAACGCCGTCTGGTACACCATCGGCGCCGAGCCCCAGCTGCTGCGCTACATAGTCGAGAAGGGCTCCGTCACGCTCGACGGTATCAGCCTCACCGTGGCGGCGGTGGACGAGCGCTCCTTCAAGGTGAGCGTCATCCCCCACACCCGCGAGGTGACCAACCTGCGCACGAAGAGCACCCGCAGCACCATCAACATCGAGACCGACATCCTCGGCAAGTACGTAGAGAAACTGCTTTCGCCCGCACCGCAACCCCAGCAGCAGATCACGCTCGAGCAGCTGGCTGCGCTGGGCTTTTAGGAGGAAGAGATGAGCAACGGATTCAACACTATCGAAGAGGCCCTGGAGGACCTGCGCGCCGGCAAGGTGATCATGTGCGTGGACGACCCAGACCGCGAGAACGAGGGCGACTTCATCTGCGCGGCGCAGTTTGCCACCACAGAAAACGTCAACCTCATGGCCGTGTGGGCGCGCGGCCTGATCTGCACGCCCATGAGCGCCGAGGTTGCCAACCGCCTGGCCCTGCCGCCCATGGTCTCCGAGAACACGGACAACCACGAGACGGCCTTCACCGTCTCGATCGACCACGTCAACACCACCACCGGCATCTCCGCTGAAGAGCGCGGTTACACCGCCCGCATGTGCGTCGACCCCAGCTCCACGCCCACGGACTTCCGCCGCCCGGGCCATATGTTCCCCCTCATCGCCAAGCCCGGCGGCGTGCTGGAGCGCAACGGCCACACGGAGGCAACCGTGGACCTCTGCCGCCTGGCCGGCCTGGCCGAATGCGGCCTGTGCTGCGAGATCATGAAGGACGATGGCACCATGATGCGCACGGCCGAGCTCAAGGAGCTGGCCGCCGAGCTGGGCCTCAAGCTCATCAGTATCAAGCAGCTGCAGTCCTACCGCAAGCGCACGGAGATCCTGGTTGAGCAGGTGGCAGACTGCGCCCTGCCCACCGTTCACGGTCAGTTCCGCGCCAAGCCCTTCATCAACAAGCTCAACGGCGAGCACCACGTGGCGCTGGTGAAGGGCGACATCGGCGACGGCCGCGACGTGCTGGTGCGCGTGCACAGCGAGTGCCTCACCGGCGACGCCTTCGGCTCGCAGCGCTGCGACTGCGGCCAGCAGCTGGCGGCGGCTATGCAGCAGGTGGAGGCGGAGGGCCGCGGCATCGTGCTCTACATGCGCCAGGAGGGCCGCGGCATCGGCCTGGTGAACAAGCTGCGCGCCTACGAGCTGCAGGATGGCGGCATGGACACGCTCGAGGCCAACCTGGCCCTGGGCTTCGAGGCCGACCAGCGCGAGTACTACATCGGCGCACAGATCCTGCGCGCGCTGGGCGTCAAGACCATGCGCCTGCTCACCAACAACCCAGACAAGATGTACCAGCTCGAGGACTTCGGCCTGGAGATCACGGAGCGCGTGCCCATCCAGGTCCCCGAGACCCCGCACGACCACGGCTACCTGAAGACCAAGAAGGAGAAGATGGGCCACCTCCTCGACATCAAGTAATTACCAGCAAGAGAAAGGAACCAGCAATGAGGAAGCTCGAAGGCAAGGTTGTAAGCAAGGGCGTCAAGGTGGGCATCGTCGCCGCCCGCTTCAACGAGATCATCGTCAACAAGCTCGTCGGCGGAGCGGTCGACGGCCTGGTACGCCACGACGTGAGCGAGGACGACATCGACATCGCGTGGGTCCCCGGCGCGTTCGAGATCCCGCTGATCGCCAAGAAGATGGCCAACACCGGCAAATACGATGCCGTTATCTGCCTAGGCGCGGTGATACGCGGTGCAACCAGCCACTACGACATCGTCTGCAACGAGTGCGCCAAGGGCGTTGCCATGGTGGGCATGGAGAGCGGCATCCCCGTCATGAACGGCGTGCTCACCGTGGACAGCATCGAGCAAGCCATCGAGCGCGCGGGCTCCAAGGCTGGCAACAAGGGCTACGAGTGCGCTTGCGGCGCCATCGAGATGGTCAACCTCATTCACGAGATCGAGGCCTAGCAGCGGCATACGATTACGGGGATTGCTCAAGATAGAAACAGTCGGCCCCGCGGCGCTTGACGTTGCGGGGCCGTCAAGTGAAAATCGAGAAAACCGGCATCTTCAAGGAGCTGCTTTCCCCCATGTACTACAACCCCATGATGAACATACTGCTGCGCATCCTCGGGCAGGCCGCCGCCGAGCAGATGATGGGCGGCGCCCGCCAAGCCTACCAGCAGGCACCGGCAGACGACTCCCCCATCGACGTCGAGGCGCAGGTACTCGATGACGACGGCAAGACCAAGGAAGAACGCGCGCATGAGCGCTGGGAGAAGGAGCGCTCCAGGGAGGCCTCGCACCAGCTGGGCGGAGAGACCACCTTCTTCGCATCCAAGGGCTACGTGCTGGCAACCGGCATCGCAACCTTCGTGCTGCTGGTGCTGGGTGTGGTGATGCGCGTCTACTCGCTGGTGATGGGCAACATCTTCTCCATGACCATCGTACCGGTTGTTCTGGGCGTCCTGGCGGCGCTCGCTATGATGCTCGCCGCATCGCTGCTCATGTGGCGGCTGGGGCCAGACAAGGTGCCGTTTTGCGAGGTCGACCTCGTGATGGTCTTCTTCAGCGCGGCCCTCATGGGCTGGGGCAACCTGCTGCCGGCGCTGTCCGCGGCACTGCTGTGCTGGGGATTCATGAAGGCCGCGCACGGCAAGCGGGCCCCGTTCTTCGCCGTCTTCATCGCCGTGGGCGCCGTGCAGTTCCTCACGATCGGCTTCCCCGGCCTCATCAAGCTGTTCTAGCAAGCTCTCCCCACTGCCCGCCGCATGCACGCTGTGGGGAGACCTGTTTTCAAAGGAGCAAGGCTATGGGTATCTTCAACCAGGTGAAGGCGAGCCTCCTGGCGCGCATCTCGCCCGCCTCGACCGTGATTGGCGACGTGACGCTCGGCGCCAACAGCTCGGTCTTCGCCGGGGCCAGCCTGCGAGGCGACGACGCCCCCATCTGCGTGGGCTGCAACACCAACTTTCAGGAGAACAGCTGCGCGCACGTCGACGTGAGCTTCCCCTGCACCATCGGCAACAACGTGACCGTGGGCCACGGTGCCATCCTGCACGGCTGCACCGTGGAGGACGGGGCCCTGATCGGCATGGGCGCCATCGTCATGAACGGCGCCGTGATCGGGGCCGGCAGCATGGTGGCCGCAGGCGCACTGGTCACCCAGGGCAAGGTCTTCCCGCCCAACAGCCTCATCGTGGGCTCGCCGGCCAAGCTTGTGCGCGAGCTGAGCGAGGAGGAGTCCCGGAGCATGTGCCTTGGAGGCTCCCTCGAGTACCTGGAGGTCACGGCCACGATGCTCGAGGAGGGCCTCATGTACAACCCGGGCCCCGGGTTCTCGATGCAGGCCGCGCGCTAGGGGCGGCTGGTGCGCACCAAGCCGGAGCTCCTGGCGCCCGCAGGCGGCTGGGAACAGCTCGAATACGCCATACGCTTTGGGGCAGACGCGGTCTACCTGGCATGCGACAAGTTCGGCATGCGGGCGCGCGCGTGCAACTTCAGCCTGGGGGAGATGCCCGCCGTGGTGGAGTACTGCCACAGCCGCGGCGTGAGCGTGCACGTCACCTGCAACATCGTGATGCACGAGCACCAGCTGCCCGAGCTGGAGCGCTACATGGCCGCGCTGGCCCAGGCCAGCGTGGACGCCTTCATCCTGGGCGACTTGGGAGCCCTGGCCGTTGCGCGCCGGGTTGCCCCGCAGGTGGCCGTGCACGTGAGCACCCAGGCCAGCGTCTCCAACACCCAGGCCGCCCTGATGTGGCACCAGCTGGGTGCGAGCCGCATCGTCTGCGCGCGCGAGCTGAGCCTGGCAGACATCGCGGCCATGCGCCGGGCCCTGCCGCCAGAGTTGGAGCTGGAGGCCTTCGTCCACGGGGCCATGTGCATGGCGTATTCGGGCCGCTGCCTCATCAGCGACTACACTACCGGCCGCAGCGCGCTGGAGGGTCACTGCGCCCAGAGCTGCCGCTGGAACTACGCCCTGGTGGAGGAAAAGCGCCCCGGTGAGTACTACGCAATCGAGCAAGACGAGCACGGCAGCTACCTGCTCAACGCCCAAGACATGAACATGCTCGCCCACGTGCACGAGCTGGCCGAGGCCGGCGTGGACTCCCTCAAGATCGAGGGCCGCAACAAGAAGGCCTACTACGTGGCCACCGTGGTGAACGCCTACCGCCAGGTGCTCGACGGGGCAGACCCTACCCAGTTCGCCCGCGAGCTGGAGACGGTGAGCCACCGCCCCTACTCAACGGGGTTCTACTTCGGGCCGGCGCACCAAACGCACGGCTGCATCGACTACATCCGCGAGTGGGAGTGGGCGGCCGAGGTGTTGAGCTGCGCGGATGAGCCCGGCGATGACGGCCGCTACACCTGCACCCTGCGCTGCCGCAACCGCTTCGAACCCGGCGCCGCGCTCGAGCTGCTCTCGCCGCACCAGCCCGTGCGCCCCCTGCAGCTGAGCAGCCTCGCCTTTCTCCCGACGGACCCTGCTGTGCCTGCCCAGCCCGCAGAGCTCGCCAACCGCACCAACGAGGACTACCGCGCCCTCAGCACGCTCCCCCTGCACCCCCACGACATCATCCGCGTCAAACGCTAGGGAATTCAACCAGCAACGAGCCCGAGCAGGGTGCGCCGCACGGTCTGCTACAGGCGCTCCGGCTTTGGCGCTGAAGCGCCTGCGCCTCCACCGCCGTCCTATATGGCGCCGCCTTTCGGCGGCTAGAAAAGTCAGAGGGCTTAGCCGTTCCGCAGACCGCACGGCGCACCCTGCTCGGGCAACCTGCAGGTTCAACGGGCGCGCGGGGCGCGGTGTGTGTGATGCGCAGCGGCTAAGCCACGCTCTTCAAATGCTGCCAAAGGCAGCCCGATTAGAGCGGTGGAGGCGCACGAGCGCCGAAGGCGCGAGCAGCCGGAGCGCCCGGAGCATCGCACGCGCCGCGCCCCGCGCGCCCGCCGCGGGCATCTACACAGTGCATACCAATAGGGTATAGGCAAAAGCGATGGCTAAGCTCCGATAAGCGCTATGACCTAGACCCTTGAACCGGGTTTGCCGCAGGCATACTATTCCAAACCATCACAACGAACCGTGATCCCCATCTGGGGCAGGAGAGCTGGGCGCTAGCCCACAACAAGGAGGTATCACCACCATGAAGCTCACTTCCATCACCCGCAGGGCGCTGATCCTCGGCGCATCTGCAGCACTCGTTGCAAGCTTCGGCCTGGCCGGCTGCGGCGGCAACTCCAGCAGCGGCACCGCCGCTTCCACCCCGGAGGACAAGGGCACCATCACCGTCGCCGCCTCCCCCACCCCGCACGCAGAGATCCTCAAGAACGCCGTGGCCCCGCTGCTCGAGGCCGAGGGCTGGACGCTCGACGTGGTCGAGTACAGCGACTACATCCAGCCCAACGTGGCTGTGACCGAGGGCGCTGCAGACGCCAACTACTTCCAGCACCAGCCCTACCTCGACTCCTACAACGAGGAGAACGGTACCGATCTCGTTGGCGTGGCCAACGTCCACTACGAGCCCTTCGGCCTGTACGCCGGCAAGAAGGCCTCCCTCGACGAGCTGGCCGACGGCGACAAGGTCGCTATCCCCAACGACACCACCAACGAGGCCCGCGCCCTGCTGCTGCTCGAGCAGGCCGGCCTGATCGAGGTCGACGACGCCGCTGGCATCACCGCCACCCCCAAGGACATCACCTCCAACCCCAAGAACCTTGAGTTCGTCGAGCTTGAGGCCGCCCAGATCCCCCGCTCCCTCGAGGACGTGGCCATCGCAGCCATCAACTCCAACTACGCCCTTGAGGCCAGCCTCAACCCCGCAACCGACGCCCTGGTGATCGAGGATCCCAACGGCACCGCTGCCCAGACCTACGCCAACATCCTCTGCGTCGCCGCCGACCAGACCGACAGCGAGAAGACCCAGGCACTGATCGCGGCCCTGCAGTCCCAGGAGGTCAAGGACTACATCAACAACACCTTCAGCGGCGCGGTCCTGCCCATCTTCTAAGCTCCCCAAGAGCAGCAACCCCCGAGAGGCGCCCCAGTGGCGCCTCTCCCTTTAAGGGAGAGAACGCACCATCGGTTTTTCCTAAGGCCAGCCATCAGGTGTTTGAATGGCGATTCAAGCGTGTTGCTGGTCTTGCAAACGTAGTATTGAACCTTGCGTTTATCTCAAGACAAGGATTCACCCAATGATCGAACTCAAGAACATAACCAAGGTGTACGAGACCAAGGAAGGCCCGTTCACCGCGCTCGACGACGTGAGCCTCACGATCAACGACGGCGACGTCTTCGGCATCATCGGCGAGTCCGGCGCGGGCAAGTCGACCCTGGTCCGCCACATCAACCTGCTCGAAAGGCCTACCTCTGGCCAGGTCCTCCTCGACGGCACTGACGTCACCTCCTACCAGGGCAAGCAGCTGCGCGAGATGCGCCAGGGCATCGGGATGATCTTCCAGAACTTCTCGCTCTTCCAGCAGCGCACCGTACTGCAGAATGTCACCTTCCCGCTCGAGCTGCAGCACCAGGACAAGGCGAGCGCCCGCAAGCGCGCCGAGGAGCTGCTCGAGATCGTGGGCCTGCAAAGCCGCGAGGACCGCTACCCCAGCGAGCTTTCCGGCGGCCAGCAGCAGCGCGTGGCCATCGCCCGCGCGCTGGCCACCAACCCCAAGGTCATGCTCTGCGACGAGGCCACCAGCGCGCTCGACAGCCGCACCACCGTGCAGATCCTCAACCTGCTCGACGACATCAACAAGCGCCTGGGTGTCACGATGGTCCTCATCACGCACTCCATGGCTGTGGCGCGCAAGGCCTGCAACCGCATCGCGGTGCTCGCCCACGGCAAGGTCGTGGAGCTGGGAGACACCGAGGAGATCTTCACCAACCCGCAGTCAGATGCCGCCAAGGCGATCATCGCCCACCACGCCGGTGAGGAAACCGAGAGCGAGAAGGGTGAGGTGATCTAGATGGAGGCCGTTACCGAGTTCCTCAACAACTACGGCTGGGTCCTGGTCGAGGCCACGGGTGCGTCCCTGTTCATGACCTGCGTGTCCTGCATCCTCGCCTACGTGATCGGCCTGCCCATTGGCGTGGCCTTCCATATCACTACGCAAAACGGCCTGCACCCCAACAGGGCGGTCAACACCGTTTTGGGCTGGATCATCAATATCGGTCGCGCCGTTCCCTTCATCATCCTGCTGGTGGCCATCATCCCGCTCACGCGCTTCCTGGTGGGCACCTCGCTGGGCATGGCGGGCGCCATCCCGCCGCTGACCATCTCCGCCGCCCCCTTCGTGGCGCGCATCGTGGAGCAGTCGCTGGCCGAGGTCGATGCCGGCGTGGTCGAGGCGGCGCATAGCTTTGGCGCGAGCACCCCGCAGATCATCGTGAAGGTGCAGCTGAAGGAAGCCCTGCCCTCGCTCATCCGCGGCGTTGCCATCACCTTCGTGAACCTCTTCGGCTACGTGGCCATGGCAGGCGTCGTGGGCGCCGGCGGCCTGGGCGACGTCGCCATCCGATACGGCTACCAGCGCTGGAACGGCGAGGTCATGATGGCGGCCCTGGTACTCTGCGTGATCTTGGTCGTCATCTTCCAGAGCATCGGCGACAAGCTCGCCGTCGTGCTCGACCACCGCAAAGCCCGCGGCTAATCCCACCGAAAACATCGCCAATTGCAAAGGATGGGACAGTGGGGTACGTCCCCACTGTCCCATTCCGCCCTGCGGGCTTACTGCTGTTGTATGTCGTTGTCGACGCTGTAGGCCTCGATCTGCTTTTGCAGGCAGCGGATGTAGTGCTCAACGAGCGGGCTCAGCGAGCGCTCGCCGTGGAGGATGTAGCCCAGCGTCATCTGCTCGTCGCTGTCAAGCGGCAGCGACTCGATGCCCGTGTGCATCTCGCTCGAGAGCACGCCGGTGGACACGGTGTAGCCGTTGTGGTGCGTGAGCAGGTTTGAGAGCGTGCCGCGGTCGGAGATGATGATGCGCTTCTTGTGCGGCAAGTAGCTCAGCGGCTCCTCGCTGTAGTAGAAGGAGTTGTTGGTGCCCTGCTCGAAGGAGTAGCGCGGGTACTCGGCCAGGTCCTCCGCGGTGACAACCGCGCGGCCCGCCAGCGGGTGGTGCGAACCCACGAAGACGTGCGGCTCGCAGGTGAACAGCGGTGTGAAGGTGAGGCCGGCGTCCTCGAGCGCGCGCGAGATGATCTTGCGGTTGTAGTTGTCCATGTAGAGGATGCCGATGTCGCTGCGAAAGTCCTTCACGTCCTGGATGATCTCTGCTGTGCGGGTCTCGCGCAGCACGTAGTTGTACTGGTCGAGCGCCTGCTCTTCGACGAAGTCCACGAAGGCCTCCACGGTGAAGGTGTAGTGCTGGGTGGAGACAGCCAGGCGCTGGTGCGCCGGCCCGGCAAAGTTGCCCTTGTAGCGCTCTTCCATGAGGTCGGCCTGCTGCACCACCTGGCGGGCGTAGCCCAAGAGCTCCATGCCCTCGCTGGTGATGACGATGCCGCGGTTTGAGCGCTGGAAGATGGTGATGCCTGTCTCCTGCTCGAGCTCCTTGACAGCCACGGAGAGGCTTGACTGCGAGATGAAGAGGTCGTGTGCCGCGCCGCTGATGGAGCCGCTTTCGGCGATGGCGATGATGTAGCGGAGCTGCTGGAGGGTCATGGCGCGCCTCTAGAGCTCGTTGCCTTGGCGTGGGCCGGGAACGTTCTTGGTGATGGCGAAGGGCAGGCCACCCTCGCGCACCGCCTGGCGGACGAAGACGTTGACCGCGCCGGAGAAGCTCAGGCCCAGCTCGTCGAAGAGCTCGTCTGCCTGGCGCTTGAGATCCTCGTCCATGCGGATGGAAACATTGATTCCTGCCATTTGTACCTCCTTGGTAATGAGTGCTCTGCACATTTTACGTTTGCTTCAGCGGCAATGCCAGCATATGACGGTGTTCTCACATCAAACGGGGGCACTATGGCAGATATACGCCCGTATTGCAATTCTGGTATTGCCCGGCATACCTCGCTAAGGTGATTGCGAACAGACAAGCCCCAGTGAAAGCGAGCCTCAATGACCCTGAAGATACGCGTGGCAACCCCGCACGATGCGCAAGCCATCCAGGCAATCTATGCGCCCTACGTCGAGCAGACCGCCATCACCTTCGAGTACGAGGCCCCCACTGTCGAGGAGATCCGCCGCCGCATCGAGTCCACGCTGCAGCGCTACCCCTGGATCGTCGCTGAGGAAGAGGGCGAGGTCGTCGGCTATGCCTATGCCGGCGCCTTCAAGGGCCGCCGCGCCTACGATTGGTCTGTGGAGACCTCGATCTACGTCAAGCGCGATGCCCGCCAGAAGGGCACGGGGCGCCAGCTCTACACCGCGCTGCAGGAGCTGCTCAAGCAGATGGGAATCACCAACGTCAACGCCTGCGTCGCCTATACAGAGAAAGACACCCCGCGCCTGACCACCGCCAGCGTGCGCTTCCACGAAAAGCTCGGCTTCAAGAAGGTGGGCGTCTTCCACCAGTGCGCCTACAAGTTCGACACCTGGTACGACATGTGCTGGCTGGAAAAGCACATCGCCCCGCACGAGGACGGCGCGCACCCGGAGGTTCGCTGGTTCCCCCAGCTGAAGCTGTAGCGTGTGCCTCAGCTCAAGGCGGCGTATTCCTCGATGAAGGCCTCGATGGGCCTTCCCTGCTCCAATCCCTCCACAAGCGCCCGCGCAGGCGAGCACAGGCTCTCTGCGCGTTCGAACAGCGGATCCAAGAAGCGCTCCTCTCCCAGGCCGCGCTCTTGAAGGCCGCTGCGTGCCAACTCGAGCACCTCCACGCACAGCGTGCGCAGGGCCTCGCGGTCGACGAAGGTGGGCCAGCTGCGGCGGTTGAACAGGCGGCGCAGCTCCGTTGCCGAGTAGCCGTGGTGGTAGAGCACGCGGTCTGCCAGCAGCAGCTCGTCGAGCTGCGGCACGCGATCCATGAGGCCGGCATGGAAGGCGGCCACGCTCATGGCGCTGCCGAAGGGCTGGCAGCAGCAGCTGCGAAACTCGATGGTGCCGCGGTAGGTAAGGTCCTCGAACTTGTAGGTTCGCAGGTAAGCCAGGTCCTCGCGCGAGGGCTCGAAGGTGACGCTGCGGTAGCTGCCTGCCTCATAGTACTCTCCCGTCACCTGCGGCAGGGCCAGGTAGTCGATGATGGGCACCGGCTTGAAGTTGATGTAGCGCCCGTCGCGCTCCGTGCAGAATATGCTCGTGGTGCTGATGTACTCGAGCAAGTCGTCGACGCTTTCCAAGCGGCAGTCGAACATGCCGATGTTGTGAGGGTTGAGGCCATGGGGGCTGTTCTCCCAGAGCATGTCGCGCACGCAGAGCAGTTGCGGCTCCTGCGGCAACCACGAGTTGCTGAAGAGCACCGCCTTCACCGGTTCCACCATGGAGAAAGCCCTGAGCGTGGGCACGAGGCGGTCGCGGTGCACGTCGAGCTGTACCTGGCTGGCGCTGGCAAACGAGCCGTAAGCCGTGTAGGGGTGGAAGTACATGGGCTCGCTCCACTCCTCCCCCTTCTTCAGGTAGCGCTCGAGCATGCGGTAGCGCTCGCTGGGGATGAAGTCGGTGCGGTTGAGCGCGGCGCGCGGGTTGATCCCAAAGCCCGTGAGCGTGTGGCCGCCAGCGTTGAGCCGCCTGTTGAGGAACGAGACATAGGAGTTGAAGCGCTCGCTCAGGGCGCAGATCGAGAGCTCGCGGCCCAGCGAGAGCTCCAGGTTGTTATACGAGCAGTCGAAGGATATGTTGTCGCCGTTGTCAGGGCGGGTGGCGCTGAAGCAGACGCCGTTCTCGTCATGCTTATCAGGCACAAAGCCGTACTCCTCGATGAGGGCGTTGGCAGCGCTCTGGGCAAGCTCGAAGGAGCTGGGGCCCTCGTTCAGGTTGACCACCGGCATCTCAACCTCAACGCCCACGTAGTTCTGGCGCGGCTGGGCGGTGGGTTCGATGTACTTCTCATAGAGGAGCTGGCGTATCTCGCTTGCTTGCATCTGCTTCTCCTTACACACGCGCACCCAGGCCCCTGGCAGGGCCTGTGGCACCGAGCACGCTGGTTGAATGTGCCGGCTCTAGGCGGCCTTGGCTACGATCATGCTGCGCATGCGGCGCAGCGCGCCCTCGTCTTGCTGGCAGAGGCGCCCATGCGAGTTACCGCAGTAGAACAGCCTGCCCTCCTTGAAGGCGCCCAGCGTAGCCAGCGGGGCCTCCTCCCAGCTGCCGGCGGAAAGCGGCTTGGTGGAGACGAGCACTGCGTCTCCCAAGCGGCAGATGTGCAGGGAGCCAGCGCAGTTGCAGTGCGCGTAGAGCAGCTCGCCGTCGTAGACGAGGATGTTGAGCTTGTTCGCTGTGCTGGAGACCTCGGCCACCAGCTCGTCGAGCAGCTCGCAGCGCTCCTGCGCGCTCAAAGGGCGCTGGAGGGCGGCGCTGCGGGCGTCAACGCGCTGCACGAGGCAGAGCAGGAAGCGCTCGCTGTCCGTGCTGCCCGCTTGCTGCTGGCGGAAGGCCTCGAGCTGGGGGAAGTCCAGGATGGTGCCGTTGTGGACGAGGGTCCACTGGCGGCCGGTGGCGTCGCACGCAGTGAAGGGGTGGCAATTGCCGCGCTCCAGGCTGCCAGCGGTGGCAAAGCGGATGTGGCCCAGCGCGAGCTTGGCTTGCACGCCAGCGCCAAGGCGGTTGCGAAGGTAGCTGCTTTGCAGGGCCTGCCCAGGCTCCTTCTCGATGTTGAGGAAGCCGTCACCGCCTACTGCGAGGCCCCAACCGTCCGGATGCTCTTCGCTATGGGAGAAGAACTCGGCGAGGGGTGCGGAAAGCTCAGCTTCCTGGGCTCCGCAATAACCGAACAGCTCGCACATGGTTCTCCTCCTTTCGACCTGTCACATACTAGTGCAGTCCCGCCTTCGCTCAAAACGCATAAAATCGTTCGTTTGCCATAGACAGAATCGATGGCAGGGAACGAACGGCGGGCGCGGCAGGGCGCGAGGCGCTGCTAGACTGTTGCCCCGAACACTGGGCACGCAGCTAGGAGGCGTTGGTATGGCATGGCACGGCAGGATCGCTAACGAGGCAGAGCGCAGGGGCGTCTTCCCACCCACGGGCGGCTACATGGCAGGCAGGCCCATCGGCATCATCGCCGTGCAGCTCGACTACCCCAAGATCCCCGGCAACGTGCAAAACCACGGCACCTTTGCCTACCCGGTCATCTACGCGGAAGTGCGCTTTGAGATCGAGCAGCTCTTCGCTGGCGACCCTGCCATCGAGGAGATGATCGTGGATGCTGCGCGGCAGCTTGAGGAGCAGGGCGCTGCAGCCATCGTGGGCGCCTGCGGCTTCTTCGCGCACTTCCAGGAGAAGGTGGCCGCAGCCGTGGACGTGCCGGTCTTCATGTCGAGCCTCACGCAGCTGCCGCTCATCAAGATGGGCCTCAAGCCCGGCCAGGAGGTGCTGGTGGTGGCGGCAGACGGCTCTTCCGTCACCGACGAGCTGCTGGCCCATGTGGGCACGGACTCCAGCGGCGTGATGATGCAGAACGTGGGCGACCGCAAGGCCTTCGCCGCCATCCGTTACAGCCAGGAGCCCCTGGACAACGGCGCGCTCATCGACGACCTCTGCACGCTTGCTGCCCAGCGCTGCGAAGAGCGCCCGCAGATCGGCGCCATCCTGCTCGAGTGCAGCGACCTGCCACCCTACGCCGCAGATATCCAGGCAGCCACCGGCCGCCCCGTCTACGACTTCATCGGCCTCATCGACTGGGTCCACCACGCCATAGCCCAGCACCCCTACTACGGCTGGCTGTAAATGGGACAGTGGGGACAGTCCCCACTGTCCCATTTTTCTAGCTCAGGATCTCCAGCAGCTCGGGGGGCGTGTTGGCTGTGAAGCGCGGGTTTTCTGCAGCCAGCTCTTCAGGGCTGAACATGCCCCAGGTCACAGCGATGGTGGTGCAGCCGGCCGCGTTGCCCGCCTGGATGTCGAAGGGGCTGTCGCCGATGTAGTAGCACTCGGCTGGCTGTGCGCCCATGAGCTCGGCGCCGTGCAGCACCGGGCCCGGCTGCGGCTTGTGCTCGGGCCAGTCGTCCGAGCCGATCACGATCTGGAAGAAGCGCTCGATCCCGCAGACTCGCAGACCCTGCACAGCCATGTGGTGGCGCTTGGAGGTGACGATACCCATGCCGTAGCCGCGGCGCTCGAGCTCTTCGAGCGCCTGTGGGATGCCCTCGAAAACGCTCACGCCTTCGTCATGTATGGCGTCGTTGTGCTGGCGGTAGAGGGCCGTCAGCTCGGTTGCGCGCTCCTCTCCCCCGCCGCCCAGGTGCAGCATCTGGTCGTAGAGCGGCGTGCCCACCATGCTCATGAGCTCGTGGTCTGAATAGCTCTTGCCGGCGATGCCGTTGAGGGTGTGGCGCATGGACGCCAGGATGATGTTGTAGGTGTCGAGCAGCGTGCCGTCGAGGTCGAACAGCAGCGTCTTCTTCTCCAAAGCATGCCTCCTTGGGTGCTCAGCATTTGCGTGCGGTTTTGATACACTCCAATTGTCGCACGCCCAGGCAACAGCACCGCAACGGGACAGTAGGGACAGACCCCACCGTCCCACGGTTATCAATCACATCGCTCATTGGAATGAATGGGACAGTGGGGACTGTCCCCACTGTCCCATTTGGAGCGAACGAGGCGGCTCACAGTGCTCCTGGGCACGCCGGTCAGACGCTCGATCTGGCGAACGCTGAGCCCTGCATCGCCCAGCGTCTTTATTGCTCGATTACGGGCAGGCTTGTCCCAACCCTTCAAGGATTCTATCGCCCCCTTGCCAAGGCGCTCCTCAGCAATGCGCAGGACATCCTCCTCTTGGAACACTTGCGGCCCTCTTCTGGCAGCAAACGCCTCGACGCAAGCACCCTTCCCAACAAGTTCCTTGTGGTACTCGACATAACCGGAGAGGCTGCCAAAGAGATCGGCGATCATCGCCTCGCCATCACTCAAGCCGCTGCCCGCCAGAACCCTGTTGTAGCTGCTCCACGCATACTCCCCGCAAGAAGAGCAGATGCCGGCAACCACCGGGTTTTGGTGAATGTAGCGCACAACTGTGAGGAGATAGGCTTCGTCATCGATCGGCTCGCTTTTGAAGCGCCCCTGGAAGAGGTGGCCAACCCGGTCGTATTTCTCGTTGAACCGCTGCGCGTAGGTTCCGCAAGCGATTTTCATTGCCTCCGACAAATCGTCTCTGTCGCCCCGGACGAGTAGGTGAAAATGATTCGACATAAAGCAGTAGCAAAGGAGCTCAACGCCGTGTGCCTCGAAGCTGGCGCACAGCAGCTCAGAGAGCAGACAGTAGTCTTGTTCCTCTTCGAAGATGATCTGCCTGCCAACGCCGCGCTGAATCACATGGTAGATACCTGACTCGGCCCACTTCCGCACGTTTCTCATGCAATCTCGTCCTCTCTGATTTATCGTTCTGGGGCGTCTTCAGCCAAGCCCAACTGCACCCGTAGTGCCCGTTGTGATGCTCGAGATGGTGGACTCGCAGATGCCGGTCTTGCCCTTGTAGGCGCGGACCTTCACCTGGTAGGTCTTCTTGGAGGTGAGGCCGGTCAGCTTGACCTTGGCGGACTTGCCGACGGTCTTGGTGGACCACTTCTTGGAGCTGGACTTCTTGTAGTACACCTTGTAGGACGTAGCGCCCTTCACCTTGGACCAGGAGGCGGAGACGGACTTCTTGCCGGCCTTCAGCTTGGGCGTGGGGTTGTAGCCCTTGATCGCAGCGGTGGTAGCCTTCTGCGAGGTGGTGGCGGTGACCCACTTGCCCTTGCTGTTCTTCTTGTAAGCGGCGACGCGCACCTCGTACTGCTGCCCCTTGGCGAGCATGGTCAGTGTCTTGCTCTTGCCGGTGACGTACCCGGTGTTGTTCCAGGAGTCGTCGCCGACGACGCGGTACTGGACCTTGTACTTGACGGAGTAGGTGACCTTGCTGTCGGTTGCCTTGCCGTTCTTGAAGGTGCGTACCTTGGGTGCGGACCAGGTGACGGTGGCCTTGTTGGGGCTCGACACCTTGACCTTGGGCTTGCTGATGATCGTCGCGGTGCCGTAGGTGGCGGTGCTGGGGTCGCCCGTCACGTCGGCGGTAACCGGCGTCTTGGGGTTGGCGACCGTGAAGTTGTCCACACCCTCAAGTGCCCACTTGTCGATCTTAGTCACCGACGCAGGGAGGTTGATGGTGGCGGTTGCACCCATGAACGCCATGCTGCCGATTGACTCGAGCTGCTTGCAGTCCTCCAAGTTGATGGACTCGACACTTGGAAACGTAAACGAACCGATCTCCTCGAGCTGGCTGCCCTGCTCGAATACCACGTTTTTCGTAAGGCAGTACATTGTCGCTCTTGTGTTTACACCGATTGAAGTGATACCTAAAGTGGTGACGCTTTTTTGGACTGCCGATTGAGCTTTCTTCCGAAACCCC
>JBJEHN010000027.1:0-1986 GCA_051876105.1 Coriobacteriales bacterium | reverse complement strand
GGAGGAATGATGGAAGAACGCGACTTCGACATCATCGTCGTCGGTTGCGGCTGCGCGGGGGCCATCGCCGCCTACGTTGCGGCAAAGAAGGGCAAGAGCGTCCTCGTTGTGGAGCGAGGGGAGTACGCCGGCGCCAAGAACATGACAGGCGGGCGCATCTACGCGCACTCGCTCAAGCGCGTCATCGACGAGTACGCGCAGGGCGAGATCGCCTGGGAGGACATCCCGTTCGAGCGCAAGATCACCCATGAGCGCATCGCCATCATGGACCCCTCGAGCAACATGACGCTTGACTTCACCAGCCCGGAGCTCGGGCTGGAGGGGCAGGACAGCTACTCCGTCCTGCGCGGCGACTTCGACCAGTGGCTCATGGGCATCTGCGAGGAGGCGGGCTGCGACATCATCCCCGGCATCGCGGTCGAGAAGCTCCTCAAGGACGACGCAGGCAACGTGATCGGCATCCGCGCGGGCGAGGACGACATCACGGCGCATGTCACGATCGTTGCCGAGGGCGCAAACAGCCTCCTGACCGAGCGCTGCCTGGGCGCCCCGCGCCCCAAGCCCAACCAGATGGCAGTGGGCATCAAGGAGGTCTTCCAGCTCGACGCCAAGACCATCGAGGACCGCTTCCTGTGCCCCGAGGGCGAGGGTGCGGCCATGCTCTTCGTAGGCGACTGCACCCACGGCAACGTGGGCGGCGGCTTCCTCTACACCAACAAGGAGAGCATCAGCTTGGGGCTGGTGGCCACCATCGAGAACCTCAGCAAGTCCGACACCACCATCTACCAGGCCATGGAGGACTTCAAGAACCACCCCGCCGTGGCGCCCATCATCCGCGGTGCCAAGGTGGTCGAGCATTCCGGCCACATGGTGAGCGAGGGCGGATACAACATGATCCCCAAGCTCGTGCACCCGGGCGCCCTGGTCGCCGGCGACGCCGCCATGCTCTGCATGAACCTAGGCTACGTGGTCCGCGGCATGGACCTCGCGGTGGCGAGCGGCCAGTTCGCAGCAGAGGCGGCATGTGCAGCCATCGACGCCCAGGACGTCTCCGAGAAGGGCCTGGCGTCTTACGAGTCCAAGATGAGGGATTCCTTCGTCATCAAGGACCTCGAGACCTTCAAGAACTGGCCCCATGCCATGGAGAGCTGGGAGCGTCTCTTCACCGAGTACCCCAAGATGGTCAAGGAGATCTTCAACTCCATGTTCGTCGTCGACGGCACCCCGGCCAAGCCGCTGCGCAAGCGTATCATGCCCATTGTCAAGCAGCGCGGGCTCTTCAAGCTGCTCAAGGAAGTGAAGGGAGCGCTGATGTCCCTATGAGCCTGAACATCACCGTCAACGTGAGCGAGTACATCGCCGCCAACAAGTACAACGTCGACGAGGAGAACGTGCACATCGGCTTTGCCAGCGAGGACCTCGACCAGCTCGACGACGCCGAGTTCGGCAAGCTGGTGCGCGTGTGCCCCGCCGCCCTCTACAAGGTGAGCCCCGAGGGCCGCAAGTCGTTCGACTACGCTGGCTGCCTGGAGTGCGGCACCTGCCGCATCGCCTGCGAGGGGGGCATCCTCACCAAGTGGGAGAACCCCCAGCCCATGATGGGCGTCGTCTACAGATTCGGTTAGAGAGGAAGGTTCCCGTCATCATGTCCATGATTTCGATCGACGAGCGCTCCAAGGCCGACGCCAAGATCGCCGAGCTCTCCGAGGCCTACGCGCGCCGCGTTGAGGCCATGCCCCCCGGCACCTGCCCCATCGCAGTCCAGGCGGGCCTGCTCGAGACCTGCGCGGCCCAGACCTGCGGCAAGTGCACGCCCTGCCGCGAGGGGATCCCGCGCATCAAGGCCCTGCTCGAGAAGGTGCTGCGCTACGAGGCGGACGAGTCCACCGTGGCAGAGATCGCAAAGAGGGCGCGCCTGCTCAGGGACACCGCCGACTGCGCCGTGGGCTACGACGCCGGCGCCCAGGTGCTCCAGGGCCTCGAGGC
>JBJEHN010000026.1:0-1989 GCA_051876105.1 Coriobacteriales bacterium | reverse complement strand
GGAGGAGAACGTCTTCTGCTCCACGCTGGTGGACCGCATCGTGACCGGCTATCCGCGCGGCGAGGCCGAGCAGATCTGGGAGGAAATCGGCTATCGCGACAACATGCTCAACACCGCCGAGCCGTTCGGCCTGTGGGTCATCGAGGGCCCGGCCTGGATCGAGGACGAGCTGCCCTTCAAGAAGGCCGGCTGCAACGTCGTCTTCACCCAGGATGTCTCCCCGTACAAGCTGCGCAAGGTCCGCATGCTCAACGGCGCGCACACCTCCATGGTGCTGGGCGCGTACCTGGCCGGCCACGAGATCGTGGGCGACTGCATGGCGGACGAGACGATGCGCTCCTACATGAGCCAGGCGCTCTTTAACGAGATCATGCCGACGCTCGATCTGCCCAAGGAGGACCTGGAGGCCTTCGCTTCCGCGATCTTCGAGCGCTTCTCCAACCCGTTCAACCGTCACCTGCTGCTCTCCATCGCCCTGAACAGCCAGAGCAAGTTCCGCGCCCGCGTGCTGCCGACCATCAAGGAGTACGTGAAGCGCAAGGGCGAGCTGCCCAAGATCCTCACCTTCTCCATGGCCGCGTTCATCGCGTTCTACTGCGGCAAGAAGAAGGAGGACGGCTCCTTCGTGGGCGTGCGCACCGCGGGCAACGAGTACCCGATCGCGGACGATCAGTTCGTGCTCGACTTCTTTGCCGATATGCAGGGCAAGTCCGCTGCGGAGATCGCGCATGCGGTGCTGACCAATGAAGCCTTCTGGGGCAGCGACCTGACGGCTGAGCTGCCGGGCTTTGAGGCCTCCGTGGCCGCGAGCCTCGCGGACATCCAGGCCGATGCGAAGGCTGCGATTGCGAAAGTTGTGGGCTGAGCGATGAGCAAAATCATGAAAATCACCGAGCGCGACAATGTCGCCGTCGCGCTCGAGCCCCTCACGGCGGGGGAAACCTACCTGGGCGTGCAGCTGATCGAGGATGTGCCCGCGGGCCACAAGTTCGCGCTTGCCGACATCGCGGAGGGCGAAAACGTCGTCAAGTACGCGTTCCCGATCGGCCATGCGACCAGGCCCATCGCGGCGGGCAGCTGGGTGCACACGCACAACGTGAAGACCAACCTGTCCGGCCTGCTGGAGTACACCTACAATCCGCATCCCTGCGCCATGCCGCGGGACCGCGAGGCCACGTTTGAGGGCTATGTCCGCGAGGACGGCCGCGTCGGCATCCGCAACGAGGTCTGGATTGTGAACACCGTCGGCTGCGTGAACGGCACGAGCAAGGCGCTCGAAAAGCTCGCGCAGGAGGCCTACGGCGACCGCGTGGACGGCGTGCACTGCTTCGTGCATCCCTACGGCTGCAGCCAGTTGGGCGAGGACCACAAGAACACGCAGAAGCTGCTGGCCGCCATGGTGCGCCATCCCAACGCCGGCGCGGTGCTGGTGCTCTCGCTGGGCTGCGAGAACAACAACGTCAACGAATTCAAGAAGGTGCTGGGGGACTACAACCCCGAGCGCGTCAAGTTCCTGATCACCCAGGAGCATGAGGACGAGATAGAGGAGGGCATGAAGCTCCTTGACGAGCTGACGGCCTACGCCGCCAGGGCCAGGCGCACGACCGTGCCCGCCAGCGAGCTGGTCATCGGCCTCAAGTGCGGCGGAAGCGACGGCCTGTCCGGCATCACGGCGAACCCGCTGCTGGGCGCGACGAGCGACCTGCTGGCCCGCCACGGCGGCACCACGCTGCTGACCGAGGTGCCGGAGATGTTCGGCGCGGAGACGATCCTCATGGACCGCTGCAAGGACGAGGCGACCTTTGAGAAGGCCGTGGCGCTGATCAACGACTTCAAGTCCTACTTCATGCGCTACAACCAGGCGGTCTACGAGAACCCGTCCCCGGGCAACAAGGCCGGCGGCATCACCACGCTGGAGGACAAGTCCCTGGGCTGCACGCAGAAGGGCGGCACGGCGGAGGTTCGCGGCGTGCTCAAGTACTGCGAGCC
>JBJEHN010000025.1:0-9415 GCA_051876105.1 Coriobacteriales bacterium | reverse complement strand
GTCATGAAGCGCAATGGCCAGAATATGTCCAGATTGTGTCATGAATAGAAGAGGGGGCGGGGGCGCAGAAGCGATAGGGGCTCGGGGCTTCGATCTCAAGGGGCGTTACAAGAAGGGAAGGCGCCTTCCTTCCTCGGCGCACTCGTTGAGGTACATGTTGATGATGCTCTGAAAGGGGATGCCCGTCCGGGCGCTCTCTGCCTCGAAGTACTCGATCGTGCTCACGTTCAGGCTCAGCGTCACCGGCTTGCGCAGCCTCTCCGCATACGGGCTCGGCCTGCTGCCGCTGAAGTCGTACTCTTCCCTCATGTCTCATGCCTCCACAACTCTCTTGACTCCATCTCCGCTGCCCTCCGAGCGGCGCGCGGACGCCCCCGGGACCGGCGAATGCACGGGCCCCGGGGGCAGGCCATGGGCTAGCCGACGGCGGAGATGCCCTTGCAGTAGACCTTGCCGCTCTTCGAGGCGTAGAAGGCAGCCTCGACCTCGGTGCCAAGGGGGATGGACTGCACGAGCTCGAAGAGGCTCTTGCCGTCCTTCTTCTGCTGCTTGTAGAGGGCGAAGTCCCAGAGGGCGCCCCCAGCGTCGATGACGTAGGCCCAGATCATGCTGCATTTAGCCCACGTCTTGACCACCAGGGTGCCGCGAAGCACCCCCGGGGAGTCGACGACCCTCGCGCTGAGGAGGTCGAGCCCGCTGTCGCGCTTGGCGACCTTGTGCTCGACGGCGCGCTTGCACCTGTGCTCGTCGATGAACTGTTCCAGCTTGCCGTTGACCATTGCGGCTCCTTTCGGATAGCACTGCGGGGGGGGGTGCCTCGCGCTCCCCCGAATAGCCCCTTTAGGCTATTAAGCCGCTGCAGAGCTGAGTCGGGCGCTCAGTCGTCATCATGCCACCTCCTTAAGCCGTCGCTGCGGAAGCCGAGCCCCGCATCGTCTGCCATATCCATCTTCGCCATGGCAGCGCCCCTCGCAACCGCTACGCGGCCTTCAAGCGGACCTTGATGACGGTGCCGGCGGAGCTGAACTCGAAGAGCTTTGTCTTCTCCAAGAGCTTCTTGAAGGATGCGCATCCGCAGGCCTTGGGATTGAAGTCCGGCCTGATCAGGCGGACGTCGTTGCTCAGCTGGCTGACGTCAACCCACTGGCCCTTCATGCTGCGCATCTGCGCGCACTCGACGAGATCGATGAGCACCCCCTCCTCGACACCGGAATCGCGCGCGGCGCGCTCGATCTTCTTGAGCATGCCCGAGCCCAGGTCGCTCGGGGCATCCTCGATCTCGACGAGGTTGGTCCACTTGTCGCAGAGGAACGGGTAGGTGCTGGTGGGCAGTTTCTGGCCGATCCCGTGGAAGCGCTTGCCCTGCTGGCGCACGCGCGCGGCAAGCGGGGCGAAGTCGCAGTCGCTGGATACGACGATGAGGACGTCGATGCCGAGCTGCAGGACCATCTGCATGGCATCCACCGCGATGTGCATGTCGACGGAGTTCTTGCCCTTGCGGCAGCCGGTGCAGATGTGGGAGTCGAGGCCCTCGCGCTGCAGCACCGCTTCCCAGCTCTTCGACCCGATGACGCTGGCCGGCCCGTACGCCTTGGCGACGACGACATCGCCCTCGGAGCGCGCCACCTCGAGTGCGCCGCGGACAAAACGGCTGCCGATGTTCTCGGCGTCGAGCAGCAGGGCGACATTCCTTGCAGGAGTTTTGGACATGGTTTTGAAGGGAACGACGCGCGCAGCGCTCTTGAGGGGCGCCTGGGTGCGCGCCTCAGGGACCTCTCGCTGCCTAGGCGCGCCAGGCGTTTGCGCGGTGCCGGACACGCTAACCAGGGCAGGGCTTCTCCCCGCTGCCGGCTCACCGTAATGCAGGCTGTGCTTTCCGCGCATGCCGGCGAAAAGGACGTGTTCTAAGAGCTTGTTGATGATGCCGCGCATCGTCATCCTCCTTCAAATCAAAGGCAAGCTGCGCTCTCCGCTGGTTGGCTCCGCCTCGATACCGAGTGCCCAGCAAGGCCCGATGTGCCGCCAGGCTCCCCAAAGATAACGGTGGGGTGTGACGCAGCTCCTTGAGCACACCACTGTTTGGCGGCACGCTGCCCGCCCTCAAGCCAAGAGGCTCGCACCACGCGGCCAGGACGCTAGTCGCAGTCGCTGAAGTCGAGCTCCACGTCTGGCATCGCCTCGATCTCGGCCATGTCGATCCCGAGCTCTGCGTACACCTCGGCTGCGGGGATACCGCAGTTGCAGGGGCCCTCGTCGCTGAGGGCAGCTGCCAGCAGGTCATCCGCCGTGTCGAACCTGCCGGGCTTGTCAGAGGCGAGGAAGGCCTCGCCCTCCTCGAACGCCAGCAGGGTCTCCTGCGTCGGGATCAGCTTGATGCTCTCGTCTCGCACGGCGGCCGTGATGTCCCCGCAGGCATCCAGCTTGAAGGCCTCGACGCTCTCCGCTGCCTTGGCGAAGAGCGAGCACCTTCCCAGAGCAACGATGGTGTCGTGAACGACCAAGAGCTCGTTGACAGAGCTGGGGTCTGTGCAGAGCAGGGCACCCTCACATGCGCGAGAATAGCCGAGCGGGCTGAGGATCGACTCCACCCTCTCCTCGAACTCCTCAACGCTGAGACCCGCAGCTGCCAGCGCCTTCTCGTCGATCCTGTAGCCTATGCCGTACATCCTTTACCTCCTTGTCGAACACAACCTACCTAGCTAGGCCTCCGGTCCCCCTGCGAGGTCCACGAAAACGGCGGGATACTCGTCCATGAATCCGACCGCGACCTCGGTAGCAGAATGGCCCTTGTCATCCGTGGAATCATCCTTGCTTCTGCTCTTCCTCGTCTTGAACCGCTCAGCTGACTTGACCCATTCCAGGCGCAGCTCCCAGACAGCCGCGCAGGGCGGGGTGCTGCCGTCCCCCCAGGCGGCCTCGGCGTCGAAGATCTTCTCCCAGGTCTGGATGATGTGCGCCCTGAGCCCGGTGCTCCCTGCATCCCAGCGGGTGTTGTAGTCGAAGCCCATGGCAGCGAGCTCGGCGTCGAAGGCGTCGTACTCCTCCTCGGTCCAGAAGACCGGCGCGAGCATGAGCGCGAGACACCATCCGCCGTCGTCGAAGAGCACGAGCTGGTCGTCCGGGACGTCGAGCCTCACCCTGACCACCTCGTCGCCCATGCCCTCGAAGCAGGTCGTGCGCATGTCCGGCTTCTCAAGACCGTAGAGCTCCGTTGGGTAGCGCACGCCCTCCGGGGCCGGGCCGAGGCGCCGTGCGGCCTGCTCATGGAACCAGCTGTAGGGCTCCATCATCACGTTGTAGCCCGGGTCGGCGGGGTCGAGGTCGGCTCCGTCTGAGAGGTCGCGCAGCACCCCGCTGCGCTGGAGTTCCTCCCACTGCGACATGGTGAGCACGTCCCACATGCGCATGTTGCACCTCCGATTACTGCGATGTAACCACGATAATTGATTATAGCATCTGACCTTCTCGTCGCGTCCCATCCTTGGCAGTCGCTTGTGCAACCAAGGGGCAGACAGCACCGGCGATACGGGGCCGAGAGACTCCTGAGCATTGCAATTAAGGCATTTCATGTGGCTTATGCGTGTTGATGGTGTAGAGCCCCTGCGAAGCGCCGCGGGCTTTCTGAACGCAGCTAACCTAGGGCATCCCAATGTCCTCTCTAGGTGGCAAGGGAGGTTTGAAGCCTTGCCTTGAAACGATGGCATATGCGATTACCGCGCTGTTGCCGCCCTGTCGAGTCCTTCGCCTACGGCGTAGAGGGCCCCGGCGTTATTTGAGCTGCGCGAAGGAACAGTCGGTGTTCGTATCGAAGGAGAGTCTGAACGAGCGCTTCAGCAGCTCCCGGTAGAGGGCGCTGCGCTTCTCCGGGTCGGGTTCTTGCCTCCCTGCAACAACGCAGACCTCCAGCGAGCTCTCGCTGAAGACGAGGATGCCCAGTCCTAGCCTCTCTGCAACCTTGCGGACCTGCTCTGCGCACTGGGCACCGGTCACCAGCCACAGGTAATCGGCACCGCTTTCAAGCATGGTGGAAAGCTCGTTGAGCCCCATGCCGTCGAAGGCCCTACCCAGCTTGACCTCGAAGAAGTGGACGGACATGTCGCTGGTGAGCGTCTCGACCACAGCGAAGTCAGGGAGGATGTACCTGCGCTGCCCGATCATGAGCCTCGGCTCGTCGATCACGCTGAGCTGCCAGGGCTTCGGTGAGAGGTCCTTGACGCCCAGCTCTGCGAGCCAGCGCCCCTCCAACAGCAAGGCGCGGATGCTGGACAGGGGTGTTGTAGATGATTTCACGGCGGAGCACAGCGCCCTCACGGCTTCGTCGGGGGTTGCGCTCTCGATGTCGTGTGCGGCCTGCGCGAGGAACTTGTCGACGTATTGCTCCAAGTCGCCGACAGTCTGGGCGTCCTTGAGCCTAGAGAGCCAGTCCCTCATCTGCCTGCGGGTCATGCCGCGTCCCTCGAGGAGCTCCCCGACCAGGAGGCCCATGAGGCGGGCGACGAGCTCGCCCTTGTCTGCGGAGGGGTGCTCCAGATAGGCGGCGACGGAGTCGAGCAGGTTGAAGGCGTCCGGGGAGACGGCGCAGACCTTCGGGTCGGTGACGGGCGGGAGGCTTGGGTTGTTCGCCCGGACGGCCTCGTAGCGCTTCCCGGCGCGCTCGTACTTGCGCATCATGGTGATGCCCCCGGCGCCGCCGAAGAGGGCGCACTCCTCGAGGTACTGGGTCACGGACGGGTGGCGGTGGCGGCTGCAGTACTCCGCGTCTGCCAGGAGGTCGTCCTTCGTCACGTCCCTCAGGGCCAGGTAGATGTAGGGCCAGCCATCGTGGCCATGCTCTTGGATGGCGTCCACCAGCGGGCGCTCGACGGGCGTGGGCTCGAGCCCCTCTATGTCCTCGATCTTCAGCATGGGCCCATTATCGCCGATGACACCCCGAAACGACACCGCGGTTGCCGCAGAATGCGCTGAGAGCGGTTGCAAGAAATCTCTATTCGCCATCCTCGGGCTCTTCGGCTCTGGACGGCTCACCGATGCCGAGCTCCTCGCGCAGCTCGGCAGGAACCAGGTCGTCGTAGAGGCCGTCGTCCTCCGGGTCGTCCCACTCAGCGGGCAGGATCGTCACCCCGGTCACGGGGTCAGGCTTGATGTAGTCAACCTTGCCCCAGTCGATCCCGGGGATGTGGTCTCCGCAAGCGCGTTTGACGGGGTCCTTCTCGGTCATCGCCGCTCTCCTCCTCCGTCGCCCTCGGCCAAACCCGTCTCCTCCTTGAAAACCTCTCCGGCCGTGCCGATGTCGGGCTCGTAGCCGTCTGCAAAGCACATGGACATATCCCTGTTCATATCGACACACATCGCCATGTACGCGGCATACCCGCTTATGGCGGAGAAGACGGAGGGGACAAAGGGGTCGTCCTCGGCCCTCTCCATGAAGCTGCTCGCGGCCATGATCAGGTCGAAGGCGGCCTGGCAGTTGTACAGGGTCTTCTCGAGGCGGGCGTGGCTCTCGATGAGCTCGCGGGTGGTGAAGACCCCCTCGGTGTCGCTGTGCTCCGCGCAGAGTTCCTCGAAGTCGAGGTGCCCAGCGATGCCGAGGTCGAGCCTGTTGACCTCGCTGATGCCGAGTTCCTCCAGCGCGACGATGCGCGGGTCGATGGCATCGAGGCGTTGGTTGTTGTCCGGGTAGCCCTCGCTCTGCCTGTCTTCGGCTTCTTCCTTGCGCACAGGTGCTCCTTCCACTCTGCAGATCACAGTGATGCTTGACGCTTGCTTGTCAGTTGCCGCGGTCGCGGCATTGGTTGGCCTCGACAGGCCCAGGCGAAGATCTGAGGTGCCGCCATGGCCTGGCCTTAGGGGCCTCAACGGCGCGGCTCGCCCTCTCCGCGCTGAGCACCGGCCTGCTCGCAGGTTTCCTCGATGCAGTCGACGGGATGGGCGGCACACTGCGCGTCGGCCATTCTGAAGATCTTCTCGAGGCGCTCGAGGTTCCGAGCCGGGGAGTTCTCGGCGCCGTTGTCCTTGGCACCGTCCCTCAGGAGCTGCGCCTGCAAGTCGACGGGATGGGCGGCACACTGCGCGTCGGCCATTCTGAAGATCTTCTCGAGGCGCTCGAGGTTCCGAGCCGGGGAGTTCTCGGCGCCGTTGTCCTTGGCACCGTCCCTCAGGAGCTGCGCCTGCAGGTTGGCGATGGCGCGCAGCTCCTGGGGGCTGTAGTCGGCCTCTGCGCCCTCGGGGATGTAGAAGCTCTCTGGGTACCTGAGGACTATGCCGAGCAGGTCGTCCCAGCTCAGGGTGTAGCGCGCGGCCAGAAAGGAGCGCGACCCCCTGCGCTCGTAGCGGTAGCGCGTGCGCGCCTCGCGGCAGTACACCCGCACCGCGTCCTCGGCGGTGTCGAGCTCCAGCGGGGGCTCTCCGTCATCAGAGGGGAGGCACCAGTGCTGCCTGTCCTCGCTCAGGAAGGGCAGCTGCGACCTGCGCTGCGGCGCGACGAACTCGAGGAGCTCCTCCTCCGGGCTCAGCGGCCCCGTCTTGGCGAGCATCTCGTCGAGGCCGATCAGCTCTGCCAGATCGGCGCCCTCGCTCTTCCTCTTCGCCTCGAGCTCGTCGAAGAAGCTCATGGAGAGGTCCTGCTCGATGTCGCACGCCAAGGTCATGTTGCAGGCGTAGCCGCCGATGGCCTTGATGACGGAGGGGGTGCTGTAGGTCTTCATCGGGTCGCCCATTGAGTCGCAGGCGGCCATGATCAGGTCGAAGGCCGCCTGGCAGCTGCGCACGGTTTCCTCGAGGCGGGCATGGCTCTCGATGAGCTCGCGGATGGTGAAGACGCCCTCGGCGCCGCTGTGCTTTGCGCACAGCGACTCGAAGTCGAGGTGCCCCGTGAGGCTGAGGTCGCTCATGTCGACCCCGCCAATGCCCTCCAGCGCGATGATGCGCGGGTCGACGGCCTCGAGCCGCCCCTGAATGGTGTTCGCGTAGTCCTCGCTCAGCTTGCCCTCAGCTCCTACCTTGCGCACAGGTACTCCCTCCACTCGGCATCGAGCGCATCGCGCTCTTCCTGGGTCAGCTGCGCTTGTCGCTCGAGCTCCCAGCTGCACGCAGGGCAGCAGACGGGGTCGCCTTCCTGGCTGTCCCTGGGGGAAACGGGGCTGCCGCAGCGGGCGCAGGTCTTGGCGGAGCGCTTGGCCAGGCGCTCCATCTCGTCCTCTATGTAGTCGCTGATGAATACCTTCATCTTCCCGCTCGCCGGGACCCATACGATGCGGAGCAGGCCGCCGACCACGCCGGCGCCGACGAAGACGAAGTTCTCGGTTGACTGGTACTCCTCCAGAAAGCCGCCCAGGTACTCGAGCTCGTCGCGGACGATGTTCCCCCAGCCAGCGGGGAGGTCCGCAAACGGGTTGTGGCCTTTGGGGCCTTCCGCCCAGGGGAAGTCCTCGGACACCTTCCTCAGATCATACATGGTCTCCTCCAATCTCGCGCCTACGGAATGACGCAGTCCCAGTGTATCAGTTACCGCGATTGTTTCGCGGTAATCCTTGATTCGGGTGCGCAACAGGAGTACAGTCTTCCCAGGGTGCCGGCGGCGTCTCATACGGCTCTCCGAACGAATATGCCGCCGTCCCCCGGCTCAGATGGGATCGGCGGCACCTCATGCGGCTCTCCGTACGGATCTGCCGCCGAACCCTGGGCTTTGAAGATGGGCCTGACGGTGCCTCATGCGGGCTAGTCCGTACGTAGGCGCCACCGGGCCCATCTCACTTGCACAGGTGCCCAACCACCGCCCCGGCGAGCCTCGCGACCGGGTTCGTCGTAATGACGAGCCGCTCCTCAGCAGGAACAGCCCCTCGCTCCATGGCCTCTCCCCTGGAGATGTTGCGCAGCGCAATGCGGATGAGCTCGGGATCGCCCAGCTCAACGGCAGCGTCCAGGTACGCGTCCCTCGACTCCCGGTCGACGAGAAAGGCCGCTGGGTCGAGCTTGTAGAACCTCGTCATTGCACTCCCTCCTAACCGGCATCCTCGGGCGGGTCTTCGCCGTCGCCCGGTGCCACCAGGCCGTCGATCTGGCCCTCGGGGACGTAGCGGCGCAGCTCGCCGTCCTCGCGCATGCGCAGCGAGTAGCTGTGCTCGCCGGTGAAGTCGCCAGCCCTGTTCACATGCTCGACGGTCGCTGCGCGCGTCCTGCCGTCCATGGCGACCCAGACCACGTCGCCGCGGATGTACAGCGGCGGCAGCACCATCGAGGACCACTCGTCGCCCAGGACCTCCCTGATCCTGTCGTAGAGGCAGCAGTACCCGCCGGGGAACACGCGGTCCGTGTGGTAGTGGCCGAAGAACCACATGTCGAACTCGCAGTCCTCGGCCACCTGCTGCAGGAAGCGCACGAGGTCGTCCTCGTCGGGACGCTCGACGAGCTGCCTCTGCAGCAGCGCCGGCGCGCAGTGCGTGAGAACGATGTCCACCTTCCAGTCGCATAACTCGAGGTTGGCGAGGGCCTCCTCATACTCCGCATGGCTGGGCAGCTCGCGCGGCCACCAGCTCACGTAGGGGCGGCGGTACGGGATGTCGTGGCTCTGCGCACCACCCATGGTGAAGACGCGCTGGCCGCAGATGTCGAAGACCTGGCCGCGCATGAGGTGGATGACGTCGTCGCACACGAAGTGCACCTTGCCGCCGTGCCACTCCCCCACCGGCATCGCGTCGAGCATGTCGTGATTCTCGTGGTTGCCGTCGACGAACAGCGTGGTCCAGGGCTTGGAGGAGAGCCAGTCGAGCCAGTACCTCTCGCGGGGCTCGGCGCCCCACACCAGCCCAAAGTCCCCGCAGATGACCACGTAATCATCCTTGTCAAGGCTGCGCCCCGCGGGGAACTCCCTCGAGGAGAGCTTGCCTATGTCGATGTCGCCGTGGATGTCACCGGTGACGAAGACCCTTCCCGCCATTTCCTCCCCTGTCTGTTCCTTCCCTGACTGCTTGAGACCAAACCAGCGCACAGAACCGAGCGTGGATACTTTATTAATTACCGCGGTCCACATTATACCGCTTACACCAGTCAGCTTGTACCGTCAGAGGCTAGGGCCCTTGCGCAACATCGTTGACTTGATCTGACGAGTTGAGGTACAAGGTTGTCTGAAAGGCCGATGCACGGTGCGGAAGCACCTCCCGCGGAGGCCTTTTCCTATGCATCCGCACGGTATGCGCTGCACCGCAAACATTGTCTGCAGCCTTTAACGGCCCAGCCCCGGCACCCGCATGCAGCTTCCGCATGGAAAGCTCTAGCTCCTCTGCGTGGGTGCCCGGGTGGTTTCTGCTGCCCGTTGCCGTTATCCCCGCGCGATCCCGCCGCCCTCGAGCATCTCCTCGAACACGGGGGAGACTGTCCGAAAAGTGGTAGTGCGGTCAGGCGCTGAATGAACAACGCA
>JBJEHN010000024.1:0-9416 GCA_051876105.1 Coriobacteriales bacterium | reverse complement strand
GGCCTTCGCCAAGGCCAACAGCGGCAAGAAGGTGTCCGTCAGCTAGCCCGCCGCCGCCTGGCGTCGCACGCGCTGGCGGTGCTCCGCACCGCCCCTATTAGTGGGCGCGGCAAGCCGCGCCCGGCGCTCCTGCGCGCGGCCCTGTTAGCGGGCGCGACAAGCCGCGCCCTACACTCTTGCTCACCCTTGGGGCCGTGCTAGATGAAGAAGAACTTGGTGAGGGCGTATTTGGGGCGGCCTATGAATTGGCAGGCGTTCTTGTAGAAAACGCGGTAGAGGGCGCGACAGTTCTCCAGGGCCGTCTGGCCGGGGTCGTCGCAGCCGTAGGCCACGCTGCAGTAGTCGCTCGCCAGCCGCGCGAAGCTTGCCGGCTCGCCGCCTCTCCCCTGCTGCCCAGCGTTCCCGCACTCGCCTTCGCCAACCTGCCCGGCGCGCACGCATTCATCGCCAACCTGCTCAGCATCCCCGCATACGCACTCGCCATCGGCCTGCCCAGCGGCCACGCACTCGCCGCCGGCCTGCCCCGCCGGCGCGGCGCTGCCACCTGCAGGCGCGCTGCCGATCTCGCCGGCTCCGGCTTCGAAGGGGCTGCAAGCCTGGGCGCTGGCGCGGGCGCGCTCGATGGGGGTGAGCGTGGCGTCAACCTCGATGCCAAAGCGCTTCAGGCGCTCCTCGAAGAAGAAGTAGAACGCGCGCACCTGGGCCGGCGGGTCCAACGCGCACATCTTGTTGTAGCGGCGCGTGCGCAGCCAGCGCCTGAGCGCAATCACCAGCAACACGAACGCGATCGCCGCCGGGATCGCCAGCAGCCACAGCGGGTGATCGATGAAGTAGCGCAGGGCGTCGCGTGCAGCGTCAAAGCCGTTGATGGTGCTGCCCTGGCTGTTGTCGCCGAACAGGCCGTTGACCTCCTCCTGGCGGCTGTCGGTCTCGCTGGAGGTGTCGTCGCCCTCCATGCCGTTTTCAGAGAGCAGGTTCTCGTTCTGCTGGTGCAGTAGCTTGGAGACGCCGCTCACGGGTATCTCCTCCAGCGCGTAGAGCTTGGTGATCAGCTTGAGCTCGTGCGAGGGCGGGTTGAGCGGCGCGATGGCCGCGAAGTAGACCCCGCAAGACAGCAGCAGCGCCAGGCAGCACAGCCCGGCACCCGTCAGCAGCGAGACCGGCGCGGACACAGCGCCCTGCGCCAGCTCGCCGGCGCTCTTGCGCTGCATGGCCCACACGAACAGCGCCAGCGCGAACACCGCGAACACCAGCATCTGCCACAGCAGGCCGTTGCGGTAGAGGAACTGCACGAAGGCGCAGACGATTATGCCGCCCACCAGGTACACCAGCGCCAACACGCGCCGCCGGGTGAGCAGGAAGCTCAGCGCGGCCGTCACAAAGCCGATGAGCAGGAAGAAGCCGGTGTTGCCGAACGCGTCGTCGAAGAACCCAAAGCCGCTGGCGGCAGACACGCCGGCCACCACGGCGATCCCCGCAACCAGCGTCACGGGTACGCCCACCATCACAGTGCGCAGGCTGTACGAGCACGCGGTGAACGCCAACATGATCAGCGCCGTCCACCCCAGGATGGCCGGGTAGGCGGTGCGCAGGCCGTCTTCCACATGGAAGCCGTAGGTCACGGTGCAGAAGAGGGCGCTGCTGGCCATGACCAGGAAGAGGAGCTCCGGCAGGCGCTCCTTGGCAAACGTCATGAAGCTATCCAAAGGTGATCTCCTTCAAGTCGTCGGCAGAAGAGAACGCGGCGCAGCGCACGCCTTCCTCGTGGAGGGTGCGCAGCGGCTCGACGGCGGCCTGGCGCTCCTGGGCCTCGAGCACCTCGGGCACCACCAGGAACAGCGCCACGCGCTTGCCCTGCTCGCGCGCCTCACCCAGCGCGGCGGCCAGACGGGCGGTGATGCAGGAGGTGAGCACTATCATGTTGCCGCTGGAGCTCGTGTCTGTGGTCAGGCGCTGCACCAGCAGGGGGATCTCGGCCTCGTCGTGCTTGGGGCCGGGCAGCGGCATGCGGCGCAGCAGCTCGTGGTGGTCGATGTCGTGGTTCTCTGTGAAGCGTATGAGCTCGCCGGAGCGGTCGTAGAACAGCAGGTCCATGCGCAGCGAGCGCGTCACGCCAAAGCGGTGCAGCGAAAGCGCCAGCTCCATGATCGCGTCGTAGACGAACATCAGCGCCTCGCTGGACTCGTACACGGCGTGCAGGTCGCAGAGCAGGTCGATGCCGGGGTTGCCGGAGGTCTCGAACAGGCGCGTGTACATCACGTCGCCCATGCGCGAGGAGAGCTTCCAGTGGATGGTCTTCATCGGATCGCCCAGCTGGTACTCGCGCACGCCCATGTAGTCCATGCCCTCCTTGTTGAACGGGGTCATGGACTCCTTGGACTCGTTGAACTCCAGCGAGCGGGTGATGCTGTCGTCCACGGGGAAGATGCGCGGTGTGACGTCGATGACGGCGGGGGCGTCGGCCTGCAGGCGGCGCTGGAACAGCCCCAGCGGGCAGTGCACGACCACCTGGCTGATGCCTATCTCCACCTGGCCCACGTGCGCAAAGCGGATCCCGTACTCGAAGTCCTTCGACTGGCGTGGCCCCAGCGAAAGCGAGAAGCGCTTGAGCACGTCGTCTGCGCCGTACGAGCTGGAGACGCGGAACACGGCGTCCACGCGCGTGCACGGCAGCACGGCGTTGTTCTTGAGGCGCACCAGGTACTTGGCGTCTGTGTTGCGCGGGCAGCTGCCCTTGCTGGAGATGCCGCCGAACTCGATCTGCCCGGCCACCACGCGCAGGTACACGTACGAGAGCGCGATGGCGAGCACGGCGGCCACCAGAGGCACGTAGCCGATGGCGTCGCTCACGAAGATGGGCGGCAGGGCGAGCAGGGCCAGCACCACCACGACGGCCACGGAGCGCAGCGCCACGGAGCGCTTGGGGAGCGCATCGCTGCGCCAATCGGGCTGGGCGGCCTTCTTGCGGCGGCCCGCGCGCGTCCTGTTGCCGGCGCCATCCGCCTTCCCGCCCGGGTCTTTCCTGAAGGGTAGCTTCACGCGCATCACTCCCAAGTCCGCTGCTGCTTGGCGATAATCCACACGAACACCGGCATGCAGACCAAGGAGGCCACCACCCCGATGGGGAACTCGAACCCAAAGCCCATGCCCATGATCACCATGGTCAGCATGTCCGCGATGTCGCGGCACGCCAGGACCAAGATGGCGCCGAGCAGGATGTTGCCGGTGATCTGCTTGCTCGTCTCTGCGCCGAAGTAGGCGCGCGCCACGAAGGGCACGATGAGCGCCGCCATGCCCACCATGCCGGCATGGGCCATGGCGACGATGACCATGATCGTCCCTAGGAAGAGCGCCAGGTAGCGCAAGCGCGTCTGGTCGACGCCCATGCCGCGGGCCTCCTCCGGGCTGAAGCTCAGGGCGTTGAGCCTGAAGCGCAGCAGGTAGATGGGGATGAACGAGACGAGGAAGGCCACGGTGAGGAAGGCGTAGGCCAGCGGGTCGGTGTTCACCGTGAGGACCTCGTTGAGGTTGGTGTAGAGCAGCCACTGCGAGTCGTCGAAGACGTAGTAGCTCACGAAGAGCACGATCTGCCCGAAGACCTGTGAGACGATGCTGCCCACCAGCAGCATGTCGACCACAGAGAACCAGCGCTTGCCGTTGATGAGGCGGCTGATGACCAGCACCAGCACCAGCGCGGCCAGGCCGCCGCCGTAGGCGTAGATGTAGTGGGGTGCGGTCTCGTAGATGACGGAGGCGCCGTAGACCCAGGTGAAGATCAGCAGGCCGATGTTGAGGCCACCAGCCACGCCGAGCATGGTGGGGGCCGCCACCGGGTTGCGGAAGACGCTCTGGTACACCATGCCGCTGATGGTGAGGATGATGCCGCTGACCACGGCCACGTAGGTGACGCCCACGCGCGTGGTCATCTGGTAGAAGAACGGCGCCATGCCCTGCACGTCCACCGTGGTGTAGACCTTGCCGCAGAACAGCTGGTTGTAGGTGATGACGAACCACGCCCTCACAGAGCGCGCGACCTCGTCCGCCGGGATGAACTGGTGACGGCTCACGCCGATTCCCAGCGAGAGCACGCACAGCACGAGCAGCACCGCCACCAAGATGATGCACTTGGTGTGGTAGCTGCGCCTGTCCTCCAGGCACAGGGTGGGCAGCGCGCTGGCCGCGGCTGCGTTGGCGGTGGCGCCGGTCTGCTTACTGCCAGCCATCGGAGGACACCTTCCTCTCCTGGACGATTGCGATGATGAAGACCACGGCGCCCACAGAAGTGGTCACCAGGCCGATGCCGCCGGTGACCCCGGGGATGCACGAGAAGCAGTACTGCACGATGAGCAGGAAGATGGCGCCGCCCAGGGCCGAGGCCGGCAGCAGGTAGCGGAAGTCCGGGCCCACCACGCGGCGCAGCAGGTGCGGCACCATGAAGCCGATGAAGCCGATGGCCCCCGCGTACGAGACGATGAGCGCCGTAGCCAGGGTGGAGACGGCGATGGTGGCGCCGCGCAGCACCGTGACGTTGGCGCCCATGGAGCGGGCGGCGTCGTCGCCGAACGCAAGGAGGTTCATCTTGTTGGTCAGCAGGAAGAGGATGGCGAGGCACACCAGCACGGGGATGCCCATGAAGTAGAAGTCGTAGACGCTCACCAGGCTGGAGAGGTCGCCGGTCTGCAGGGAGGCCAGGGTGCTCACGGCGTTCTGGCCGCCCGTGCTCTCCAGGTAGAGACGGAAGAGCGTCACGATGGAGCTGGCCAGCGCGCCGAAGACCTGGCCAGCGATAATGAGGGTGGCGTTGCTCATCTTGCCCTTGCCTGCCAGCTTGGCGATGAGCACGGTGAGCAGGACCACGATCACGGCGCCCGCCAGGCACCACAGCACGCCCTGGCTCATGGAGAGGTAGTAGTCGAGGCTGCTGACAGCCGAGCCCTGGTACTGGGCCGCTTCCTCAGCGGAGGAGACGATCACATCCGAGCTGTTGCCGATGACGCCCTGCTGGTAGATGGTGTAGAAGACCATGCCGCACGAGGCGCCGCTCATCACGCCCAGGGTGGAGGGCGTGGCCAGCGGGTTGCGGAAGCTGCCCTGGTAGGCGGCGCCCACGGTGCCCAGCCCGGCGCCCACCAGCAGCACGAGCGCGTAGGTGAGGATGGGGCTGTTGTTGAGACCCGCGTAGACGGCGCCGGTGAGGGTGGCGGTGAGGGTTGAGACGTTGGCGCGGAAGAGCTCCGCGAAGCGCGCGGCCGCGCCGTCGCCGCTGGTGAAGACGCTGAGCATGTTCTGCGGCAGCAGCAAGACGGCGATGTAGGTGACGATCAGCGCGATGACCATGATGAGGATGGCGCGCAGGCGCTTGTCCATGCTGAAGCGCTCCTGCCCGGGCAAGGGCGCCGCGCTGGCCTTGATGGCGGAGTCGTCGACCACCGTGTGGCGCATGCGGCCCGCCGGCACGCTGCCCGCATGGCCTGCCGGCGGTTGGGCTGCCGCCTGGCCGGCGCCACGGCGGGAGCGGCGGTCCGCGGCCGGGGCGGCGGGGTCGCCCGCGGAGGGCGCCGATGCGAAGGGAAGCGGCGCCTGCGCGGCGTTGGGAGCCTGGTCCGGAGCCTGGGGCTGCGCGTCCTCGGCGATTCGGCTCTGGTCGGAGTAGTCGGCTATCTCTCCTTCTGTGAACAGGGAGGAGCCCCGGTTGTGTTTCAGTGCCATACAGACCCAGCTCGTCGGGCCGCCGCAGCGGCTAGCGGACAATTGACACAATTATACTCTGGAAAGAATACTTTTTCTTAAGGATATAGAAGGGCAGGAGCTCCGGCTCATTCGACAGCGTAGCTGAGGTTGGGGGGCATGTCGAAGATGGTGACGTTGGCCTGCGCGTAGAGCTGCTGCAGGTACTCGTTGCAGTCCTGCTGCCACAGGCCCAGGTTGCACTGCTGCTCCAGGTAGCTGCGCAGGGCCTCGGGCAGGGAGGCCAGGGTCTTGTCCTGGTCGGGCTCGTCGGCGTCTGCCAGCGGCTCCATCTGGAAGTCCTCGGCCACCCAGATGAAGGAGTAGCCGCCTTCCTCGTTGAAGACCTGCGAGACATCCCCCGCGTCCATGCGCTCGAGCTGGGTGACGCACTCCTCGCTCAGCAGCGAGCTGTTGATGTCCCAGCCCATGTCGCCGCCGGTGGCCACGACGTCGGGGTTGGTGCAGTACTCCCCCACCAGTTCGCCGAAGGCCTCAGCCGTGTGCGGGCCGCTTGCGAAGCTGCGGCGGATCGCATCGACCGCGTTGAACTTCTCGAAGCTGCCCTCCTCGTCGAGGCCGTCGACGGTGAGGTAGTACACGTGCTTGCTGGAGATGCCGTCGCTGTACGAGCCGTAGAGGAAGACGAAGAGCTCGTCGTCTGTGCACTCCGGCATGGGGACCTCGTGCTCGCAGAGCTTCTCCTGCGTGACGGACTGCGCGCAGACCGCGCGGTAGCCCTCCGCGGTCTGGCCGTACATGGCCAGCGTGGCCTCCCAGTTCTCGTCGTCGAGCCCGAAGGCGGCCTGCATCTGAGCCACGCGCTCGTCGATCTCCTCGTCCGTGGCGGTGAGCCCCAGCTCGCGGGCGAGCTCGCTCACGCGGCGGTCGACCACCAGCTGGAAGATCGTGTCCTCGCGCAGGCCGGCCGCATCGGTGCCCATCTGCTGCAGATAGGCGGCCCAGTCCTCGTCGGACTCGGCGCGCGCCACGTTGGCGCGATAGTTCTCGATGTAGTCCGTGACCTCGCGCTCGCTCACGTACGAGAGCGCGTTGTACTTGGCAGCGGCGCCGGGCGCCTTGACGGTGCCGGTCGCCAGCAGGACGACGGCGAGCGCGATGACGGCCGCCACCGCGACAACCGTGGCCACCACGGCGACGACGGCGTGCCTGCGCCCGCGCGCGGGCTGTGCCTCTGGAGTCATTCCTCCCCCTTCGCGCCGCAGCGCTTACTTCAGGCCCTTCATCTCCTCTTCGTCCGCATACGGCACGGCGATGCCGCTGATGATGGAGCCGATGACGTCCTTGGCGCTGCGCCCCTGCACCTTGGCCTCGTGCGAGAGCGCCAGGCGGTGGCACAGGACGTGCGGCGCCAGGGCCTTGATGTCGTCGGGCAGGACGTAGGAGCGGCCGCGGGCGAGCGCGTAGGCGCGGCCCAGGGCGGCCAGGGCGATGCCGCCGCGCGGCGAGGAGCCCACCTGGACCTCGGGGTTGTCGCGCGTGGCGGTGACGATCTCGACGATGTAGCGCATCACCATGGGGCTGATGTAGACGCGGGCGGCCACGTCGCGCACGGCGAGGACGTCGGCGGCGCTGGCAACGGGGCGAATCGCCTTCTTGGCGCTGTCTCCCAGCTCCAGCACGCGCACCTCCTCCTCGAAGGCGGGGTAGCCCATGGAGAGCTTGATCAGGAAGCGGTCGAGCTGCGCCTCTGGCAGCGGGTAGGTGCCGAACTGCTCGATGGGGTTCTGGGTGGCCAGCACCATGAAGGGCTCTTCCAGGGCGTGGGTCGCGGAGTCGACGGTGACCTGGCGCTCCTCCATGGCCTCGAGCAGGGCGGACTGCGTCTTGGCGGAGGCGCGGTTGATCTCGTCTGCCAGGACGAGGTTGCTCATCACGCCGCCCGGGCGGAACTCGAAGTCGCGGGTCTTCTGGTTGAAGATGGAGAAGCCGGAGACGTCCGAGGGCATGACGTCGGGCGTGAACTGGATGCGGTTGAAGCCGCAGTCGACCGACTTGGCCAGCGTGGAGACCAGGGTGGTCTTGCCGGTGCCGGGCAGGTCCTCCAGCAGCACGTGGCCCTTGGCAATCAGCGCCAGGACCACCAGCTCGACGGCCTCGTGCTTGCCCTGGATGACGGAGTCGACGCTGCCCACGATGCGCTCGATGACGCCCTTGGCTGCTTGCACCTGCTCTTCGGTCAGCTTGTCTTGCATGGGGAGACTTCCTTTCAGCTTGGGTTGGTGGCGGGTGAGTGCGCGCCGTGCGCACGCCCGGCGCTTAGAACACCGGGGCGCACATGCGGGTTATCTCGCCCTTGGTGTTGACGAACTCCACGATCTTGACGTTGACGCCGTAGGCCTGGCGCATGTTCTTCTCTGTGATGATGTCCACCGCGCGGCCGAACTTGACCGGGTTGTCCTTCTGCAGGAGCACCACGTTGGAGTTGCACATGAAGGCGTGGTCGGGGCTGTGCGTGGTCATGATGACGGCGTAGCCCTTCTCCGCCAGCTCGCGCACCTTGGAGATGACGCGCATGGCGTTGCCGTAGTCGAGCGCGGCGGTGGGTTCGTCGAGCACGAGGATCTGCGGTTGCTGGGCCAGGGCGCGCGCGATCATGACGAGCTGCAGCTCGCCGCCGGAGATGTCTGTGTAGACCTTGTCGCGCAGGTGGTAGACGCCCATGTCCTCCATGGCGGCCTCGACGATGCGGTAGTCCTGCGCGCCGGGCTGACCCATGCGGCCGACCTTGTTCACGCGGCCCAGCAGCACGACGTCCTTGACCTGGTAGGGGAAGGGCGGGGTGTGGCTCTGGCTGACGTAGGCCATGGTGTCTGCCAGGCGGCTGGGGCTCCACTTGGAGATGTCGTCTCCGTCGACAGTGACCTTGCCGCTGAGCAGCGGCAGCAGGCCCAGGATCGACTTGAAGACGGTGGACTTTCCCACGCCGTTGGGGCCGAGCATGCAGCAGACCTCGCCGCTCTGCACAGAGAAGTTGACGTAGCGCTGCACCGCCTTGCCCTTCTCGTAGCCGCAGTGCGCGTCCTTGATCTCTAGCTTCATAGCATCCCTTCTAGTAGACACACGTAGCTAAAATTGTATGAGCTAGAGATTAAAGTTTGGGGAGGATAACCGCAACCCATCGCGGGCGGCGCACGTGGCACCGCCCGCTTCTGCTGTTTGAGGCGCGGAGAACCTCCGCACGTGGCTAGTGTCAGCCGTTCTTGACGTTGCAGCGGCTCTTGGAGCTGCTGCGGCGCCCGAACTGGTCAAAGCTCCACTGCTCGAAGATCACGGCGCGGCGGCCCGGTAGACGTCGAAGGTACCCTCCAGCAGGATCCCGCAGCACATGAAGCGGCCCGTGATGGAGGAGAAGAGCTCCACTGCCTCGGAATTGAAGCCGTCTTCTGCAAAGACGCAGATGTCGATGTACTTGCCCCTGGTGTTGAGCGGGATGAGCACCTGGCTGGCGCCGTCCGCGCACTCAAGCAGCAGGCCGTTGTCCTTGAGCTTGACGTCGCGCAGCACCTGCTGCGGCTCGAAGCGCCTGACCCAGGGCTTGCGGTCGAGCTTGGCCCACAGCGCCCACACCGTCTCGAAGCGGCAGGCGTCGTCTGCGTACACGGCGTCGAGGAACTCGCGCACCGTGGCAGCGGCCTCGAGGTGCGCGGCCAGCTGCGGCCACACCC
>JBJEHN010000023.1:0-9463 GCA_051876105.1 Coriobacteriales bacterium | reverse complement strand
TTGACTCGATCGAGGTGAGCGGTTTCGACTCGGCGATTGCCCCGCTCTCCAGAATCGCGTAGTTGGAGCACAGCTCGAAACCGAGCCGAACGCGCCCAAGCAGATCGAGCTCGGTGCTAAGCTGCAGATAGCACAGCGCAGGCGAGGACAGGTACAGCCCCGGCTCCAATTCGAAGAAACAGGGGGCATTTGCTCCGTTGTCCCATGAGTGCACTATTGCCCCGCTCCTTTTGTGGCGGCGGTTAGCGCCAGAGACCACCACATGAACGCTCTGCCCGAGCCCATAGGAACTGCGCATCCGTTGGAGCTCGCTATTCGTGGCTCTTAGCGTGGGGCCGCCGAGCGGTGAGCAGGAGCCTTTCTCTATGTATTTCGAGGACAGCGTGCCTGTTCGACGCAGCATCCTCCAGCAGCTCAGTGCGCTCCAGTGGCTTAGACAGACATCCATCGACAACGCTCCAATCTGAGACATTATTACGAGGCAAGGTTGCCAAACGCGTCCCTGGACACGCGATGATATGTTGGGAGAAACCGAGCAGGCTACCCCTAAAACCTATCCAGATCTCCGAAAAATGTGCGAACAGGATTTGGATATACGACCCGCTCAAATCCGAACGCCGCAGCTCAAATGACCTATTTAGTGCGCTGTTAGACCGCAATGGAGCTGCAGATCCACCCCCATCCGTCATCCTCGTAGCGCCGAAGGCGCGGAGGCGGAGGATCTCGAGCGGAGGTGCGAGACCGCAGCTCGAGCGCGTTGGTCTCGCACCTCAACTCATAATCCTTGAGGCTGCGGCGCTTCGCGCCTCCGCTCAGACGAGAGGGGCAGCTCCATTGTGGTCTAACAGCGCCTTATTAAGTGTTGAATAGCTAAGGACGAGCTTGTGTGCCTAGAGGCGCAGTTGTGGTGCCTCTAGGCGTTACCCTGGGACCAAGCAGGCTCCGACCCATGGCGGGCACGAGCGCACCGTCGCCCATCAAGCTCATGCGCACACACTTGTGGCCCAAGATGCTACTTGAAGGGTGTCTTGTGGTCCGGATGGGCGGTTAATGGGTGCCGATACTTTTATGCACACCCTTTAACCTCCCATCCGGACCACAAGACACCCTTCTAGCGATAGTTCGGGCCACGGGTGCGTATGTATGCGCGCCCGAAGCGGGGTGGGCTAGATCCAGATGCTGTGAGGCTTGCTGGCGCCGAGCTCGAAGTGGTACTTCACGATGCCCAGGTCGACCTTAGAGTAGAAGCCGCCGGTGGCCTCTGCGCGCACGCGCTCGCCATCGAGCGTGAGCATGAACTTCTGCTGGTTCATGGCCGTGGGCGCCAGCAGCGCGGCTTCGACGCCGTCTGCGAACCACTGCGGCACGCTGCCGGCCGCGGAGCTCACCTCCTGCAGGCTCTTCACCTTGTGGCCCACGCCCTGAGTCGCCCCATAGCCCAGCGCGATAACGCAGACCAGCTTTTCGCCGGGGCCAACCTGGGCCGCGCACTTGCCCTTGCTGAAGGTGAGCGCCACCCAGCAGCTGTTGAGGCCCAGGCTCTGCGCCAGCAGCGCCACGCGTTGTCCATAGTAGCCGAGCTTCTCGTCCAGCTCGGGGCCCTTGGGGCCTACGCAGGCGATGTAGTTGCGCACGCCGCTGAACTTGCCGTACTTGGCCATAAAGCCGCCAAAGGCCAGGCTCTCATCCGTGATCAGCTGCAGGTGGATGCCGCCCTCGGCGTTGCACTCGGCGATCGCGGCCTCGAGCACGGCGCGTACCTCGCCTTCGATCGGCTTGTCGAGGTAGCTGCGCACCGAGTGGCGCTCCCTCATCGCCTTCAGCAGCTCCTCGCGGTTTTCAGTGACCATGGGGTGTTCCTCCTTCGTCTCGTTGTGTGTCGTAAGGATAGCGCTCCACCCGGAAGGCCGTCAGGCCAGACACATTGACGCAACCCAATGGGGACGCGATGCGTTATAAAGGGCGCAGAAGAGAGGGTTCGAGGGCAGGAGAGGCCCATGGACAAGCACGCGTTGACCGAGGAGATCAACCCCACGCGCTGCGTGCTCTACAACAACTTCATGCCCGACGAGCGGCCGCGGCGCTACTGCGCGTGCGCTCAGCGGCTGGCGATGTCGCGCGTGATGATGGTGAACACCAGCGTGTGCTCGTTGACCAGCGGCTTGCTGCAAGTGAAGAACACCACACCGCCGCGCGGGGCCAGCAGCTGCTCCACCACCTCGCCCGTCATCGGGCTCACGACCTCGCCCAGCACCTCGCCGCGGCTCACGATCTTGCACGGCTCGGCCAGCCGCCTGAAGATCCCCGGCCGCGACGAGTGCACCGGCGTGAGGTCCTGCTCGCACACATGCGAGGGCACGCTGCCGCCATGGCACGGGAAGTCGATGAGCCCCTTGGCGTTCATGAAGCGCAGGCACGCGCGGACGGCCACCTCCGCGCTCGGCTCGTCGATGTGGTCGGTACTCGAGGTGTAGACGGAGTAGGCGTCTGTGTCCCACAGGCGCCAGTTGTAGTTGAGCGTGGTGGTGTCGAATGCCTCGGCGCGGTAGGTGACCACGTAGGGCAGCCCGAAGAGGTCGGCCGCCTGGCCGCTGGGGCCCACCACGTCCATGTAGCGCACGTGGGGCATGAAGTCGCCCTGGCGGTAGAAGCTGGTGAACTGTATGCCCAGCTCAAAGCCGCGCACGGCCTCGAACACGCCCGCGGCGATGCGCTGCGTGGTCTCGCCCTGGCTGTAGCCGGGGAACATGCGGTTGATGTCTGTGTTGTCGCTGGGCCAGAAGCGCTTGCCCACGTTGAGCGAGCACTTGTTGACCGTGGGGATCACCAGGATCGTGTGCCCGGGCATGAGGTGCCCCTGGCGCTCCAGCTTGGCCAGGCGGTGAACCAGCTGGCTGGCGATGTAGGTCTGCTGGACCTCGTTGCCGCGCGTGGAGCCCACGATCGCCAGCGAGCGCTTGCCCTGCCCAAACTGGAACCCGCGGATCACGCAGTCCTCCCTGTAGGGCATGTCCAAGGAGAAGACCTCGACCTCGCGCATGCTATTCCTCCTCCTGGCAGCCCAGCGCCTGCCCGATCGCCCCGGCCGGCGTCTCCTCCAAGATGCGCGCCACCAGCGAGCCCGGGTAGACCACCGGGTACTCGCGCAGCGTGAAGAGCAGGCCGTCTACCGGGCTTGCCAGCTCCTGCTTGACGCTGCCGGTGGTGCAGTCCGCGATGATGCCCAGCGCGTCTCCCTTGTGCAGGAAGGTGCCGTGGCTCACGCTGGGCAGGAAGATCCCGGCGCTGTCCGCGTTGATGAAGCTCACCTTGCCGTCCGTGGAGACGATGGGCTCGCGCACCTGCGGTGGCTGCCCCTGCCAGATCCCCAGCTCCACCATGAGCCTGAAGATGCCATCGACCAGCTGGTCGCCGTAGGTCGGCGTCACGCGCATACCGACCCCCATCTCCACCACCAGCGTGGGCGTGCCCAGCGCGTTCAGGCTGTAGGCGAAGGTGTTCTCCAGCACGGTGGCAGCCGCATGCACCCAGACGAAGTCCACGTTAGCCAGCCGCGCCAGGGGCACCAGCTGCGCCGCCGTGAGCTCGTTGATGCGGATCTGGGGTATCTCGGTGAGGAAGATGTTGCTGGCGTGAATGTCGAGCACGAGCGCGGAGCCGGCCACGTCGTCCACCACGCCGCGAGCCACGTGCTCCACAAGGTCGCCGTCCTCGTTGCCGGGGAAGATGCGGTTCATGTCCAGGTCGAACTGGGGCACGCTGCGCTGGATCACGCTGATGCCCAGCGGGTTGACGGCAGGGTAGATGTCGACCACGCCGCTCAGGAGCTCCGGCGCCTGCTGGATGCGCCGCGCCAGCTCGAAGGCCACGTACTGGCCCTCCAGCTCGTCGCCGTGGATGCCGGTCACCACGCACAGCCGCGCGCTGCCGGGCGCCGCCCCGCCGCGCGGCTCCAGGTGGTTCTTCCAGATGTGCAGCGTCTCGTCCACGTAGAGGTCTGCCGCCAGCGCCTCCTGCCTCACTGCGCCACCTCCTCCATCTGCGCGAACACCGTCTGCCTCTGCGCCGTGAAGCCCTGGAAGGTCGCGCGCTCGATGGGGCAGTCTGCCCAGTCGCGCCCCGTTGCCAAGGCGAGGTAGCTTTCGTCTACCATGCAGCCGCGCGTGGGGTCGAAGCCCACCCACAGCCCGCCGATGTGCGCCTCTGCCCATGCGTGCGTAGCGCCCTCCCCCAGCGTCAGGCCGCTCACGTAGCGCGCCGGGATGCCCAGCTCGCGGAAGAAGGCGATGAGGATGTGCGCGTAGTCCTGGCACACGCCCTTGCGCTGGGCGAAGGCCTCCTGGGCCGTGGTGCACACGGTGGTGCTGCCCGGCGCGTACGCCATCTCCTCCCCCAGGCGCTGCATGAGGTGCTGGCAGGTGAGCAGCATGCTCGGCTGCGCGCCGCGGCTGTGGGTGATGCGATAGCGCGTGCTCTCAGACGCGGCCTGCGCCAAGAACTCCAGCATCTCCTCGCTCATGGCCGTCAGCGGCGAGCTGTAGCGCAAGAGCGGGTGCGCCGCGCAGGGCTTGCAGCCGTCAAGGCTGATGGCCGCCGTACCGCGCACCTCGTAGGAAAAGCTGCTGTGTGGCTCGCGCACGCAGCCGACCGCCAGCGGGTTGCCAAAGCCGTCTGCCTGCATGTCGAAGGGAACGTCTGGCTCCAGCTGCATGGCGCAGCGCACGCGCTGCCGTGGCGTGCTCGGCGGCACGCAGCGCAGCACGAAGTCGTGCTGCTCCACCGGTCGCTCGAAGGCGAGCTCCGTCCTGAATGAAAAGTCGAATGTCCTCACGTGTGTACCTCGTTTGTCGTCATCAGTTGCCATGGGGCGGGTGCCGTACCCCGTTCCTGCCGGCTGCGCCGCTCTGCTTGGGTGCACGGGCCTGGACAGCTGTCCAAGAATGGGCGTTTGGCGGTGTTTTGTGGCCGAAAATGGGCGTTTGGCGGTGTTTGTAAAAGTATCAGCGCCGCCAAAGTGCTGTTTTTGGCCAGCAAACGCCGCCAAACCCCACTTTCTGGACAGCGGCCCGCCCAGCGCCCTGCCCGCAGCCGCCGCCTAGGCGTCCGGGAACAGGGACTCGATGCAGGTGAGCAGGATCTCGCGGTTCTCCAAGGTGTTCGAGCACGGCACCAGGTCCAGCAGCAGCTGCAGCTGGCGGCCGTCGCGCGGCATCTTGGAGCGACGCAGGCGCGAGAACAGCCGGTCGAAGTGCACTGGCAGCTCGCGCGCCTTGTAGTCCAGGCGCAGGCTCATGTCGATGTGCTCCACCGTCATGCCGATCTTGATGTCCATGCGGCTGTTCTCGTCTTGGACGAAGTCGTCCACGCAGCCCTTGAAGGCCATGAGGTAGTCCTGCACGGCCTGCAGGTCGAGCATGGGCGCCATGCTGATAGAGGCGCCGTCCATCACGTTCTTGGCCAGCTGCACGTAGCTCAACGTCATCGAGCCCAGCGTCTCGCGCAGGACCACGGCGTTGTCGAAGGCCATGTTGAGCGCCGAGGCCGCTGAGTCCGGGTTCTGCGGGTCGAAGAGGTAGCTCCCCAGGAAGGAGTCGGCGCTCTCGTAGCCGCAGGGGATGTTGAGCTTGGCGCAGTAGGCGGCGTAGTCGAAGGCAGGCCCGTCGATGGAGATGTCGTAGGCCTGCTCCATGAGCTCGATGGCGATGTAGGCGCGCTCGACGTAGCGCCCCAGCCAGTACAGGCGGTTGGTCTTGCTCAGCGTGAAAGTACCCATGTGTCCTTGAAGCCCCCTCCGCGGAGTTGACGATGGAGTTGCCCTCCTCGCGGGCGTAGCGGGTGAGGCCGCTCGGCCACACCATGGTCTTGGAGCCCGTGAGGACGAAGGCGCGCAGGTCGGCCTTGCGCATCACGCGCTCGCCGGCCATGTAGGTCTCCAGCTCCTCGAAGTCGATGACCTCCTGGGTGATCCAGCGGCGCGGCTCTGCCTTGATCTTGGCTGCCATCGCGGCCAGCTCCTGCTCGCCAAGCTGGCTGCCGAAGACCACCCCGTAGCCGCCTGCCTCGGCTGTGTCCTTGATGACCAGGCTGTCCAGGTGCTCCAGGGTGTAGGCCAGGTCGTCTTCGTAGAAGGGCAGGTAGGTGGGGGCGTTCTTGAGGATCGGCTGCTCGCCCAGGTAGTACGCGATCATCTTGGGCACGAAGTAGTAGATGCCCTTGTCGTCTGCGATGCCGTTGCCGGGCGCGTTGATGACGGCCACGTTGCCCGCGCGGTAGGCGGCCATGAGGTTGGGGATGCCGATGACGCTTTCCGGCAGGAAGCAGTTGGGGTCGAGGTACTCGTCGGAGATGCGGCGGTAGAGCGCGCCCACCTGCACGTCGCCCTCGTAGCTGCGGTAGTACAGGCGCTCGTTGGCGACGAAGAGCTCGCTGGTGTCTGCCAGCACGGCGCCGGTCTGCTCGGCCAGGTAGCTGTGCTCGAAGTACGCCGCGTTGTAACGGCCCGGCGTGAAGACGACGTTGATGCCCCCGCGGTTGACGTGGTTGAAGACCTTCTCCAGCAGCTGCCCATAATTGCGGTTGTCGACGATTGCGTTGTCGCGGAAGGTCCCGGGGCTGCAGCGGCGCGTGATGCCGCGCGCGATGAGCGGGTAGCTGGCGCCGGAGGGGATGCGCAGGTTGTCCTCCAGGACGTACCAGGTGCCGTCGCGGCCGAGCACGAGGTCGATGCCGGAGATGTGCGAGTACACGCCCTTGGGCGGCACGATGCCGTCGCACTGCGGCAGGTAGCCCGGGCAGCTGAAGATGAAGTCCTCGGGGATGATGCCGTCGCTCACGATCTGGCGGGCGCCGTAGATGTCGAGCAGGAAGGCGTTGAGGGCGTCGACGCGCTGCGCCAGGCCCTTCTCGAGCAGCTCCCATTCGGCGTGCGGGATGACGCGCGCCACTGCGTCGAAGGGGAACAGGCGCTCGTGGAACTCGTTGTTCTTGTAGATGCCGAACTTCACCCCGTAGCGGGCGAGCTCGTCGTTGATGCGGGCGGTGTGCGATACCAGCTTGTCCAATTGAATCGCCTCCTCGTGCTTGCGGCGGCTGGGCGGGCAGGGCCCATGCGTGAGCTTGGAGCCCAGTTAACGCCGCAAGCGTTTCCACAGCGTGAACGCTGCGTTGCAGCTGTGTTGCGAGGAGCGCAGGGCCGCGGGCTAGACCGCAGCCCCCGCGTTTACCTGCGATTTATCTTTGCCGCAGGAGATAACAGTACGGAAACCGCTGTGCGCTGCATTGCTCCTGAGCGGCTTATAATCCCCGACCGCATTCGGACAAACACAAGCAGGCGGCACGGGGTCGCCGGAACAGCGAGCGAACACATGGCAGAGAAACTCACGCGCAGCGCACTGCTGACCGTCGTCACGATGATGGCTGGCACCTTCCTCATCATCTTGAACCAGACCCTGCTCTCGCCGGTGCTGCCCGTCCTCATGGCGGACTTCTCCATCGACGCCACAGTGGTGCAGTGGCTGACCTCGGGTTACTCGCTGGTGATGGCCGTGGTGATCCCGCTTTCCCCCTACCTGCTGGGGCGCTTTGGCTCGCGCAGGCTCTTCCTCGCCTCCATGCTCTCGTTCGTAGTGGGCAGCCTGGCCGCCTCGCTGGCGCCGTCATTCCCCGTGATCATGCTGGGCCGCGTGTTCCAGGCCATAGCCTGCGGCCTCACCATGCCCATGGCCTTCACCATCGTGCTGCTGGAGTTCCCGCGCGAGCGCCGCGGCAGCGCCATGGGCCTGGTCATGCTGGTGGTGGGCTTTGCGCCGGCCATCGGGCCCACGCTCTCTGGCATCTTGGTCGAGACGCTGGGCTGGCGCATGCTCTTCGTCATGGTGGCTGTGGCGGCGCTCGTCGTCTTCCTTGTGGCGCTGAGGTCCCTGGGCCCCGGCCCCGCGTTCGAGCCCACCACCTTCGACAAGCCCGCCGTAGCACTGAGCACTGTGGGCCTGGTGGCGCTGCTCTACGGTCTCTCGTCCTTCTCCAAGAGCAGCAACCTGCCGCTTACCATCGCGCTCATCGCGGGCGGCGCGCTGTTGATGGCGGTGTTCGCCGTGCGGCAGTTCAAGCTCGAGGTGCCGCTGGTCAAGATCACAGTGCTGAAGGTGGGGCGCTTCCGCGCGACGGTCACGGTCAACATGATCAACGTGGCGGTAAGCACGGGCATGAGCGTGATGCTGCCGCTGTTCATCCAGAACCTGCTGGGCTACTCGCCCTTCATCACCGGCCTCACCATGCTGCCCGGCGCGCTGACGGGCGCCGTGGTGGGCCTGTTCGCTGGCAAGCTGTTCGACCGCAAGGGCATACGCGTGTGCGTGGTGCCCGGCGCGCTGCTGATGACCGGAGCCCTAGCGGCCATGGCACTGTGCTTTGGCGCGGGCACGCCGCTGCCGGTGGTGGGGCTGCTGTACGGCTGCATGTTCGTGGGCCTGCAGCTGCTGAACACCACCGTGGGCACCTGGGGCCTCAACGCCCTGCGCAACGAGGACATACAACACGCGCAGGCCACGGGCAACACCCTCAACCAGGTGGCGGGTTCCATGGTGACGGCGGTGGTCATCTCGATGACGGCGTTCGGCGCGGGCCTGGCACCTGCAGGCGACGCCCTGGCTGGGCTGAGCATGGGCTACCACCTGGGCTTTGTCACGCTGCTGGCGGTGGCGCTCGTCGACTTCATCGTCATCATGCTCTTCATCCGCGAGCGCAGCGGGCAGCGCGCGCCCGGCCCGCAGGAAGCTGCCAAGCAGGGAGCCGCTATGGGCACGCAGGCCCCCGCCGCTGCGGGCCTTGCGCGCGAGAGCGAGCTGGTGAGCGCGGTGATGAACGGCGAGCCCTACTTCGTCTGCGAGGGCAGCACGCTGGGAGAGGTTGCGCAGGTGCTCATCGCCAACAAGACGAGCGGCGTGCCGGTGGTCAGCCGCAGCGGGGCCGTAGTGGGCTTTGTCTCTGACGGCGACCTCATGAAGTACCTGGCCAACGAGGACCGCGACCTGCTGGACGGCTCGCTGATGATGGCGTACCGCTTTGGCGACCCAGAGAGCTTCGGCCAGCGCACGCGGCAGCTGCTGGAGCTGCGCGTGGAGAGCGTGATGACGCGCGATGTGGTCTGCGTGGAGCAGGACATGCCGCTGGGCCGTGCGTGCCAGCTGCTGGCCACCAAGCGGATCAAGAAGGTGCCGGTGGTGGATGCGCAGGGCGCCCTGGTGGGCACGCTCTCGCGCAGCGACGTCGTGCGCAGCACCCTCGCCGAGCTCGTGGCCATCGCCAGCTAGCGCCGCGCAGGGCAGCTCCCGCTCGCCCTGCGCCCCGGCGCTCCTCTGCGCCTTGTGGTTGTTCTTTCGCGCGCGTTTTGGCCCTTGTGGCGGGTGTTTGTGGCGGGTGTTTCCGCTGAAAAGACCCGCCACAAGGGCGATTTCGAGCCCCA
>JBJEHN010000022.1:0-2050 GCA_051876105.1 Coriobacteriales bacterium | reverse complement strand
TGGGAGCTGGCCTGTTATTGCCTGTTGACACCTTGATGAACATATAAGCTGTGACATATGCCCAGACTATAGGACTGGCGGCTGAAAGGGAACTGAAAGACGGCGGCGGGAGAGCACGCCGAGGCGGCGCTAGAGGAAGAGCATCATCAGGCCGTACGAGCCCACGCCCACCACGATGCACAGCACCAGCGACTTGCGCAGGTAGCCCACGACCATGGTGAGGGCGGCCGCGGCCAGCGGCATGAGGCCCTGCAGCAGGCCGGCGTCGAACATCCCTGGCGAGAACAGGTCGTTGGCGACCAGCGCGGCGAAGGCCGCCGGCGGGATGAGGTTGAGCGCGCGGACCAGGCCCTCGGGCAGAGTGCGGCCCTTGAGCGCCAGCAGCGGCACGCAGCGGCACAGCAGCATGGTAGCCAGGCAGCACAGGTAGATGACAAGGAAGGACTCGAGGCTCATCTACACCCCCTCCCCCGCACCACGGCGCGCGAAGAAGGTGGAGAAGAGATAGCCCACTACCACGCCCGTCACGGCACCAAGAAGGATGGCAGCACCGCTCAAGCCCACGAGCTTGCAGATGACGACGCCCGCAGCCGCGGTGAGCATGGTCACCAGATGCACGGCGTTGACCTTCTGCATGCAGAGCAGACAGATGAAGATGGCCGTCATGGCAAAGGAGGCCAGCGCCGTGGGCACGGAGACCAGGCTGCCGAGCACCACGCCGGAGACGTTGGCCAGCGCCCAGGTGGTCATGGAGCAGAGGTTCACGACCGTGGCGCGCTGCACGTCCCACTCGCCGTTTTGGAACTGGGCCAGGTTCACGCCAAAGCTCTCGTCTGTGACCGTGGCAGAGAACAGGAACGCCAGGCGCTTGCTGCAGCCCGTGCAGAACTGGGAGAGGGATGCGCTGTAGAGGGTCTGGCGGGTGTTCACAAGGCTCACGCTTGCGATGATGGAGAGCGGGCTTGCCGCAGCCAGCCACATGTTGGGGATCATGTACTGCCCGGCACCCGAGTAGAAGGTCATGGACATGACGAAGGACTCCAGGGCGTTGATGCCCGCCTGCTGGCACAGCAGGCCGCAGGGCAAACCCAACACGATATACCCCGCGATGATGGGCAGGGCCGCCTTGAAACCGTCTTTTAACACGTTCATATTCATAAGGCGGTATCTTGCCATTCAACGAAGACCTCTGCAAGCGCTGGCGCAGTTGCAAGCCGAAGGTCATCCAGCAGCCGGATAAGCCCTATCATGGTGACCAAACACTTTGGCTTTCTTCAACCGCAACTGCAAGGAGTGATACCCGTGAAGTTCATCGTCGCCAAGGACTACGAGGAGATGAGCCGCAAGGCAGCAGACGTCATCGCCGCGCTCGTCGCCGCCAACCCCAGCTGCACCCTGGGCCTGGCAACCGGCTCCACCCCCGAGGGCCTCTACGCAGAGCTCGTCAGGGACTTCCAGGCCGGCAAGATCAGCTTCAAGGATGTGAGCACCTACAACCTCGACGAGTACCGCGGCCTCGAGAACAGCCACCCGCAGAGCTACCACTACTTCATGGAGAAGCGCCTCTTCGACCATGTTGACATCGACAAGGCTGCCACTCACGTGCCCGACGGCTCCAACCCAGACGCCGCAGCCGCCTGCGCCGACTACGAGGCCGCCATCCAGGCCGCCGGCGGGGTCGACCTGCAGCTGCTGGGCCTGGGCCACAACGGCCACATCGGCTTCAACGAGCCGGCGGACGAGTTCGCCAAGGAGACCAACTGCGTCACGCTGACCGCATCCACCATCGAGGCCAACAGCCGCCTCTTCGACCATATCGACGAGGTCCCCACCCAGGCCTACACCATGGGCATCGGCACCATCATGCGCGCTTCCAAGATCTTGGTCGTTGCAAACGGCGAGGGCAAGGCGCAGATCGTGAGGGACGCTTTCTTCGGCCCCGTCACGCCGCAGGTCCCCGCCTCCATCCTGCAGTTCCACCCGGACGTCACCGTCATCGTCGACGAAGCAGCCGCTTCACTCTGCAAGTAAAGCGCGGCAGCAGCGCCCC
>JBJEHN010000021.1:0-40778 GCA_051876105.1 Coriobacteriales bacterium | reverse complement strand
TACAGATATAAACTATAACTTATATATTGAGAGTTGGTTAGGATAATCGCCCAATAACTACGCGTGCGGTGCGGGCGCTCAAATCTGCGAGGAGTAGAATTGGCTGGCTATAACCAAAAACTTATAGGAGTAGGACTCATGGAGAGCACCAGCATCGCGCAGTACATACGCACGGTGGCCCGCCTGCGCAACATCTCCGCTGCGGCGGAGGAGCTCGGCGTCACGCAGCCCGCGCTCAGCGCCCGCATCAAGAAGCTCGAGCAGCAGCTTGGCGCCGCTGTCTTCGACCGCTCCACCACGCCGCTCAGCATCACGGAGGTGGGGGAGGCCTACCTCGCCTGCCAGGACTCCATCGAGTCGCTCAACCGCGAGCTCGCCCGCAAGATCACCCAGCTCAGGAACCTCGAGGCCGGCCGCCTGATCATCGGCGGGGCCACCTTCTTCAACATCACCTACCTGCCCAAGGCGGTTGCGCGCTTCAGCCAGCTGTACCCGGGCGTCGACGTCAAGATCGTGGATGACACGGTTCCCAACCTCACGGAGGCTGCCCTTCGCGGCGAGATCGACCTCTTCATCACGCCCTACGCCTCGAGCAACTCCGGCCTGAGCTACCAGGAGTTCCTAGACGAGCGCATCTTCCTGTGCCTGCCCCCGCAGGCGCCCCAGCTCCAGAGGCTGCCGCAGCCGGGCCCGGAGGGCTACGCGGTCATCGGCAAGGGGGACTTTGCGGCCCTGGAGGACTGCTGCTTCATCACCCTGGGGCTCTCGCAGCAGATCGGCCGCAAGATGGCGGAGCTCTTCAAGCGCTGCGACTTCTCTCCCGCCAAGGTGATCCAGGTGGACCAGACGCTCACCAGCCTGGCGCTCACGCTGGCTGGCGCCGGTGCCTCGCTTATCACAGAGACCACGCTCTACAACAGCGGCCTGAGCGCAAAGCCGGCCATGTTCCTGCCCGAAGGCGAGCTCTGCCGTCGCTCGCTCTACGTGGCGCACCCCCGCGGCGAGGACCCCTCCCGCGCCGTCGAGGAGTTCACCCGCATCCTGAAGGAGACGAACGCCAGCGCGTAACGGCGGCTTTGGGCTCAGGCCTGCCGCCATTCGCTGAGGAGGCGCTGGTTCTCGTGCTGGTAGCGGGCGGTGAGCGCATCGCCCACCCACTGGGGGTTGGCCAGGTACCAGGCGACAGTCTTGGCCAGACCCGCGCGCAGGGTGGTGTGCGGGTGCCAGCCCAGCTCGCGCTCGAGCTTTGAGGGGTCGACGCCGTAGGCGCGGTCGTGGCCCTTGCGGTCTGCCACGTACGAGACCAGCGTCTCGTCGATCGCCGCGTCGCCCGTCTGGCGGGCAAGCTCGCCCACCAGCTCGCCCACCAGCTGCACGTTGGTGCACTGGTTGCGCGCCCCGATGTTGTAGACCTGCCGCACGCGCCCCCTGTGGAGCACCAGGTCGAGCGCCTGGCAGAGGTCGGCGATGTAGACCCAGTCGCGCAGGTTGAGCCCGTCGCCGTAGAGCGGGATGTCGCGGTGGGCCAGCGCGCGGGTGATGACCAGCGGGATCAGCTTCTCTGGGAACTGGAAGGGCCCGTAGGTGTTGGAGCTGCGCGTGATGATCACCGGCAGGCCATAGGTATCCGCGTATGCCATGGTGTAGAGCTCGGCGCTGGCCTTGCTCGCGCTGTAGGGGTTGCGCGGGGCCAGCAGCGCGTCCTCGCGCCACAGCGGCGCGCCGGGCCCGGGCAGCGAGCCGTAGACCTCGTCTGTGCTGACCTGGAGGAAGCGGTGCCCGCCGTAGCCGCCGCCGGGCTCCTCCCAGTCCTTGCGGGCGAGCTGCAGCAGCGTGAGCGCGCCGGCGACATTGCTGCGGTTGAAGGCCATCGGGTCCTCGATGCCGCGGTCGACGTGCGTCTGCGCGGCGAAGTTCACCACGTAGTCGGGGCCGTGCTTGGCGAAGAGCTCGTCCATGGCGCGCTCGTCGCAGATGTCTGCGTGCACGAAGAGATGGCGCTGGTCGTCTGCCAGGTCCGCGACGTTGGCAAGGTTGCCCGCGTGCTCCAGTGCATCGACGTTGATCACCTGGGCATCAGGGTAGGTCCATAGCAGGTAGTGGATGAAGTTGGACCCTATGAAGCCCGCTCCGCCTGTGACCAGGTAGGTTGCCACGTCCGCCACGCTCCTTTCCGCCGGCCAGGAACCGATAGTACGGCAAGCGGCCCCTCACCGCGGTATCATCTTGCATACGATTCGAACGCCCCACGTGCGCAAGGAGCCCCCATGACAACTCCCTCCTACGACTACCTCATCGTCGGCGCCGGCCTCACCGGCGCGGTCGTCGCCCGCCAGCTCGCAGACGCCGGCAAGCGCTGCCTGGTCATCGACCGCCGCCCCCACATCGCCGGCAACTGCTACACGGAGGACGTCCGCGGCATCAACGTGCACAAGTACGGCGCCCACATCTTCCACACCTCAGACCGCGAGGTCTGGGACTACGCCAACCGCTTCGCCGAGTTCAACAACTACGTCAACAGCCCCGTGGCCCTGTTCCACGGCGAGCTCTACAACCTGCCCTTCAACATGAACACCTTCTCCAAGATGTGGGGCATCACCACGCCGCAACAGGCCCGCGCCATCATCGAGGCCCAGAGGGCCGAGGCCGCCATCCAGGGCGAGCCCGCCAACCTCGAGGAGCAGGCGCTCTCGCTGGTGGGGCGCGACATCTTCACCAAGCTGGTCAAGGAGTACACAGAGAAGCAGTGGGGCCGCAGCTGCACGGAGCTGCCCGCCAGCATCATCAAGCGCCTGCCCGTGCGCTTCACCTACGACAACAACTACTTCAACGACCGCTACCAGGGCATCCCCGTCGGCGGCTACACGGCTATGGTGGGCCGCATGCTCGAAGGGGTGGAGGTCCGCTGCGGCGTCGAGTTCAAGGACGTGGACCGCGCCCAGTTCGGCCACGTGGTCTACACCGGCCCCGTGGACGAGTACTTCGGCTTTGCGCTGGGCAACCTCGAGTGGCGCACGGTGCGCTTCGAGGAGGAGCTCATGGAGGGCGTGGAGAACTGGCAGGGCAACGCGGTGGTCAACTACACCAGCCACGACGTGCCCTTCACGCGCATCATCGAGCACAAGCACTTCGAGTTCGGGCACGATAGGGAGGGCAACCCCCTGCCAGACACCGTGATCAGCCGCGAGTACTCCAGCGCCTGGAAGCCCGGAGACGAGCCCTACTACCCCGTCAACGACGAGCGCAACAACGCGCTCTACGAGCGCTACGCCCAGCTGGCGGAGGCCGAGGAGGGCGTCACCTTTGCCGGCCGCCTGGGCGTCTACAAGTACTACGACATGGCGCCGTGCATCAAGGCGGCCCTGGAGCTGGCGCAGCAGCTGCTTGCAGCAGAGCGCTCTTAATGAATTGTTAAGCGCCCCCTGTTAGCGTGCATCGCACTATAGAAACTTCGCCTTTGGAGCACACGATGCACATCCTCATCGCAGAAGACGAGCCCCAGCTCAACGCCATGCTTGCCAAGCGCCTGGAGGAGGAAGGCTACGTTGTCGACGCCTGCCTGACCGGCACCGAGGCCATCGACTACCTCGCCTGCAGCGAGTACGACGCGGCGATCCTCGACATCATGATGCCCGGCGCGGACGGCTACCAGGTGCTCAAGTACCTGCGCAACAAGGAGACCCGCCCCACCCCCGTGCTCTTCCTCACCGCGCTCGACGGCGTGCAGGACAGGGTCGCGGGCCTCGATGCCGGCGCCGACGACTACCTGGTCAAGCCCTTTGCCTTCGAAGAGCTGCTCGCCCGCCTGCGCGTGGTCATGCGCCGCAACAGCGGCCTGGTGAGCAACACCCTCCAGGTGGGCGACCTCACCATGGACCTCGACACCCGCCGCGTGACCCGCGCGGACGTGGACGTCGAGCTCTCTGCCAAGGAGTTCTCCATCCTCGAGTGCCTCATGCGCAACAAGGGCACTGTGCTCTCGCGCGAGAAGATCGGCTCGAGCGTGTGGGGCTACGACTACATGGGCGGCTCCAACATCGTCGACGTCTACGTGCGCTACCTGCGCCGCAAGCTCGACGAGCCCTTCGAGACCAAGCTCATCCACACGGTGCGCGGTGTGGGGTACACCATCCGGGAGCCCTAGGTGAACCTCAGCGTCAAGGCAAAGGTCGCCGCAGCTGTCACGCTGTTCACTGTGGTGCTGACGGCCGTGGTGCTCGGCGTGGTGCTGAGCACGGTGGGGGCGACGACCGCCGAGGGCGCTGTGGACAACCTGCGCGCCGTGAGCAACGAGGTCAAGCGCCAACTTGTGGTTGAAGACGGCATGGTCATGGCGCCAGACACGGTCTTCGTCCAGGGCGGCGTCTATAGCGCGGTCTACGACGAGGACGGCCACTTCCTCTGCGGCTACGTGCCCTCCGCCAAGCTCGACAGCCTCGATTTCCAGGCCGGTCAGACCCAGCGCCTGGGCAGTTGGCTGGTGCTCGACCGCCGTGCCAAGGTGCCGGAGTTCGGCAACGTGCAGCTGCGCAGCGCCACAGACATCAAGCAGCTCAACGCCGCGGTTGAGAAGATGTGGATACTCGCCATAGGCGGCCTGGCGGTCATCGCGCTGGCGGCGGCACTGGGCAGCTACCTCATCATGCGGCGCGGCCTGCGCCCGCTCGACACCATCAACAGCACCGCGGCGAGCATCTCCGAGGGCACGGACCTCAGCCGCCGCATCCCCGTCACGTGCGCACAAGACGAGTTCCACGCGCTGGGCACCACCTTCAACGGCATGCTCGACCGCCTGGAGCGTTCGTTCGACAAAGAGCGCCGCTTCACCGACAACGCCTCCCACGAGCTGCGCACCCCGGTGGCCGTGATGCTCTCCGAGGCAGACTACGCGCTGGGGGAGGGGCGCAGCCCGGAAGAGCTGCGCGAGGCCCTGGAGCGCGTGCGCAGCCAGGCTGTCTACATGAGCGAGCTCACCAGCCAGCTGCTGGCCCTGGCGCGCGCAGACCGCGGGGCGAGCCAGCTGCAGCTGGAGGAGCTGGACCTCAGCGAGCTCTGCGAGCTGGTGGGAGAGACCGGCGCCGAGCTGGCGGCGGAGCGCAGCATCGCCTTCTACAGCAACGTGCAACCCGGCGTGCGCGTGCGCGGCGACACGGCCCTGCTCATGCGCATGGCGCTCAACCTGGTGGAGAACGCCGTGCGCTACGGGCGCGAGGGTGGCTTCATCCGCTTCGAGCTCAGGCGCGAGAGCGGCTGGGCGGTGGGCAGCGTCGAGGACAACGGCATCGGCATCGAGCCGGAGGAGCTGCCCCGCATCTGGGAGCGCTTCTACCAGGTCGACCGCTCGCGCGGCGGTGCGGCCAACGGCGCGGGCCTGGGCCTGGCCATGGTGGAGTTCATCGCGCAGGCGCACGGCGGCGAGGTCTCGGTCCAGAGCGTCCCCGGCAGCGGCAGCACCTTCACCTGGCGCATCCCCGTCCTCCCCAATCCGGCCCAGGGTCTTTCATCTGCGGGAACAGTTGCTATTCTGGAAGGGGAATAGCCCGCCTCCTTGCAAAGGTTAATAACACCTTAATTGCAAGACCTGAAAGTATAAGGCGCTATGAGAAGCGAGATGAAAGGACATACCGGCGTGCCCCGCTGCCTCTGCAGCGCAGCCCTGCTGCTGCGAGGAAGCGCCCCTGCCGCCGTGCTCGCCTGCTGCCTCGCCTGCGCCCCCGTCGCGCTCGGGCCCCAGCAGGCCCTGGCCGACGAGTTCAGCCCGGCTGCGGTTAGCCTCCCTCCCAACTTCATCGACAAGCAGGAGGCGAAGATGATCGCCCTCGACCACGTCGGCCTCAAGCCGCGCCAAGTCGACGCCCTCAAAGTGAGGCTCGGGCGCTACAACGGCAAGAAGGCCTACATGGTCAAGTTCCAGCGCAAGCAGTACCGCTACGACTACTGCGTCCGCGCCAAGAACGGCAAGATCCTCTTCTACAACACCAAGCACGTCTAGCCTGCCATCTCCCTCTCATCTGAACCACCCGCTGCGGGCCGCCCAGCTGTGCGGCCCAGGTCTTCTGCTGCCCTGCGGGGCGCAGTGAGAGGAGAGCGCTCTTCCATGGACGTCCAGTCCCACCTCGACCAGCTTGAGGCCGAGTCGATCTACATCATGCGCGAGGTCGCCGCCATGTGCGAGAAGCCCGTCATGCTGTACTCCATCGGCAAGGACTCATCCGTCATGCTCCATCTGGCCCGCAAGGCCTTCTACCCAGAGAAGCCACCCTTCCCTCTGCTGCATGTGAACACCACCTGGAAGTTCCGCGAGATGATCGAGTTCCGCGACCACACGGTCCGCGAGTACGGGCTCGACTTCATCGAGTACATCAACCAGGAGGGCGTCGAGCAGGGCATCAACCCCTTCGACCATGGCGCCGCCTACACAGACATCATGAAGACCGAGGCCCTCAAGCAGGCCTTGGACAAGTACGGCTTCACGGCTGTGTTCGGCGGGGCGCGCCGCGACGAGGAGAAGTCCCGCGCCAAGGAGCGCGTGTTCAGCTTCCGCAACGCGGCCCACGCCTGGGACCCGAAGAACCAGCGCCCGGAGATGTGGAAGCTCTACAACGCCGGCATCAACAAGGGCGAGAGCATCCGCGTCTTCCCGCTCTCCAACTGGACGGAAAAGGACATCTGGCTCTACATCAGGCGCGAGGGCATCGACATCGTGCCCCTGTACTTCTCCGCCGAGCGCCCCGTGGTCGAGCGTGACGGCCAGCTGATCATGGTCGATGACGAGCGCTTCAGGCTGCTGCCGGGCGAGGAGCCCCAGATGCGCATGGTGCGCTTCCGCACGCTGGGCTGCTACCCGCTCACCGGCGCCGTCGAGTCAAGCGCGAGCACGCTCGACGCCATCATCGAGGAAACCCTCTCCGCCGTGACCTCCGAGCGGACCACCCGCGTCATCGACAAGGACGGCGGCAGCGCCAGCATGGAAAAGCGCAAGAGGGAGGGGTACTTCTGATGAAGGGCTTGCTCAAGATTCTCACCTGCGGCAGCGTGGACGACGGCAAGTCGACCCTGCTGGGCCACCTGCTCTACGACGCCAAGCTGATCTTCGCGGACCAGCGCGACGCCCTGCTGCTGGAGTCCAAGGCCGGCAGCCGCGGCGGCAAGATCGACTACTCGCTGCTGCTCGACGGCCTGGCGGCCGAGCGCGAGCAGGGCATCACCATCGACGTCGCCTACCGCTACTTCACCACGGACAAGCGCTCCTTTATCGCCGCGGACTGCCCCGGCCACGAGGAGTACACCCGCAACATGGCCGTGGGCGCGGGCTTCGCGGACTTGGCCGTCATCCTCATCGACGCCACCAAGGGCGTGCTCACCCAGACCAGGCGCCATACCCGCATCTGCGCGCTGATGGGTATCCGCCACTTCGTCTACGCGGTGAACAAGATGGACCTCGTGAGCTTTGACCAGGCCGCGTTCAGCGCCATCGAGCAGCAGGTTCGCGAGCTGGTGGCGGAGTTCAAGCCTGCCAGCCTGCAGGTCATCCCCGTGAGCGCGACCGAGGGCGACAACGTGGCCCGCGGCTCGCAGCACATGCCTTGGTATGCCGGCCCCACCCTGCAGGAGTACCTGGAGGAAGTCGACGTCGAGCAGGCTGTGGGCGAGCAGGGCTTCACCATGCCGGTGCAGCGCGTGTGCCGCCCCAGCAGCGAGTTCCGCGGCTTCCAGGGCAGCGTCTCCAGCGGCAGCATCCGTGTGGGCGACGAGCTCACCGTGCTGCCCAGCGGCTCCGTGAGCACCGTGAGCCGCATCGTGTGCGGCTTTGACGACGTGCAGCAGGCCGCTGCCGGGCAGGCCGTCACCATCTGCCTGGCAGACGAGGTCGATGTCTCGCGCGGCTGCGTGCTGGCAAGCGGCTGCAGCCCCCAGGTGGGCAAGGCCTTCAGCGCCGACCTCCTGTGGATGGACGACGCAGACCTCCTCCCCGGCAAGAACTTCAGCTTCCGCCTGGGCACCCGTGCCGTGAGCGGCACGGTGCTCAGCATCGAGTACAAGATCGACGCCAACACCGGCGAGCGCATCCAAGCCAAGCGCATCTGCAAGAACGAGATAGCCCACTGCGACATCGCCCTGGCCGAGCCCGTGGTCTTCGACTTCTTCGAGGACATCCCCGACCTGGGCTGCATGATCTTGGTCGACCGCCTCACCAACATGACGAGCGGCTGCGCCGTGGTGCGCCGCGGCACGAGCAAGGGCCAGAACCTCACCTGGCAGGAGACCACCGTCAACCGCAGCCTGCGCGAGGGCCACATGGGCCAGCGTGCCGTGACGCTGTGGTTCACGGGGCTTTCCGGCTCGGGCAAGTCGACGCTGGCAAACGCCGTGGAGCAGGCGCTGTACGCGCGCGGGCGCTACACCATGATGCTCGACGGCGACAACGTCCGTATGGGCCTCAACAAGAACCTGGGCTTTGGCGAAGAGGACCGCATCGAGAACATCCGCCGCATCGCCGAGGTCTCCAAGCTCATGAACGACGCCGGCCTGGTGGTGCTCACGAGCTTCATCAGCCCCTTTGTGGCAGACCGCCGCAATGCCCGCGAGGTGATCGGGGCGGAGAGCTTTGTGGAGATCTACGTGAGCACGCCGCTCGAGGAATGCGAGCGCCGCGACGTCAAGGGCCTCTACAAGCGCGCCCGCGCGGGGCAGATCCCCAGCTTCACCGGCATCAGCAGCCCCTACGAGCCGCCCGTGAGCCCCGAGCTCACGGTCGACACCAGCGCACTGAGCGTCGAGGAGGGCGTGCAGCTGGTGCTCGACTACCTGGACAGCTTGGAGTAGGCCTGCATGCCTGACGGGAAGGGGAACAGGCTGCCCCAGCTGCTGCGGGGGCTGCTGGCCATAGGGTGCATGGGCTTCGGGGGCGGCAGCGCGCTGATCCCGGTGTTCCAGGAGCGCATGGCAGACCGCGGCCTGGTCTCGCAGCGCCAGCTCGACGACGCCATCGCCATCGCGTGCATCACGCCGGGGGCGCTGCCGGTCGAGATGGCGGCGGGCATCGGCCTGGAGGCGCGCGGCGCGGTGGGCTCGCTGCTCGCGGCGGCGGCCATCGCCCTGCCCGGCGTGGCGCTGCTGGTGCTCGCCATGGCGCTGCTGAGCCAGAGCACCGGGGCCGTGGTGGCTCAGGTGGGCTACCTCGCCATCGGTGTGAGCGCCTACATCCTCAGCGTGATCGCGCGCTATGTGCGCTCCAAGGTCACCGAGGCCCGCACGCGCAAGGGCACGCTCATCTCGCTGGCCGTGGTGCTCGTGGTCTTCGTCGCCACCTGCGGCAAGAGCCTCTACAAGCTCCTGGGCATCGCGGACGCGGCGCCGGTGCTCGCCATCGGCACGGTCAACGCCATGGCGCTCACCTTCTTCCTGGCGGTGTGGATCCGCGACAAGCGCAGCCCGGGGCGCGTTGCCGTGGCGCTGCTGGTGGCGGGCGCGTATTGCCTGACGCAGGGCGGCCTGGGCAGGCTGTGGGAGCGCGAGCTGTCCCTCGACCTGCTGCTCATCGGCGTCATGGTGGTCATGGCGCTGTGGAGCCTTGCGGGGGATGCGCGCGAGAACAACGTCCACCTGCGCCTGGGCAGCCCCCGCACCGTGCTCGCGGTGATCGGGCTGGGCGCCGCCTGCGTGGCTGTGTGCGCGTTGCCGGCGCTGCTGCTGTACCCGGAGACGCTGGCCTACTTGGGCAGGGGAGCGCTCAGCAGCTTGCTCTCGTTCGGTGGCGGAGACGCCTACATCGCCATGGCAGACGGCTTCTTCGTGGAGAGCGGCATGCTCGACGAGACCACCTTCTACGCGCAGCTCGTTCCCGTGGCGAACGCGCTGCCGGGCTCCATCCTGTGCAAGATGCTCACCGGTGCCGGCTACTGCATGGGCGAGCAGGCCGGCGGGGTGGCTGCCGGGCTGGCCCTGGCGCTGGCGGGCTTTGCCGTGGCGATCGCCATGAGCTGCATCACCTTCGTGGCGGGGTTCTGGCTCTTCGAGGCCCTGGAGGGGCTCAAGTCGTTTGCCGCGATCAAGCGCGTGGTGGGCTGCGTGGTGAGCGGTCTGCTGCTCACCGTGGCGCTGGGCCTGCTGCTGAGCTGCTCGCGCAGCGTGGGCGGCCTTGCCTGCGGCCCCGCGGCAGGCGTCGCGATGTGCCTGGTGCTCGCCGTGGCCAACAGCCTGATCGCCAAGCGCTTCAAACTCCACGCCCTGGCTGCCGTCTTGGGGTCCGCCGTCCTCAGCTGCGCCGCCTGCAACGCCCTCGCCCTGCTCTAACAGCGCCCCGCTAGAGCTTAACGGGGTGAAGCAGCGCGGGTCCAAGGGCTTTGGAGGGACGCTCAGAGGATCTTGATGTCGCTTTTGCCGGTGACGATGTTGAGCTCTTCGTGCAAGATGACCTCGACGTCTTCCAGGCCAGCGCCCAGCGCCTCGCCGATCTGCCCGGGTTCGAGCGGCTCCTGCCCGGCTCCCTTGGGGGTGCGGTCCTCTAGGAAGATCTTGCGGGTGATGAAGTTGAAGATGGTCACGAGGAAGGCCGCGATGAGCTTGGAGATGGCCGGTGCGATGTGGCAGAAGTCCACCAGCAGCCACAGGTAGAGCTCGTTGAGCCCCAGGCCGATGAAGCCCAGCACCAGAAAGATCACGAACTGCTGCAGCCTGGTCTGGCTGCTCTTGCCCGAGAACACGAACCTCATGCTCAGGATGAAGTTGTAGACGGTGCTCAGGGTGTAGCTGATGATGTTGGCGATGAGGTAGGACATGCCGAACATGTGCAGCACCATGAAGAGGACGTAGTCGAGCGCGAAGGCGCTCAGGCCCACAGCAGCAAACCGCAGCATCTGTCGGATCAGCTTCTTCATGGCGCCCCCATTGTAGCGCCAGCCGATAGCCATGGGGCGGCGCGCAGGGGCCCCGAGTGCGCTGCTCGACAAAGCGTCGCCCATTGCAAGGAACGGGGCAGCGGCCTGCGCCCCTGCGGGCCCATTCGTTTTCCGCATGGCGCTTTCCGCTCGGGAATGCCTGCGGGCCAGCGGCTCGGCGCGGGGGCTGTGACCCCCTGTTTTCGGAAAGTGCCTTGTCGTTTCCGAACTTCTCGCCCCCAGACCCCCCTCTTATTCTTTGTAAAGGATAAAGCGTCGTACAGCGCTTTTCCCGGTCAGAACCCCCAAGGAAGGAGAGTCTATGGGGAAGCTATCAATCTCGCGCCGGTCGTTTGTCAAGCTGACAGCTATGGCAGGCGCCGTTGCAGCTGCCACGTCGGCGTCGTCTGCGCTCGCAGAGACCGCCACGCTGGTGAGCAGCGGCCAAGACGGCCACAGCGAGGACACCCGCAAGGTCCGCAGCCTGTGCCGCTGTTGCGGAAAGATGGAGTGTTCGATCTGGGTGTGGGTCTCCAACGGCCGCGTGGTCGACATCACTGGCGACGAGCACGCCTACACCAGCCGCGGCAACCTCTGCGCAAAGGGCAAGTCGGGCCTGCAGCAGCTCTATCACCCGGACCGCCTGCGCTACCCTATGCGCCGTACGCGCCCCAAGGGCGAGGACCCCGGCTGGGTGCGCATCACCTGGGACGAGGCCAACGAGCTCGCCGCCAAGTGCCTGCAGTACACCATCAACAAGTACGGCGCAGAGAGCATCAAGACCTACCACGGCACCTCGCGCCAGACCTCGATCGGCGTCATGACCTGCGGCGGCTACCTGGGAACGCCCAACGCGGGCAACACCGCCGGCCAGGTCTGCAAGGGCCCGCGCGAGTCCTCCGCCATGATGAGCTGCTACCCCTGCCACTGGACGGCCCTCAACGAGGAGCCCAAGGTCTTCTTCCAGTGGGGTACGGACCAGGAGATGTCCAACTACGACAACGCCTGCCGCGTCACCGTCGACGCCCAGGTCTACTCCGAGACCTCCATCGTCGTGGGCCCGCGCCTGCAGAACCTCGGCAAGGAGTGCGACTACTGGCTGCCCGTGCGCCCTGGCACGGACGACGCCATGGGAGCGGCGTTCCTCAACATCATCATCAACGAGATGGAAAGCTACGATGAGATGTTCCTCAAGCGCTGGTCAAACGCCACCTTCCTCTACGCCCCGGACCTCGAGCCCAGCGGCTTCTACTACTCAAACGCCTTCAAGAACGGCACCTACCCCATCAAGATCAAGACGCGCCTGCTGAAGGAGAGCGACCTGGTCGAGGGCGGCTCCCCGCGCCGCTTCATCGCCTGGGACAAGGTGAGCAACGGCCCCATCTGGTTCGACTCGCGCACCATGACCTGGCAGGGCGAGAAGGGCTACAACACCGTCCGCGAGTTCACCCGCAAGAACAAGCTCTTCGTGCCCGTCGACCCGGGCTTCGGCGCCAACATCGACCCGGCCCTCAAGGGCGAGTACGAGGTTACGCTCAAGAACGGCAAGAAGGTCAAGTGCCGCCCCGTCCTGCAGGAGTACGGCAACCGCCTGGCCGAGTGGACGCCGGAGAAGACCGGCGAGCACTGCTGGGTCGACGCGGACAAGATCCGCGAGGTCGCCGAGGTCTACGGCAAGGAGATCCACGCCGGCCCCGTCATCTACAACCTGGCCATGGAGCACACCGGCAACGCTATGGACTCCGAGCGCGAGCTGCTCATCCTCTCTGCGATCATGGGCAACCTCGACTCGCCCAACGGCAACCGCGGCGGCGAGCCCATCCAGTCCTACTACACCGTGGGCATCGACTTCGCAGCGCCCCTGGCGGCCCCGCCCATGCCTACCTACAAGCTCTCCATGGTGGCCGGCGGCGACAAGTTCCCGCTGCTGCCCTGGATCCGCACCCTCGGCGGCGCCTCCATGCACTACGACCAGGCCTCCGCAACCAACATGACCCTGCTGGGCAAGCCCTACCCCATCCGCGTTGAGATCTCCGCGACGGGCAACCACTTCCACTCCGCCAACGCGGCGCGCAACTGGGAGGCCATCAAGCGCCTCGACTTCTACTGGTGCGCCGAGCTGTGGCACACGCCCCAGCTCGAGCTGGCAGACCTGGCGCTGCCCGCCACGCACTACCTCGAGAACAACCTCCTGCGCCCCTCCCAGGGTGCCGAGTGCGGCCTCAACGCCCAGGTCCGCTGCCAGGAGCCCATCGGCGAGGCACGCCTGGACTCCGGCCAGCTCATCCAGATCATCAAGAACATGGGCATCCCCTGGTGGTTTGCGGACAAGGAGAGCGCCCCGCCCTGGTGGCCCGAGGAGTGGCTGGACATCCAGTGGCCCAACGAGGAGCAGCTCAACGACCTCTCCGTCCTGCCCTACACCATCGGCCTGGCCGACAAGGGCCCCGAGGGCAAGACCATCCACGTCGAGAACTGGAACGACTTCGTCGCCCAGTACCAGGAGCACGGCCAGTGGGACCTCAAGGAGATCAGCCCCTGGGGCTTCGCGTACCGCTACATGGTGGGCGAGAGCCGCTACACCGGCAAGAAGCCCGGCTTCGACACGCCCTCCGGCCTGTTCGAGGTGTGGTCGATGATCCTGGAGACCATGGCCCCCGGCCACGAGCTGCCCACCATCCACGAGCCCTATGAGAGCCCCTACTCCACGCCGGACGTCTACGAGGAGTACCCCATCGTCTTCACCAGCGGCAGGCGCATCCCCGTGTACTTCCACAGCGAGGGCCGTATGGTCCCGTTCTGCCGCGAGGAGGCCGTGTCCCCGCGCTTCGAGATCAACCCCGAGACCGCCAAGCAGCTGGGCATCGAGGACGGCGACTGGTGCTGGATCGAGTCCAAGCGCGGCCGTGTGCGCCAGATTGCCAACTATTTCTACGGCATCGCCCCGGGCGTCATCGAGTGCGACCACGCCTGGTGGTTCCCCGAGCTGCCGGCGCCCACTCATGGCTGGAACCTCTCCAACGTCAACGTGATGGTCGACCCCACCACCCAGGACCCCATCAACGGCGCCGCCACGCTGCGCGCCTACCTGGTGAAGGTCTACAAGGCAACGCCCGAGAACTCGCCCTTCGGCAACCCTGTCCCCTGTGCTCCAGAAGACGGCACTCCCGTCATCTACACCGTTGATGACCAGCGCCTCAAGGACTGGATGCCTGTCTACGACGTGGAGGTGTAGGAAATGACTCATTACGCGATCGTCTCCGACCTCAACCGCTGCGTGCAGTGCTACGCCTGCACCGTGGCGTGCAAGATCGTCAACGGCGTGCCCGTTGGCAACTACTGGAACAAGGTCCTGCGCGTGGGACCCAATCCCAAGCCGGGCGGATCCGGGCACTTCCCCGATGTGGAGATGTACTACCTGCCCGTGGGCTGCCAGCACTGCAAGAACCCCGAGTGCGTCAAGGTCTGCCCCACGGAGGCCAGCCACATCGTGGCCGACGGCACCATCCAGATCAACAAGGAGAAGTGCATCGGCTGCCAGTTCTGCGTCATGGCCTGCCCCTACGGCGTCCGCTACCTCAACGAGACCGAGGGCGTCGTGGAGAAGTGCACCCTGTGCGAGCAGAAGACCGCCCAGGGAGAGCTGCCCGAGTGCGTGCGCCAGTGCGGCGCCCGCGCCCGCTACTTCGGCGACCTCGAGAAGGGCATCGAGACCTTCGTCGGGCCCCCGGTCGGCGACAACATCGAGTTCGAGCCCATCACGAACACGACACGTCCCTTCACGGAGGAAGACATCCACCGCCTGCCCAACGTGGGCAACGACCCTTCCTTCGCCTATATCCTGCGCAACCGCACCTGGCAGGGGGAGGAGTAAGCAATGGAACTTCAATGGCCCCTCATACTCTTCACCTCGCTGCTCGCGTGGGCAGCGGGCACCTTTGCGATGCAGGGTGTGCTCGCCATCCAGCAGAGGTCCTACAGGGCCCAGCTCCCCACGCTGATCACCGCCTTCGCCATCATGGCCGTGGGCGGCGTGGCGGTAATGTTCCACCTGCAGCACCCGCTGAGGATCTTCAACGGCTTCGGCCACATCACCTCCGGCATCACCCAGGAGCTGATCGCCGTGGTGCTCGTCGGCTTGGTCATGGTGGTGTATTTCGCCCAGCTCAGGCGCCGCGGTGACAACCTGGTTCCCAAGTGGGTCGGCGTCCTCGCCATCATCACCGGCATCATCCTCATCATCGCCATGGGCCACAGCTACATGATGGCCTCGCGCCCCGTATGGGACAGCGTCCTGCAGATACTTTCGCTCTTCGGTGCGGCCTTCGTGCTCGGCCCGGCCACGGTGGCCGTCTGCCTGGCCATATGCAAGGACGATGTGAGCGTCGTGATGCCCGCCATGCTCGCCGGCGCGGCGGTCAACCTGGTGACGACTGTCGCCTACCTCGTCTTCATGGCTGCCGCCCAGGCAAATTACACGGACATCGGCTACTACTACGACCCCACCCAGCTTGCCCGCGGCATGATCGACTTCCAGGCGGTGACCGGCCTGTTCGCCGGAGAGCGCGCCATCCTCACGGCCGGCACCATCGTGTGCGCTGTTGCGGCGGTGGTCATCGCAGCGCTCATCCAGCGCAAGTTCGGCAAGGACAGCGGCAAGGCGCAGCTCGTCAAGGCGCTCAGCATCGCCTTGGTGGTGCTGGGCGTGGCCACAGCCATCCTGCTGCGCGTCGTCTTCTACGACCTGGGCCTGACCGTCTACATGTTCTATTAGACCAGCGCATCAGAGCCTGAAGCGCGAGAGCCCGGCCGCCTACCGCACGCAGGCAGGCGGCCGGGCAGATTAGAGGAGTACACATGTCCGAATACGCCAACAACCTCCCCACCACCGACAAGGTGTTCACGCCCATGGGGCCCTCGGAGATCCCGTCCCCCATCGCAGACATCCTGGTCCCGAGCCCCTATGCGGAAGACGACCCGGCCCGCCCCGTCGACGACCTCATCAACGCGATGCAGCCGCAGCGCGAGTACCTCATGGCCTTCCTCAAGGCCTGCGAGCAGCCCCTGAGCATGCAGGGCGTCAAGGACCTCTACGACCAGATCTGGGAGTACCACCCCATCGTCTACACGGCCTACGACCTCTGCGTCCTGCTCGAGGAGGCCGGTGCCATCGAGCGCGTCACGGCAGACGGGCAGCCCTACAGCATGACCGGGGTGGAGCCCATCATCGTCACAGACGAGAAGACCGGCGCTACCTACTACCAGGCAAACGAGCCGGCAGACATGTACTGGGTCCTGCTCGAGCCCGGCAAGACCATCCTCGACGACAACGACCCGCTCTCCAGGGCGCAGGGCTACTTCGAGGCCGATGAGAAGCTCCAGCCGCTGTTCAAGCGCCTGCTCACGCTTTGCAAGGAGGAACGCGACATCGAGGAGCTCAACGACGCTATCAACTTCGACCCCCTGGCCTTCGACCCGCGTATCTACGCGCCGTTCCTGGTCGATCGCATGGAGCGTGCCGAGGCCATCGAGTGGAAGGGCACCTGGAAGATCACTGAGGTGGGCCTGCAGGCGCTGGAGCTGCTGGCGGGCGTCGAGGACCACTACGATCCGGCCGAGCAGGCAGCCAACAAGGAGAACTTCATCAAGGAAACCTTCGAAAGCGACGAGCCCGAGGAGACCGTCGTCTTCGAAGGCGAGCTCGTCGACCAGGCGGCCATCAAGGCCGCGAGCAAGCTAGCAGACAGCGAGTAATGCCCCCGCACGGGGCTGCGGCGCCCGCGCACTGCGCTGCAGCCCCTCGGTGCCGACCCTCACAGGAGTGTTGCCATGAGTGCAGAACAAGTTCGCGAAGAAACAGACAGCGCCACCATCGAGGAGCTCCTCGAGCTCAACGGGCAGCGCGTCGCCGTCTACTCCCTGCTGGCGCGGCTGTACCGGCGCGAGGTCAACCAGGAGATACTCGACGTCCTGCGCGGCACCCGCTACCCCCTCTCCACGGGCAGCGAGGACGCCGACCAGGGCTACCAGCTCATCGCGCGCTACCTGAGCAACGTCTACCCGGGCTGCCTGGACGACCTGGCCCGCGACTACGCCAGAACCTTCATCGGCGAGGGCATGGACGCCTTCTCAGCCGCGTACCCATACGAGTCGGTGCATACCTCGGAGAAGCGCCTGCTCATGCAGGACGCGCGCGACGAGGTCCTGGCCATCCTGCGCAGCGAGGGCATGGAGAAGAACAAGGACTTCCATGAGACCGAGGATCACATCTCGACCGAGCTCGAGTTCATGAAAGTCCTTGCGCAGCGCTGCTCCAAGGCGCTTGAGGAGGGAGACGACGAGCGTGCCGCCTCCCTGGTGAGGACCCAGCGCAACTTCCTCGAAGACCACCTCTTGGCATGGACGCCCATGTTCACAGAGGCCATGCGCAAGTTCGCGCAGACAGACTTCTACCAAGGGCTCTCGCGCCTCACCGATGGCTTCCTCGCGGCAGACAGCGAGTTCCTTCGCGAGGCCCTGCCCGAAGACGGGGTCCCCTCAGAACCCGCCCTTCAGACAGCGGAGGTGACGGATGAAAGCGAGTGACAGGCAGGAGACCATAGCCGGCATGGACAGGCGCTCCTTCTGCATCGGCGCAGGGAGCGCCGTCGCCCTGCTCGGGCTGGGTGGGGGCATCAAGCTGGCCGGCGCGCGCAACCTGGTGCGGCCGCCGGGAGGCCAAGACGAGGAGCGCCTCATGGCGATGTGCGTGCGCTGCGAGAAGTGCCTCACCGTGTGCCCGCACAGCATCATCGTTCCCACGCACATCGAGGACGGCCTCCTCGCCATCCGCACACCGCAGCTCTCGTTCGACATCGAGTTCTGCGACTGGTGCGCGGACGCCAACAACGGAACGCCCCTCTGCGCGCTGGTGTGCCCCACCGGCGCGCTGAGCCTTGAGGACGGCGCCCTGCAGGTAGAGCACCCCATCGGCACGCCCTACCTCAACAAGGACGACTGTCTGGCCTACCGCATGACGGGCTGCCGCTTCTGCTACGACGCCTGCGAGTTCGGTGCGATCGAGCTCGACGACTTCAACCGCCCCGTCATCATCCCGGAGAAGTGCGTGGGCTGCGGCGCCTGCGAGTCTGTGTGCGTCTCGCTCCAAAACGGTTCGATCAGGGAGGGAGCCGTCGAGCGCGCCATCGTCATCCGCCCCCTCGGTTGGGAAGAAGGTGCCTCATGAAGGTAAAGGTGCTCAAGACCCTCGTCCCCGTAGCGGTCCTCCTCGTCTTGGCGGCAGGTCTCGCGTTCAACTACGGCACGGGCACGCTCTCGGCCTTTGGTTGGAGGGACATCTCGCTGCTGTGCCCCCTGGGCGCGATCACCTCGATGCTCGCGGAGAAGACCATCATCCCGCGCGCGGTGTTCGCCATGGCCCTGGTCGTCATCGTCATCCTCCTCACGGGCAGGGCGTTCTGCTCGTGGATCTGCCCCGTGCCGCTGGTCTCCAAGCTGCGCACGGCCTTCAGCCCCAAGAAGAAGCCCGCCTCAGAGGGCGCGGAGGGCGAGGGAGGGGCCGGTGCACCGCAGCTCGAGGTGCAGGGGGCGGGCTGTGCAGCATGCTCGTCGCGCCTGAGCCGCGTCGACTCGCGCCACCTGATCCTGGGCGGCAGCCTGCTCTCGGCGGCGATCTTCGGCTTCCCGGTCTTCTGCCTTGTCTGCCCCATCGGCCTGACCTTCGGGACCATCCTGCTGCTGGTGGCGCTCTTCGGCTACGGCGACGTCACCTGGTCCGTCATCTTCGTGCCGGTGCTCCTGCTCGTCGAGGTCGTCTTCTTCAAGAAGTGGTGCTCCAAGATCTGCCCTATGGGGGCCCTGCTGGGGCTCATCGGCAGGCTCAACCGCACCCTTCGCCCCACTGTGGACAAGAACCTCTGCCTAGAGCAGGTGCACGGGGCCCATTGTGGCGTCTGCACGCGTTCGTGCGAGCAGGGCATCAACCTGCGCGACAAGGGCCTGGGCGCGTCGAGGGGCGAGTGCACTCGCTGCCTGGCCTGCATGCAGAACTGCCCGGCGCATGCCGTCAAGCTCGCGCTCATCGCAGACAGCAGGCGCTATGAGCGCCGCCAAGACCAGCAGCCCACGGCCGAATAGGAGGCGCAGCCATGCCCATTGACATCGCACCCACACCGCAGGTGAGCGCATACGTCGGAGCAGCCGGCACGGGGAAGACGCGGCGGCTCGTCGAAGACGCTGCTGCCCTGCTCGCCGCGGGGGCCGACCCTAGCGAGCTCCTCGTGCTCTGCGCGTCGCCGCAGGGTGCCCAGGAGCTCGAGCGCCGCCTTGCTGCCGCGGACCTTTCCGCAGGCATCGCGGTCACAACACCGCGGGAGCACGCGCTGCGCATCCTGGACACGCCCGAGGCGAAGGCCCTCACCGGACGCTCTGCCAGGATGCTGCTGCCCTTCGAGGAAGCCTTCCTCTTCGAGGACATACGCACCACCGGCATCAAGGAGCGCCGCTCCAAGGAGATGCTGCGCTTCTTTGCCCGCTGCTGGACGGAGCTGCTCGACTTCGACGAGGGCTGGCTCATGCGCGGCGAGGAGAGCGTCATCCACGGGCACCTCAAGAGCTGCCTGGCCTTCAGCGGCGGGGTGCTCGAGGCGGAGGTCTCCAACCTCGCGGTGCGCTGCCTCCTCTCCGCGCCGCAACTGCAGGGCGACTTCGGCGCCAAGCACGTCATCGTAGACGACTACAGCTCGCTGAGCAGGGCCTCCCAGGTGCTGGCCAACCTGCTCGCCGGGGAATCGATCTCTGTGGCGGCCGACCCCTACGTCGTCGAGCGCGTCTTCGAGAGCTATCCGTACGCGGCTGGCGTCAACGAGCTCCTCGGCGCCAACCCGCAGGCCCGCCTCGAGCTGCTCCAGACCTGCTGGCGTCCGCCCGCCGTCGCCGCTGCTGTCAACGGCATCCTGGCCGATGGGGGCATGGCTCCTGCGGTGGGCGGTGAGGAGCTCGCCGCCGCGGTGCATGCGGAAGGCGCCGCGCTCGTCTGCGGGCGGCTTGCGGGCGGCCGTGCGCTGCAGGAGCCCGTGCGCCTCTCGAGCACGCTCGCCCACGAGGAGCCCCGCGGGGTCGCCTCCTACGTGGCCCGCCAGATCGGGGAGGGTGTCGAGCCGCGCAGCATTGTCGTAGCCTGCGCGAGCAAGCGCTGGAGCCGCTTCGTCGAGCAGGCGCTGGGCGAACAGGGCGTCCCCGTCTCGCGCCTCGCCGGCACCCAGCTCTTCTCCGGCGACATCAGGAAGCGCGGCGGCTGCGAGAACGCCCGCTGCGTCTCGCTGCTGGCGCTGGCCGCCGGATGCGACTGCGCCCTGGCATGGCGCTCGCTGTGCGGCTTTGGCGACACGCTCGCAGAGAGCTACGCCGTCAGGCTCATGCACAGCTATGCGGAGCGCGAGGGTCTGAGCCTGCCCCAGGCCCTCGAGCTCTTCGCCTTGGCCTCGGAGCAGGCGCAGCAAGGCGACGGCGCGCAGCTCGCCGCCCTCGCCGCAGCGCTGGAGCTGCCCGCCCGCGAGCTCCAGGAGGGCGTGCGCCACTGCGTGGGCGTTTACTGGGCCGCAGGCAATCTGGCCGCGCGCCTGCGCACCCTGAAGGGCGTCGAGCTGCTCGAGGCTCTCTACGCCGCCGTCTGCGGCGAGGATACCGCCCGCCTCCACAGCGCGCTGGACCCCCTGCTCGGCCCAGTGGGGGAGACCGACGGTCCCGGCGAGCTCTACCGCAGGCTGCTCGACGCGCTCACGGCCCCGCGCTTCACCGGGCCCCAGGGCCCAGACGGCGTGCGCCTCATCGGGCTGGGCGACGCCTCCGGTCTCGACCCCCGCGTGCTCGTGGTGGCGGGCTTCGTCAACGGTTTCACGCCGCCGCGGCGCTACTTCGACAAGGAGGACGTGGTCGAGAAGGAGAAGCAGCGCATCTGGGCGCGCGACCTGCACCTCCTCTACACGCTCGTGAGCAAGCCCGGCGAGCAGCTGGTGCTCAGCAGCTTCTCGCGCATGGAGCCCCTCGAGGCCCAGCAGCTCAACATCAAGGTGGACCGCATCCGCATTGAGGCGGGCAAGCGGGTCTGCGTCATCAACCCCAGCGAGTACCTCGGCACCCTCACCGGCCGGGAGGCCGGCGGCCAGGGCGGCCCCCGCTAAGGAAGGAGCAGCAGCATGTCACGTTTCTCGTCCATCCTCGGCCTGTGGGACAGGCTCTCGAGCGCGGACATAGCCGTCGAACAGCACCGCTGCGTCGTGGTGCGCAACCGCAACGCCCGCTGCAGGCTCTGCGCCCAGGCCTGCACGACGGGCTGCATCAGCACGGACAAGGGCCAGCTTGTGCTCGACGCAGAGAAGTGCGTGGGTTGCGGGACCTGCGCCACCGTGTGCCCCGCCGAGGCGCTGCGCCCCCTTGCCCCCAGCGACGACGAGCTCTTCAAGGCCTGCAACGCCGCACAGGAGAAGACGGGCGGCCGCGCCGTGATCGCCTGCGAGCGCGCCGTCGAGGCCATGCGGGGGCAGGTCGACCCGGAGAAGCTGGTCGGCGTCACCTGTTTGGGCCGGGTGGACGAGAGCCTCGTTATGCGGCTCGTGGACGCAGGCGCGCGCTCGGTGCGCCTGGTGTGCTGCAACTGCCAGGAGTGCGAGCTCGCCACCGGCCGCGAGACGGCGGAGGCGGTGCTCCAGACCGTCTCCAAGCTGCTCGACATCTGGGGCCAGCCCGTGCCCGTCAAGGTCGCCCCGAGCTTCCCCGTCTGCGTCAAGCTCGATAGCGCCGCGGGCTTCGACCCCCAGCGCCGCGGCTTCTTCAGCAGCCTCAAGCAGCAGATGAGGCAGACGGCCTATGCTGCCGCCGCGCCGCAGGACGAGGCGGGCGGGGGCACATCGGACAAGGTGGTGCGCGTCAACGGGGACGGGGCGCTGCCGCGCTACCTGCCCCAGCGCCGCAGGGTCGTGCTCGAGCTGCTGAGGAAGTGGGGCCTGCCGGAAGACGAGGCCGTGCCCACCCGCCTGTGGGGGCAGGTCTCCATCGACACCCAGCGCTGCCGGTCGTGCAGGATGTGCGCCGTCTTCTGCCCCACCGGCGCGCTCTCCAAGCACGACGCAGAAGACGGCTCCTTCGGGGTCGTCCACGCCCCGTCGCTGTGCGTGAAGTGCCGCACCTGCCAGAGTATCTGCCCTGCCGCGGCGCTCAGCATCTCCGACCACGTGCGCTCGCAGCACCTGGTGGAGGGCTTCGTCGAATACACGCGCATGGAGGAGCCCAGCTACGAGAAGGGCGGCCCCCACTCCGCAACCAATGCAATGCGCTACATATTGGGTTCAGAGGCGATTTACGAGCGCTAGTCTGCTGTCGCGCCGCTGGGCTAGCGGGCGTTCCTCAGCGCCTCCGTGCTCATATTGCCGGTGACGTCCTTGAGGCAGTCGATGAAGCTCAGCAGCGCAGGCGTCTCCTTGGACTTCTTCCACACCGCCCTGATGTCGATGGTGAGGTAGGGGTTGCGTATGGGCAGGAAGCGCAGCCCCTCCATGTCCAGGGCGAAGAGCAGGTGCTGGGGCGCCAGCGACACGACGTTGTGGTTCTTGACGAACATGGGCATGTCGATGGCGTCGTGGATCATCTCCTTGAGCTCCACGCTCGCCCCGCATTCGCAGATCTTGAACCTGAGGTACTCCCACTGGCTCCGGTAGCTGCTGGGGTCGAAGATGTAGACCGTCTCGCCGTTGAGGTCGCCGAGCTCGATGCTGCCGCGCGCGGCGAGGGGGTGGTCCTCCCTGACGATGGCGCCGTAGAAGTCGTCGTAGATCAGGTGCGAGGAGTACCAGCTGGGGTTGGGCAACTCGCTCATCATCGTGATGGCCATGTTGATCTCGTTCGACTCGAGGGCGTCCATGATCTTGCCGCCGTCGATGCAGACGAGCCTCACCTGGGTCTCCGGGTGCAGCTCGCAGAAGCGCGTGTGCAGGGACGGCAGGAAGGCGTGGACGCTGCCGAAGAGGTAGCCGATCTTGAGCGTCTCCGCAAAGTTGTTCTTCATGCCTCTCATCTGCGAGAGGGCCAGGTCGTATTCCATCAGCATTTTCTCGACGCTGCTGGCAAACAGCTCCCCAAACGGGGTGAGGCGCGCGCCTCTGCTCGTCCTGTTGAAGAGCTTGACGTCGAGCTCCTTTTCCAGGGAGCTCATGTGCCTGCTCAGCACAGACTGGGTGACGTGACATTGCTGTGCGGCGCTGGTGAAGTTGAGCCCGCGTGCCACAGCGGCAAACTCGCGGAGAACACCGATCTGCATGCAACCCCCTCCAAGAACCAGGCATGCGCTTTGTTCTTTATGGCTGTGTTAACCCACAATGGTGCTAGCGAGGCACCGCCCCGGACCGTCATTTCGACCGGCGCGGCAGCGGCACCCCCCGGACCGTCATTTCGACCGGAGGCGCGAAGCGCCGTAGTGGAGAAATCTCAGGTTGAGCTGCAAGGCCGTGCCTCGAGCTTCGGTGCCCTGGCTCCACCCGAGATTTCTCCACGCGCTCGCTTACGCTCGCTTGGTCGAAATGACGTGCAGAGAGCACCATTGCGGGTTAACAAAGCCTTCTTTATTCTCATGAGAAGATAGTGTAGCGAATGCGCTCGGAATATCTAGTTAAGAGGTGGGTTTTCCTCGCTTCGTTCTCCCTGCATGCCGTTCCCGCAACAGCTGCAAGACGCGCAGGTCAGTTTTCTCTATAATCATGAGTTGCTTACCGCACTGGGGTGTCGTCCAAGGGCAGGACCGCGGTTTTTGGTGCCGCTTATGGGGGTTCGAATCCCTCCGCCCCAGCCATCGCAACCAAAGCGGCCTGCGTGGCCGCTTTTCTCTTGGTGGGAGGCATCACCCATGGAAGCTCAGGCACTCATCCTCGCCGCCGGCGCCGGCACCCGCATGAAGTCATCAAAACCCAAGGTATTGCACGAGCTGCTGGGCAAGCCGCTGGTGCGCTGGGCGGTTGACGCAGCGCGTGCCGCCGGCTGCAGCCAGGTGCACGCCGTCATCGGCAACGGCCGCGAGCAGGTCGAGCCCGTCCTGGCGGACTGCGCCATCAGCTACCAGCTGGAGCTCTTGGGCACCGGGCACACCGTCATGTGCGCGGCGGACAAGCTGGCAGGCTTCGCCGGCACGCTCGTCGTCCTCTGCGGCGACAGCCCGCTCATCCGCCCGCAGACCATCTCATCGCTTATCGCCTACCACGAGGAGCAGAGCGCCGCGTGCACCGTGCTCACCATGCGCCCGGCCAACCCGCACGGCTACGGCCGCATCGTGCGCGGCGAGGGCGGCGGCGTCACGGGCATCGTTGAGCAGAAGGACTGCACACCCGAGCAGGCCGCGATCGGGGAGTGCAACTCCGGCGCCTACTGCTTCTCCACGCCTAAGCTGCTCGAGCGCCTGGGCCGCCTCACCACCAACAACGCCCAGGGCGAGTACTACCTCACCGACATCCTGGGCCTCATGGTGGGCGACGGCCTCACCGTGGCCGGCTACGTGGTCGAGGACGACACCGAGTGCATGGGCGTCAACTCCCGCGGCCAGCTCGCCCAGGCCACGGCCGCCATGCAGCGCCGCATCAACGAGCACTGGATGGCGCAAGGCGTCACCATGCTCGACCCGTCCCAGGTGTGGATCGGCCCGGACGTGACCTTGGGCCGCGACTGCGAGCTCCTGCCCCAGACCATGCTGTGGGGCTCCACGAGCATAGGGGAGGGCTGCACGCTCGGCCCCAACACCCGCCTCACGGACTGCCTGGTGGCGAACGACTGCGTGCTCGAGGAGACGGTCGCCATCCGCGCCAAGCTCGACGAGGACGTGAGCTGCGGCCCGCGCGCCTACCTGCGCGAGGGCACCCACATGGGCCCGAACTCCAAGGCCGGCACCTGCGTGGAGATCAAGAAGTCCAAGATCGGCCAGGGCAGCAAGGTCCCGCACCTCAGCTACATCGGCGACTGCGACATGGGCCCCGGCGTCAACATCGGCGCGGGCTCCATCACCTGCAACTACGACGGCGCCAACAAGCACAAGACAACAATCGGCGCCAACGCCTTCATCGGCAGCGACACCATGATGGTCGCCCCGGTCTCGATAGGCGACGACGCGCTCGTGGCCGCCGGCAGCGTCATCACCCAGGACGTGCCGGATGGCGCGCTCGCCCTGGGCCGCGCCCGCCAGGTCAACAAGGAGGGCTACCGCAAGGCCTAGCCCCGCCCCTGCGCTCACCTGCCCCGCCCCGCAGCTCTCACGCCGCTGCGGGGCGGTGTATTTTGCGGGGGCGGGGGCCGTGTTCGCGCAACGGGTTGTACTATGTGCAAGTACGCCCAAAATCGGGCAAGGGAGAGCAACAACCACACGCGGGAGCAGAACCATGGAAATGACAAAGCAGATGATGATCTTCAGTGGCTCGGTCAACCCCGGCCTTGCGGATCAGATCGCCGAAGACCTTGGCATCGAACTCAGCAACGTCAAGCTCGAGAAGTTCGCCAACGGAGAGATCTACGCGCGCTACCTGGAGAGCATCCGCGGCAAGGAGATCTTCCTGGTGCAGTCTGTGTGCGCCGGCAACGGCTTCGATGTCAACGACGCCCTCATGGAGCTCCTCATCATGATCGACGCGGCCAAGCGCGCCTCCGCACGCCACATCTCCGCGGTCATCCCCCATTACGGCTACGCCCGCCAAGACCGCAAGGCCGCCCCGCGCGAGCCCATCACCGCTAAGCTGGTGGCCGACCTGCTCACCGCTGCCGGTGCAGACAACATCATCGCGCTCGACCTGCACCAGGACGCCATCCAGGGCTTCCTGAACATCCCCGTCAACCACATGACCGCCATGCCCATCTTCGTAGACTACTTCAAGAACAAGGGCTGGAACCCCGAGGAGCTCTGCGTGGTCAGCCCGGACGTGGGCCGCGCCAAGGCCGCCAAGAAGTTCTCGTCTTGGCTCGACTGTGACATCGCGATCATGCACAAGGACCGCCCCAAGCACAACCAGGCAGAGATCACGGCCCTCATCGGCGACGTCACTGACAAGATCTGCATCCTCAACGACGACATGATCGACACGGCCGGCTCGCTGTGCGCCGCTGCAGACACCCTGCAGGCCCGCGGCGCCCGCGCCGTCTACGCCTGCGCCACCCACGGCATCTTCTCCGGCCCGGCGTACGACCGCATCGCCAACTCCTGCATCGAGGAGTGCATCGTCACCGACGCGGTCCCCGTCCCGCTCGAGCGCCAGACCGGCAAGATCAAGGTCCTGAGCGTGGCACCGCTCTTCGCCCGCACTATGGACGCCGTCTTCGCCGACGGCACGGTGTCCGGCATCTTCGCGTAAAGACCCGCGGGCGCGCGCCCGCTGCAGCACCGCACGACCGGGGCCCGCTTGACGCGGGCCCTGATTTTGGAGAACACCAGATGACTGTCAAACTCGTGGTGGGCCTGGGCAACCCCGGCCCCGAATACGCGGACAACCGCCACAATGCCGGCTTCATGGCCGTCGACGAGCTGGCCCGCGAGCTGCGCGCCACCTACTGGAAGAACGAGCACGGCGCCCTCACCGCCCACGTCAAGCGCGGTGGCCAGGAGCTCATCCTCGCCAAGCCCCAGAGCTACATGAACACCAGCGGCGGCCCGGTGAGCAAGATCGCCGCGGCGTACAAGATCGCCCCGGAGGAGATCCTCGTCATCCACGACGAGCTCGACATCCCCAATGGCGACGTGCGCGTCAAGGTGGGCGGCGGCCACGGCGGTCACAACGGCCTGCGCTCCCTCCACGAAAAGCTCGGCAGCAACGCCTATGCGCGCGTGCGCGTGGGCATCGACCACCCGCCCGGGCGCAAACCCGTGGCCGACTACGTGCTCCAAGCCCCCCGCGGCGAGGAGGGCGAGGCCTTCCGCGCCGCCACCGCCGTTGCCGCTGAGGCCGCCCTCTGCATCATCGACGAGGGCCCCCTGAAAGCCCAGAACCGCTTCAACACCAAGTAACAAAAAAAGAGCCTGCCGGGTGGCAGGCTCTTTGCTTGGTGGTTGGGGCAGGAGGCGACTTACTCGTCCTCAACCTCGATGGCGCCCATGGGGCACTCCTCCATGCAGTCGCCACAGGCGGTGCACGCATCCTCGTTCACAACGGTGACCACGGAGCCAACGATGTCGAGGACCTCGTTGCCGCAGGTATCAACACAGATGCCGCAGCCGGAGCACTCGTCAGTATCGATCTCGGGGATAGGCATAACTCTCTCCTTTGGTAATGCGGCGTCCCTCTTGCCGCGGTGCCTGCAAGATAATCGCAAACATCTCTGCTGACAATACCTTTTCCAGAATGAACCGCCAAAAAGCCAAAAGCCCCACAAGCGGAAGCCAAAACCCTCCATCGAACGCCATAACATTCTTGAAAGACTTGTGAAAAACACATCTGGCGCGGAGCATATCTGTGCGCTGGCTCCTATAATGAGCAGTCTGTCACCTAACCCCAACACAGCTCGATTGCAGCAGAGAGGCGCAGCGCATGTTCCTGGAAATGCTCAAGGCATTCTTCTTCGGCCTGGTTGAGGGCATCACCGAGTGGCTGCCCGTGTCGAGTACCGGCCACCTCGTCCTCTTCAACAACTTCATCACCATGGACGTCTCCGCGGAGTTCATGGAGATGTTCACCGTGGTCATTCAGCTCGGCGCCATCATGGCGGTCATCATCCTCTACTTCACCAAGCTCAACCCCTTCAGCCGCAAGAAGACCCCCCAGCAGCGCAAGAGCACCTGGAGCCTGTGGGGCAAGGTGGTCGTGGGCTGCATCCCCGCGGCAGTCGTGGGCGTGCTGCTTGACGACTGGGCAGACGCGCACCTCTACAACGCCGTCATCATCGCCGGCGCCCTGATCCTCTACGGCGTTATCTTCATCGTCATGGAGCGCCTCAACAAGCGCCAGGGTACGCACTCGCGCCAGCGCGTGGCAGACGTCGACGAGCTCGACCTGCTCACGGCCTTCAAGATCGGCTGCTTCCAGTGCCTGGCCATCGTCCCCGGCACCTCGCGCTCCGGCTCCACCATCATCGGCGGCTTGCTGTGCGGCTGCTCGCGCGTAGCGGCCAGCGAGTTCAGCTTCTTCATGGCCATCCCCGTGATGTTCGGCTGGAGCATCCTCAAGATCGCCAAGCTGGTACTCGGCGGCGTCGTGCTCACCACTACGGAGCTCGCCGTGGGCGGCGTGGGCCTGGTGGTGGCCTTCGTCACCTCCGTGCTCTCGATCAAGTTCCTCATGGGCTACATCCAAAAGCACGACTTCGGCGTCTTCGGCTGGTACCGCATCGCCCTCGCCATCGTGGTGCTGGTGGCGGTCTTCGGCTTCGGCCTCGACCCCGCCGCCGCCTAAATGGGACATAAATGGGACAGTGGGGACAGTCCCCACTGTCCCATTTTTCGCAAAAGAAAACCTGAGTTCTCTGCAAGGTAACGGCTTGGTGTAGCCGCGGGTAGGTAACTTGACACTATCCGACTTAGATTTCATATTAGGTGCCAAGAGATACGGCTACTCGGCTATCCCTTGTGATCAACATGGTTCGAGCATCGCGGAAAGGATGATCATCATGAGCAAGATTATCGGTATCGACTTGGGCACCACCAACTCTGCAATGGCAGTCCTCGAGGGCGGCGAGCCCACCATCATCATCAACGCAGAGGGCGACCGCACCACCCCCTCCGTCGTCTCCTTCCAGAAGGACGGCGAGCTCGTGGTCGGCAAGGCGGCAAAGAACCGCGCCGTCACCAACCCGGAGAACACCATCGCCTCCATCAAGCGCTTCATCGGCCGCAACTACTCCGAGACCGCCTCTGAGCGCGGCACCGTCGCCTACAACGTCAAGAACGGCAAGGACGGCCGCAACATGGTGGACATCGACGGCAAGGAGTACACCCCCGAGGAAGTCTCCGCCCGCGTCCTGCAGAAGCTGAAGGCAGACGCAGAGAAGTACCTGGGCGAGCCCGTGACCGAGGCTGTCATCACCGTCCCCGCCTACTTCAACGACGCACAGCGCCAGGCCACCAAGGACGCAGGCAAGATCGCCGGCCTCGAGGTCAAGCGCATCATCAACGAGCCCACCGCGGCGGCCCTGGCCTACGGCCTGAACAAGACCGACAAGGACGAGAAGGTCCTGGTCTTCGACCTGGGCGGCGGCACCTTCGACGTCTCGATCCTCGAGCTGGGCGACGGCGTCTTCGAGGTCCTCTCCACCTCCGGTGACAACCACCTCGGCGGCGACGACTGGGACCAGCGCATCATCGACTGGATGGCAGACAAGTTCAAGGGCGAGCACGCCGTCGACCTCCGCAAGGACAAGATGACCCTGCAGCGCCTGAAGGAAGCGGCAGAGAAGGCCAAGATGGAGCTCTCCAGCGCCACCCAGGCCACCATCAACCTGCCCTTCATCACCGCTGTCGACGGCCAGCCCGTGCACCTCGACTACACCCTGACCCGCGCTGAGTTCGAGCACATCACCTCCGACCTGCTCGACCGCTGCAAGACCCCGGTCCACACCGCCCTGCGCGACGCGGGCCTCAAGGCCAGCGACATCGACGAGGTCGTCCTGGTCGGCGGCTCCACCCGCATGCCCGCCGTGCAGGACGAGGTCAAGAAGATCACCGGCAAGGACCCCCACATGGGCGTCAACCCCGACGAGGTCGTGGCAATCGGCGCTGCAATCCAGGGCGGTGTCCTGGCGGGCGATGCAGCTGCCTCCGGCATCCTGCTGCTCGACGTCACCCCGCTCTCCCTGGGCGTCGAGACCATGGGCGGTGTTATGACCCGCATGATCGAGCGCAACACCACCATCCCCACCCGCAAGACCGAGGTCTACTCCACGGCGGCAGACAACCAGACCACCGTCGAGATCCACGTCCTGCAGGGCGAGCGCAACTTCGCACGCGACAACAAGACCCTGGGCCGCTTCCAGCTCACCGGCATCCCCTCCGCACCCCGCGGCGTGCCCCAGATCGAGGTCACCTTTGACATCGACGCCAACGGCATCGTGAACGTCTCTGCAAAGGACCTCGGCACCGGCAAGGAGCAGAAGATCACCATCTCCGGCTCCACCGCCCTGAGCGACGACGAGATCGACCGCATGGTCGCAGACGCCCAGGAGCATGCCGAGGAAGACGAGGCCCGCAAGGCAGAGGTCGAGGCCCGCAACAACGCAGACAGCCTGATCTACGCCACCGAGAAGACCGTCAAGGACCTGGGCGACAAGGTCCCCGCAGAGACCAAGTCCGCCGTCGAGTCCGCCGTCGAGGACCTGCGCGGCGCCCTGGACAACGGCACTGTCGAGGAGATCAAGGCCAAGACCGAGGCCCTGCAGCAGGCGTCCTACAAGCTGGCAGAGATCGCCTACGCAGACGCCCAGGCCGCCCAGTCCCAGGGTGCCAACCCCGGCGCTGCCGCCCAGGCCGCACAGGCCCAGGGTGCCAAGCCCGGCGCTGCCGCCCCTGCTGATGACGACGTGGTCGACGCCGACTACGAAGTCGTCGACGAGGACAAGTAGCCATGGCGGCCGTAGACATCAAGACCGAGCAGCCTGCTGCGGCAGCTGACGAGGTGCTCGAGCCCGAGGTCGTTGAGGCCGAGCCGGTCGAGGAGCCCCAGGAGGAGCAGCCCCAGGCAGAGCCGGAGCCGGCAGACGAGCTGGCCCAGGCCAAGGCAGAGGCCGCGGAGATGAAGGACCAGTACCTCCGCCTCCAGGCCGAGTGGGACAACTTCCGCAAGCGCACGGCGGCCGAGCGCGAGTCCGAGAAGGTCCGCGCCAGCGAGAAGCTCGTGAAGGACCTGATCCCCGTGGTCGACGACCTCGAGCGCGCCCTCGAGCACGCCCAGCAGGCCGGCGACGGCGGCAGCCTCACGGCCGGCGTCGAGGCGGTGACCAACAAGTTCCTCCAGATCCTCTCCAAGCACAAGGTGGAGCAGATCAAGGCCGAGGGCGAGCCCTTCGACCCCATGAAGCACCAGGCTGTGGGGACCCAGCCGGACCCCACGGTCCCCGAGGAGACGGTGGTCAACGTCTACCAGAAGGGCTACCAGATGGGAGACCGCGTCCTGCGCCCCGCCATGGTAGTCACCAGCACCAAATAAACCTGTGGGGGCCGGCTTCGAAGTCGGCCCCCTCTGCAAGGAGAAGGGAGGCGCCGCATGGCCGCTTCAAGCAAGAGCTACTACGACATCCTGGGCGTCAGCAAGAGCGCCTCGCAGGATGAGATCAAGAGGGCCTTCCGCAAGCTGGCGCAGAAGCATCACCCGGACGCCGGCGGCGACGAGGACAAGTTCAAAGAGATCAACGAGGCCTACGCCGTCTTGTCAGACCCGGAGAAGAAGGCCCAGTACGACCGCTTCGGCACGGTGGGCGACTTCGGCGGATTCAACGGCGGGGGCAACCCGTTCGCCGGCTACGGCGGGGGCAACCCCTTCGGCGGTAGCGCCGGCGGCTTCAACTGGAGCGACATCTTCGGCAACATGGCCAACGGCGAGGGCGCCTTCGGCAGCAACTGGGACTTCCGCGTCAACAACGCCGCTGCAAAGGGCAAGGACCTCCAGGCCAGCATCATGCTGAGCTTCCAGGAGGCCTTCGCCGGCTGCTCCAAGAAGGTCTCCATCCGCATCCCCAGCACCGGGGAGACAGAGACCGTCACCGTCAACATCCCGGCCGGCGCCATGGACGGCGGCAAGATGCGCTTCAAGGGCAAGGGCGAGCACGGAGCCAACGGCGGCCCCCGCGGCGACCTCGTGGTCGTCACCAAGCTGGCCGAGCACCCGCTCTACACGCGCGAGAAGGCAGACGTCTCCATGACCCTGGACGTCGACGTCACCGAGGCAGCCCTGGGCGCGCAGGTGGTCGTCCCCACGCCAGATGGCAACCGCGTCAAGCTGAGGATCCCCGCAGGCAGCCAGAACGGCGCCGTCCTGAGGGTCAAGGGCAAGGGCGCCCCGCACCTCAAGGGCAAGGGCACGGGCAACGGCGACCTGCTGGTCAAGCTGCGCGTCAACGTCCCCAAGAACCTCACGGAGGGGCAGCGCGCCGCCCTCGAGGCCCTGCGCGACGCCTCCCCGGACCCGTCCACCCTGCGCCCCGAGGTCGCCAAGGCAACCGCCTAGGGCACCGCGGCCGCATCACCTCCGCACTGAGAACGAAAGCTGGTACACACCATGTCCCAGACCGATAAGAACAGGCCGCTGTACATGATCAGCGTCGCTGCCGACCTAGCGGGCCTGCACCCCCAGACCCTGCGCATCTACGAGAGCAAGGGCCTGGTGACCCCGCAGCGCACCAGCGGCAACACCCGCATGTACTCCCAGGCAGACGTCGAGCGCCTGGAGCTCATCACCCAGCTCACAGACGAGGGCATCAACCTGGCGGGTGTGGTCCGCATCCTCGACATGAAGGAGCGCATGGCCAAGCAGGAGGCGGAGAACGAGGAGCTCCGCCGCCAGCTCGCCCAGGCGCAAGACCAGCTGCACGAGTACGAGGTCCGCCAGACCATCACCACGCTGGCAAAGCGCGACGACGGTGGCGCCGCCGCCCTCGCCCAGCTCATGGGCCGCCAGATCCCCCGCGGCCTGATGTAGCCGCTGCGCATTCGCACACAGGAGAAGAAGGAGAGGGAGATCCACCACCGGGCGTCAGCACGCCCAGATTCAACGGAAAGGTAGGTAGTCATCATGCGTATGGACAAGATGTCGGTTACCGCAACCGAGTGCCTGCAAGCTGCCGTGACCATCGCCGCGGACGCCCAGGCCCCCGCGGTCGAGAGCGAGCACCTGCTCAAGGCCCTCCTGGATTCCCACGAGAACAACCTCACCGCCATCATCGAGCGCGTGGGCGCAGACCCCGCCGCACTCAGCCGCGCCGTCACCGAGGAGATCGAGCGCGCCCCCAAGGTCTCCAACAGCGGGGCCGGCATGGGCCAGGTGGGCAACCGCCTCTCTGCCGTGGCAGACGAGGCCCTCAAGATCGCCGGCAAGATGGAGGACTCCTACGTCACCACCGAGCACCTGCTCATGGCGCTCACCAAAGACAAGGGCGCCGCGGGCAAGGTCCTCACAGACGCCGGCGTCACCGAGGCCAGGGTCTCGCAGGTCTACCAGGAGCTGCGCGGCGACGCCCGCGTCACAGACCGCGATGCAAAGGCCCAGTTCGAGAGCCTCGAGCAGTACGGCCAGAACCTCACCGAGCAGGCCCGCCAGGGCAAGCTCGACCCGGTCATCGGCCGCGACGACGAGATCCGCCGCACCATGCAGGTCCTGAGCCGCCGCACCAAGAACAACCCCGTGCTCATCGGCGAGCCCGGCACCGGCAAGACCGCCATCGTCGAGGGCCTGGCCCAGCGCATCGTGGCCGGCGACGTTCCCAGCTCCCTGCGCGACAAGGAGGTCGTGGCGCTCGACCTGGGCGCCATGGTCGCGGGCGCCAAGTACCGCGGCGAGTTCGAGGACCGCCTCAAGGCCGTGCTGCGCGAGGTCGAGCAGTCCGATGGCCGCATCATCCTCTTCATCGACGAGCTGCACACCATCGTGGGCGCCGGCGCCAGCGAGGGCAGCCTGGATGCCAGCAACATGATCAAGCCGGCCCTGGCCCGCGGCGAGCTCCACGCCATCGGCGCCACCACGCTCGACGAGTACCGCAAGTACATCGAGAAGGACGCCGCCCTCGAGCGCAGGTTCCAGACCGTCATGGTCGACGAGCCCAGCGTCGAGGACACCATCTCCATCCTGCGCGGCATCAAGGAGAAGTACGACATCCACCACGGCGTGCGCATCCAAGACGCGGCGCTCGTGGCCGCCGCCGAGCTCTCCAACCGCTACATCACGGACCGCTTCCTGCCGGACAAGGCCATCGACCTCGTTGACGAGGCCGCCAGCCGCCTCTCCATCGAGCTCGACTCCAAGCCCGAGGAGATCGACCTCGCAGAGCGCGAGCTCATCCGCATGCAGATCGAGGAGCAGGCCCTGATGAAGGAGAGCGACGAGCTCTCCCAGCAGCGCCTCGAGGAGCTGCGCCTGCAGATCGCCGAGAAGCGCCAGCAGGTCGACGGACTCAACGCCCAGTGGGCCAACGCCAAGGGCGCGGCCGAGCACCTGCAGGAGCTCAAGCGCCAGCTCGACGACACCAAGATCGAGGAGGAGCGCGCCACCCGCGAGGGCGACCTCATGCGCGCCTCCGAGCTGCGCTACGGCGTCATCCCCAAGCTCGAGTCCGAGCTCGAGGAGGCCACCAGGCAGGTCGAGTCCGGCAAGGACGGCGGCTCGAGCCTGAAGGAGGAGGTCACCGCAGAGGACATCGCCGAGGTCGTGAGCATGTGGACCGGCGTGCCCGTCGCCAAGATGATGCAGGGCGAGATGCAAAAGCTCGCCGACCTCGAGGAGCGCCTGCATCAGCGCGTCATCGGCCAGGACAAGGCCGTCGCCGCGGTGGCGGGCGCCATCAGGCGCAGCCGCAGCGGCCTGGCCGACCCGGACCGCCCCATCGGCAGCTTCCTCTTCATGGGCCCCACCGGCGTGGGCAAGACCGAGCTGGCCAAGGCCCTGGCCGAGCAGCTCTTCGACGACGAGCGCAACATGGTCCGCATCGACATGAGCGAGTACATGGAGAAGTTCAGCGTGCAGCGCCTGATCGGTGCGCCCCCGGGATACGTGGGCTATGACGAGGGCGGCCAGCTCACCGAGGCCGTGCGCCGCCACCCCTACAGCGTCATCCTGCTCGACGAGGTCGAGAAGGCCCACCCGGACGTCTTCAACATCCTGCTGCAGGTGCTCGACGACGGCCGCCTCACCGACGGCCAGGGCAGGGTGGTGAGCTTCAAGAACACCATCATCATCATGACGAGCAACCTGGGCAGCCGCTTCATCGAGAAGTACGCAGAAGACGGCGACAAGGAGGCCCTCGAGGCAGCCATCCAGGAGGCCCTGCGCTCGACCTTCCGCCCCGAGTTCCTCAACCGCATCGACGAGCTCATCACCTTCGACCCGCTCGGCCTGCAGGACCTGGAGCGCATCGTCGACCTGCAGCTCGAGAAGGTGCGCGAGCGCCTGGCCGAGCGCCGCATCACCCTCGAGGTCGAGCCCGCCGCCATGGAGCGCCTGGCACTCGACGGCTTCGACCCGGCCTACGGTGCGCGTCCGCTCAAGCGCCTGATCCAGCATCAGATCGTCGACCGCGCTGCCAACCAGATCGTCGGCGGCAAGCTGGCAGAGGGCGACACCATCGTCATCGGCATCGGCGACGACATGGACTTCACCTGCAGCGTCCGCAAGCCGCTGGTACAAGCCTAAGCGCACCCGAACCCGAGCCCCGGCCCCGCCGGGGCTCGCCGTCTTCCGGCGTTGACGTGATGTTGGCGATGTGCGCCTATCTCGCCAGCTAAAACCCTTAAGGCAACGTTACAATTCTGCTGCACGACCCCGTCGTCAACAACTCAAGAGAAAGGGCGACCATGGCCCGTAAGCCTAAGTTCGACTACTTCGAGCACTTCGTCTTGATCAGCAACTGTGCAGTCGAGTATGCCGAGGCACTTCTCGCCTATATGGAGAAGAACGCCGCCATCGCTGCCGAGGGCCGCGAGCCCGACATCACCCACGCCATCCAGCGCTACGAGGAGCTCCACGAGATAGAGGAGCGCTCCGACTCCTACCGCCACGCCGTTGCCGAGAACCTCATCACCGAGTTCCTCGCCCCCCTCGAGCGCGAAGACATCATGGTCATGGCCGACGAGCTCGACGACCTCGTCGACGAGCTCGAGGAAGTCCTCCAGCGCATGTACATGTACGACGTCCATGTCGTCGACCCCTCCGTCATCCAGATGATGGGCCTCGCTCACAAGGCAACCCTCTCCATCAACGCCCTGTGCAAGCAGTTCCACAACTTCAAGAAGCACGAGCTCATCCGCCAGCACATCGTCGCCGTCAACGACGTCGAGGAAGAGGCCGACCGCCTCTACATCGAGGCCATGCACCAGCGCTTCGCCCACGCCAAGGAAGTCGGCATGACCAGCATCGAGGCCCTCGGCCAGTCCGAGCTCCTCACCGCCCTCGAAGAGGTCTGCGACATGTGCGAGGACATTGCGTCGACTATCGCCACCATCATGATGAAAAACTCCTAGGCGCATCTGAGCACGCACATCAGGGGCTCCCGCTTCTGGTACAGGTAACGAATCCAATACGCGTAGCACTGCTTATTCCATCTGCGGTAAACTAACCGCCTAGCTGTGCCGTCATAAGGCGGCGTCAGCGTGCCCGCGTGCGGGCGTGGCGGAACTGGCAGACGCGCTGGATTTAGGTTCCAGTGGGGCAACCCGTGAAGGTTCGAGTCCTTTCGCCCGCACCAAACCCGTTGATGAGAACGCCCAGGCGTTCTGGAACAAGAGCGCCCCGCAAGGGCGAAGAGATTATGGAGGCTACGTTGGACATCAAGACCAGCACGCTCGAGGACGGCAAGGTCCAGATCACCGTCACCGTCCCCGCAGAGACCGTCAACAAGCAGATCGCCAAGCACTTCAAGGACCTGGGCCGCGCCCGCATCCCGGGCTTCCGCCCCGGCAAGGCCCCCCGCAAGATTCTCGAGCAGAACTTCGGCGGCCACGAGGCAGTCTACGGCGAGATCACCTCTGACCTCATCAACGAGGTCGCGCCTGTCGCCGTTGACAGCCAGGACATCCTGTTCATCGCCAACCCCGAGTTCGGCGAGCCCGGCATCGTGGCAGACGGCGAGGACTTCACCTTCACCCTCACCGGCAAGGTCAAGCCCGAGGTCGAGCTGCTGAGCTTCGACCCGGTCGAGATCAAGATGCCCGCAGAGGAGGCCACCGAGGAAGAGATCGACACCCAGATTGAGGCCCTGCGCACCTATTACTACAGCTTCGAGACCGTCGAGGACCGCGCCGTCGAGGCGGGCGACTTCGTCATGCTGAACATGGCCTGCACCGCAGACGGCAACGCCGTCCAGGGCCTCAACTCCGAGTCCCGCCTGGTCGAGCTCGGCGCCGGCATCATCCCCGCCGCCATGGAGGAGCAGGTCATCGGCATGAGCACCGGCGACAGCAAGTCCTTCGACTTCTCCATCGAGGGCGACGAGGACTTCGCCTACCTGGGCGTCAGCGCCATCCATGCAGACATCGCCGTCAAGGAGATCCGCACCAAGATCGTCCCCGAGCTTGACGCAGACTTCACCCAGAAGCTCGGCGTCGACAGCATCGAGGCCCTTCGCGAGCAGCTGGCCGAGGCCATCAACAAGCAGAAGGCCGAGCAGCTGCCCTCCCTCAAGGAGGAGCGCTGCATCGCCGCTCTCGCCGAGCGCGTCTTCGGCGAGGTTCCCGTCGACTACGTGACCTTCACCCGTCAGGACATCCTGCGCGACTTCTACATGAACCTGCAGCAGCAGGGCGTGACCCTCGACCAGTTCTTCGCCCAGCAGGGCATCACCGCCGACGAGTTCAACAAGGACCTCGACGAGGAGGCCAAGGAGGTCGCAACCCAGACCCTTGCACTCGACGCCATGTTCAAGCACCTCGGCCTCGAGATCGCCGATGAGGACATCGATGCCGAGTTCCAGGTCGTCGACAACCCCGCTGAGGTCCGCAAGCAGTGGGAGGACAACGGCCGCATGAGCGAGCTGCGCGAGGCGATTCGCCGCCGCAAGGCAACCGAGTGGCTCATCGAGAACGCCGTTGTGACCCTGGACGAGGGCGACGCTGACGAGGACGAGAACTAATCACCTCAACAGATTTGGAGCACCGCATGATGCACAACACCCTGATTCCCTACGTGGTTGAGCAGTCCCCCAGGGGCGAGCGCAGCTACGACATCTTCTCCCGCCTGCTCAACGACCGCGTGATCTTCCTGGGCGAAGAGGTGACCGACGCCAGCGCCAACGTGGTGATCGCGCAGCTGCTGCACCTGGAGAGCGTCGACCCGGACAAGGACATCAGCCTCTACATCAACAGCCCCGGCGGCTCTGTCAGCGCCGGCTTGGCGATCTACGACACCATCCAGTTCATCAAGCCGGACGTCTCCACCATCTGCATGGGCATGGCCGCCTCCATGGGCTGCGTGCTCCTGGCGGCGGGCACCCCGGGCAAGCGCCTGGTGCTCCCCAACGCAGCGGTCATGATGCACCAGCCCATGGGCGGCACCCCCGACCACTGCAAGGAAAGCGACTTCGAGATCTACTACTCGGAGATCAAGAAGACCCGCGACCGCCTCGAGGCGATTTTGGCCAAGCACACCGGCCAGACCCCCGAGCAGATCCATGCCGACAGCGACCGCGACCACTGGTTCACCGCCGAGGAAGCTGTGGCCTACGGCCTGGCAGACGAGGTCATCGTCAACCGCGCCGACGCAAGCACTGAGAAGAAGGACTAGTCGATGGCTTTCAACAACGGCAGCTTCAAGGGGGCTAGCCTGCACTGCTCGTTCTGCGGAAAGAGCCAGGAGCAGGTTGAGAAGCTCATTGCCGGTGAGGGCGTGTACATCTGCAACGAGTGCGTGCAGGTTTGCGCCGACATCATGATCGAAGAGGGCATCAACATCGAGGGCGAGGCCGTGGGCGTTCCGGAGGCAACCGGGCGCACCGAGGGCCTCATCACCCTGGACAACCTGCCCACTCCCATGCAGATGCACGAGCTGCTCGACCAGCACGTCATCGGCCAGGATGCGGCCAAGCGGGCCCTCTCCGTTGCCGTGTACAACCATTACAAGCGCGTCGCCCTGGGCCTCGACGCCGACGACGGCGATGTGGAGCTTGCCAAGAGCAACATCCTCATCTTGGGGCCCACGGGCTGCGGCAAGACGCTGCTGGCCCAGACGCTGGCGCGCGTGCTCGACGTCCCCTTCGCCATCGCAGACGCCACGGCCCTCACCGAGGCCGGCTACGTGGGCGAGGACGTCGAGAACATCCTGCTCAAGCTCATCAACGCCGCTGACAACGACGTCGACCGCGCCCAGGTGGGCATCGTCTACATCGACGAGATCGACAAGATCGCCAAGAAGGCGGAGAACCTCTCCATCACGCGCGATGTCTCCGGCGAGGGCGTGCAGCAGGCGCTGCTCAAGATCGTCGAGGGCACGGTGGCGAGCGTCCCGCCCAACGGCGGCCGCAAGCACCCGCAGCAAGAGCTCATCCAGATAGACACCACCAACATCCTGTTCATCTTGGGCGGGGCGTTCGTGGGCCTGGACGAGATCGTGCGCGAGCGCATCGGCAAGAAGGGCGTGGGCTTCAACAGCGAGGTCTCCGAGTCCAAGAAGGTGGAGAGCGCCAAGCTGCTGGAGCAGGTGCTGCCTGAGGACCTCAACAAGTTCGGGATGATCCCGGAGTTCGTGGGCCGCGTGCCCGTCATCTCCAACGTCAAGGACTTGGATGAGGAGGACCTGGTCCGCATCCTCACAGAGCCCAAGAACGCGCTGATCAAGCAGTACCGCCGCATCATCGGCTTCGAGGGTGCGGAGCTGGAGGTCACGCCGGAGGCCCTGCGCGCCATCGCGGCCGAGGCCATCAAGCACGGCACCGGCGCCCGCGGCCTGCGCAGCATCTGCGAGCGCGTCCTGCAGGACACCATGTACACGCTGCCCAGCGAGGAGCGCCAGGTGGTCCGCGTTGTGATCGACGAGGACTGCGTCACAAACGGCGCACCTGCTGCCCTGGAGTTTGCCGCCTAGCAGCCGTTTGGGCTTTTATATGCAAGACTCAAAAGGACTCTGGATTTCCGGGGTCCTTTTGCTGTTTCAGGTGTACAATACCTACTCGCGCCAGATGGGGATGTAGCTCAGCTGGGAGAGCACCACGTTCGCAACGTGGGGGTCGGGGGTTCGAGCCCCCTCATCTCCACCATCTTCCCTTCTAATCTATGGTAGAGAAGAAGCTTGGCGCAGTGCGCTCTCTGATCGAGAGCGCTGCTGTCAACAGGTGATTTCAAAAAAATCTGAAATCACCTGTTGACAGCGACCAGGGGTGAGCGTAATATACTCACTCGCGCCGCACGGGAGGGAGCGATTCCCGAACGGGCGGAGGGCGCGGGCCAGCGGGCCCGCGGGGACCTTGAGAACCGGATACTGTCCACACAAAGTGAACAAACGGTAGATTGTGATATGCCAACGAGTTGTTCGGATGGACACATGGGAGTCGGAAAGAGAGACTCCCGTCATTCCTATCTTTTACATTTATCTTTATGCGCCGCACGCCGAGTGCGGCGGTCCGGATGGATAGACAACACTTCCACACCGGGAATCAGCTTGTTTGACGAGGGGGCCCTCAAGCACCCCCGCTTCGAACGGAGAGTTTGATCCTGGCTCAGGATGAACGCTGGCGGCGTGCCTAACACATGCAAGTCGAACGAGAAAGCCGCTTCGGCGGTCAGTAGAGTGGCGAACGGGTGAGTAACACGTGACCAACCTGCCCCCGACACCGGGATAACCTGGCGAAAGCCATGCTAATACCGGATACTCCCTCTCCGGCGCATGCCGGGGAGGGGAAAGCCCTGGCGGTCGGGGATGGGGTCGCGGCCCATTAGGTAGTAGGCGGGGTAGAGGCCCACCTAGCCGACGATGGGTAGCCGGGTTGAGAGACCGACCGGCCACATTGGGACTGAGACACGGCCCAGACTCCTACGGGAGGCAGCAGTGGGGAATTTTGCGCAATGGGGGAAACCCTGACGCAGCAACGCCGCGTGCGGGACGAAGGCCCTAGGGTTGTAAACCGCTTTCAGCAGGGAAGACACTGACGGTACCTGCAGAAGAAGCTCCGGCTAACTACGTGCCAGCAGCCGCGGTAATACGTAGGGAGCGAGCGTTATCCGGATTCATTGGGCGTAAAGCGCGCGTAGGCGGCTCGCCAAGC
>JBJEHN010000020.1:28311-40801 GCA_051876105.1 Coriobacteriales bacterium | reverse complement strand
TTTAAAAAAATAGTGGTTGTGTTGCTGCTATTTGCATTATGCTAATAAGTGAGAGGTTCAGACATGAGGCACTCCCCATGACTGAAAGACGAGAACAGCAATGAATATCGCAAGACTGATCACCGGAGAGATCATCGGCACCTTCATGATGTGCTTCCTTGGCATCGGCGCCGTAGCAACCGCCACCCTGTACGGCTCGCTCACCGGCCCCGGCCAGGTGGGCCTGGTGTGGGGCATCGCAATTGCCTTGGGCATCTACATGACCCGCAACCTCAGCGACGCGCACTTTAACCCCGCCGTCACCCTGGCCATGTGCATCGCCGGGCGCACCAAATGGCGCGAGCTGCCCATCTACCTGGCGGGCCAGTGCATCGGCGCCTTCCTAGCCGCGGGCGCGCTGTGGATCCTCTTCGCGGAAAGCGTGGCCAAGAACCTGGCACTCTCCGGCCTGACGATGTCCACCAACTCCATCGGCACGGCCGCCACCATCTGGGCCGAGGTCTACCCCAACACCTCCAGCGCGCTGCTTTCGCTGCAGGGCGCGATGTTCGCCGAGGGCTTTGGCGTCTTCGTCCTGGTGAGCGTCATCTTCTTGATGACCGACCACTTCAACACCGGGCGCCCCAGCCGCCTCATCGCACCGCTGTTCATCGGCCTCACGGTCTCGGTCCTGATCTGCGTCATCGGCCCGCTCACCAACGCCGGCCTCAACCCCGCCCGTGACCTCATGCCCCGCGTGCTCGCCATGATGGTGGGCTGGAAGACCGTTGCCTTTGGCACCAACGCCTTCAACGTGTGGATGGTCTACACGGTTGGCCCCCTGGCTGGCGCCGCGCTGGCAGCGCTGCTCTACCGCTTTGTCCTGGCGCCCATGCACAAGGCCGCCGCAGAGAGCAAGCCCGGGCAGCTCGAGCTGGTCAACCGTGCTTCTCGCGTGGAAACCCCCCAGCTCAGCACCCAAATTACGGAGTAGCATAGCCACAGCACTGTATTCAGCAAAGGAGAAACAATGAGCGACATTCGTGAGCAGGTCAGGGAGTACTACAGCGCGCTGAAGTCCTCGGGCGACCTCAAGACCAAGGTGTGCACCAGCTGCGGGGCGCCGCGCGGCGTGCGCGAGATCATCGCCGAGCTGCCTGCAGAGATCTGCGAGCGCTTCTACGGCTGCGGCAGCCCCATCCCTCCCCTGCTTGAGGGCTGCACCGTGCTCGACCTGGGCTGCGGCACCGGGCGCGACGTCTTCGTCTGCTCCAAGCTCGTGGGCCCGCAGGGCCGCGTCATCGGCGTGGACATGAACGCAGACCAGCTGGCCGTGGGCGAGAAGTACCGCGCCGAGGTGGCCCGCACCTTCGGCTACGAGCGCAGCAACGTGGAGTTCAAGCAGGGCTACATCGAGGACCTCGCCGCGCTGGGCATCGAGGACGGCAGCGTGGACGTGGTCATCTCAAACTGCGTGATCAACCTCTCCCCCTTCAAGGAGCAGGTCTTCCAGGAGATCTGGCGCGTGCTGAAGTACGGCGGCGAGCTCTACTTCTCTGACGTGTTCGCCAACCGCCGCATCCCGCGCGAGCTGGCCGAGGACCCGGTGCTGCGCGGCGAGTGCATCAGCGGCGCCATGTACATCGAGGACTTCCGCCGCATGATGCGCCGCGTGGGCTGGGAGGACTTCCGCTACACCTCCACCTGCCGCTCCTCCATCGACAACGAAGAGATCGCGGCCAAGGTCGAGAGCTACGAGTTCTACTCGCGCACGGTGCGCGCCTTCAAGCTGCCCGACAAGCTCGAGGACATCTGCGAGCAGTACAACCAGGTGGCCACCTACCAGGGAAGCATCCCCGGCATGAACCAGTTCTTCGACCTCGACGACCACCACCGCTTCTACACGGACGTGCCGCTGGAGGTCTGCGGCAACTCCTGCGCCATGGTGCAGGACACCCGCTACGGCAGGGCCTTCAAGATCGACGGCTGCCGCAGCGTGCACTACGGCCCCTTCCCCGGCTGCGGCAACATCCCCTACGCCGCCGACGGCGAAGCCGCGGGTGGCTGCGCCTGCGGAGGCGGCTGCTGCTAACCCCCTGGCGCCCCGGCCTGTGCCCCGGCGCCCCCATGCCGTTCGGTTGTTGTTTCCCCTTCGGTTTTGGCCCTGTGGTTGTTCTTTCAGCTGAATAGAACAACCACAGGGCCGTTTTTGGCATCAAAGAACAACCAAACGCGCGGGCCTGCGGGCCCTGCGGCTGCATCGACTGGTGTAAGATTAAACGCAGATTAAGTGGCTTCTTGCTGCCGTTCTTCCGATTCGTACTAGAAGCCGTAGTTTATACGAATATAATCACTGCGTTATGGTTTTCTCGTCATCCACATTCCTCTTCGCCTTCTTGCCGCTGACGCTCATCGTCTACTTCATCCTGCGCAGCCGCAGGGCGCGCAACGTGTGGCTGCTCGTTGTCTCGCTGTGCTTCTACGCGTGGGGCGAGCCGGTCTACGTGCTGCTGATGATCGCGAGCATTCTGGTTAACTGGGGCATCGCCATCGCGCTGGGCTCGCCGGGCGAAGGGCAGCCTGCCGCCACGCCGCGCCGCAGGGTGCTGCTGGCCGTTGCCGTGGTCTTCAACGTGGCCGTCATCGGTTTCTTCAAGTACGAGGGCTTCCTGGCCGACAACCTCAACGCGCTGCTCGGCAGTCAGCTCGTCCCCAACATGGAGCTGCCGCTGCCCATCGGCATCAGCTTCTACACCCTGCAGGCGCTGAGCTACGTCATCGACGTCTACCGCGGCGACGTGCCCCCGCAGAAGAGCATCCTCTACTTAGGGATGTACATCGCCTGCTTCCCCCAGCTCATCGCCGGCCCCATCGTGCGCTACTCCACCATCCAAGACCAGATCCTCAACCGGCGCGAGACCCTCGAGCGCTTCCACAGCGGGGCGCGGCTCTTCATCGTGGGCCTGGCCAAGAAGGTGCTGCTGGCGAACGTCTGCGCCATCCTGGCAGACAAGATGCTCGCCGCCGGCGGCGCGGAGGTCGGCCTCGTGGGCGCCTGGGCGGGGCTCATCGCCTACACCTTCCAGATCTTCTTCGACTTCTCCGGCTATTCAGACATGGCAATCGGCCTGGGCCGCATGATGGGCTTCGAGTACCTGCGCAACTTCAACTACCCCTACATCGCCAAGAGCGTGGGTGAGTTCTGGCGCCGCTGGCACATCAGCCTCTACACCTTCTTCCGCGACTACATCTACATCCCGTTGGGTGGCAGCCGCGTGAGCACGGCGCGCTGGGTGCTCAACACCTCCGTCGTGTGGGCCATCACAGGCCTGTGGCACGGCGCGGCGTGGCACTACATCGCCTGGGGCGTGTACTACGGCGTGCTGCTGATCTGCGAGAAGCTGCTCTGGGGCAAGGCGCTGGAAAAGTTGCCCTCCCCGCTGCGCCACCTCTACACCATCGTGGCCTTCGTGTTCGGCTGGCTCATCTTCTGGGTGCCAGAAGCGCAGATGTGGGAGTACCTGCAGGCGCTCTTCGGGGTGTTCGGGCTGACGGGCTCATCCACCATGTGGGAGCTCACAGCCTGGGAGTACTGGCCCGTCTTCATCGTGTGCATCGCCGCCAGCACGCCGCTGGTGCCGTGGGCCTGGGGCCGCATCCGCGCGTGGGTTCAGGGCGAGCAGGCGCTGCCGGCATGCGCGCCGGGCTGCACCGCCCACATCAAGACCATCGAGGCCCGTGAGCTGTGCGCCATGGAATGCACCCCCGCAGACGGGCGACGGGCACGCGCGGTGGCAGCCGTCCAGGCGCTGGCAGACCTGGCGCTGCTGGCGCTGTTCGTCATCTCGATCGCCTCTGTGCTCACCGGCACCTACAACCCCTTCATCTACTTCCAGTTCTAAGAGAAACGCACCCCACGCATGAGCAGCTTTCACCGCATAGCCTTCATCGCCGCATTCGCCCTCATCTGCTGCAGCGCCGGCGCCAACGCCGCGCTGAGCCAGCTGGCACCGGGCGTCTTCAGCGCAGACAACTACCTCTCCGGCGGCAACCACCCCGCCGTCAGCCTGGACGAGCTCAAGGAGGACCCGGCCGCGGTGCTCACAGACCGTGAGTTTGCCGACGGCGCGCGCGACCTGGTGGAGAAGGGCTTTGGCTCGTTCGTCCCCTTTCACGACAGCCTGCTGCTGGCCAGCGCGGGGCTGCAGCGCCAGGGCATCGCCACCGCCAACCTGGCAGCCGGCTTCGAGTGCTACCACACCTACTACGGCTCCGGCTACGTGGAGCTGCCGCAGCAGGGCGCGGTGAGCTACATCCCCGAAGAGAAAGGCGAGGGCTTCTGGCGGCACCTCAAGAAGTTCGCCAAGGGCCTGGCCAAGAAGGCAAAGCAGCACCCGGAGACCACCTTCGTCATGTACCTGGTGCCAGGCAAGAGCACGCCCGGTGCAAGCCCGCTCTACGAGTATATGAGCAACCTGGCCACGCCGCAGGAGGTCATGGCCGTGCTGGAAGAGCAGCTGGCGGGCATCGACAACCTGCTCCTGCTCACAGACAGCTACGCGAGCACCGAGGACTACTACGCCAACTTCTTCAAGACAGACCACCACTGGAACATCCTGGGGGCCGTGCAGGCGCGCAACACCATCGGCGCCGAGCTGGGCTGGGAGCCGCTGGGCACCGCCACCGCGCCCATCGCCGGCTTTGAGGACTACCGCTCCATCGGCACCAACGCCCGCGCCGGCCTGGACCCGATCGGCGAGGAGGTCTTCGACCTGGACTACGACTTCAGCCAGCTCACGATCAAGTACGCCAGCGGCAAGGTGGCAGACGGCAACGACCACACGCGCTTCACGGAGTACAGCGCGCCGGACAAGCCCTACGTCTTCCACGCGCGCTACTTCAACACCGTCAAGCAGGTGGCCACGTTCACCAACTCCAGCCCCGGCGCGCAGGGCAAGGCACTGCTGGTGAGCGACTCCTACGGCGGCGCCATCTCGCGCCCGCTGGCGCTGCAGTTCAAGAAGCTCTACCGCTCCAACGACCTCTTCAACGAAAGCAAAAACCGCAGCTTTGAGGAGACCTTTGCCAAGGACGACTACAGCACCGTCTTCTTCGTGGCCCACACCACCGACCTCACCACCGCCATGGTCCACTCCCGCCATTACTTCGACTAGCCTTTCGAGGCATTTTGCAGGAGCTTTAACCGCAGGGCCGCGGATGCAGATTAGAATACGAGGTTACGAATCTCAACACAGCCCACAGCAGAGGATCCATGGAACAGCAGACACAAGCAGCAGAGTCAACAGCAAGCGCGCCAGCCCCCAAGAAGGGGCCCGGCAAGCTCGTCGCGGTGATCAGCACCCTGATCTTCCTGGTACTGGCGGCGTCGATCTTCGTCTACCTGAACATGGTGGTCGACTTCAAGGGCACCAAGCAGAACAAGGGCATGTGGAACGCCTTCTACGACCTGCCCGCAGACTACATCGACGTCGCCTACATCGGCTCGAGCGCCACCAGCCGCTACTACAACTGCCCGCTGGGCTACGAGCAGCAGGGCATCGCCGTCTTCGACTTTGGCGCGGCGAGCACCCCCATCATGTTCTATGACGAGATCGTCCGCGAGATCCAGACCACCCAGAGCCCGGAGCTCTACATCTTCGAGCTGCGCAACCTGCGCAAGGGCGAGGAGGCGCTCACGGAGGGCGCGGCGCGCTTCACCATCGACGGCCTGAAGAAGGACAGCCCCAACCGCCGCTCTATGATCGATGACTTCATGGAGTACGAGCTGGCCATGGACATGCCTGGCGCCGCCAACGACTCCATCTACAACTACTACATCCCCATCCTGCGCTACCACGACCGCTTCATCGAGCGCGACCTCACAGAAGACGACTTCCTGCTCAAGGAGCCCTACAACACCTCGCAGGGCTTCGTGGCCGGCAAGCCCACCGTGACGCAGGCGCCGCAGCAGCCGTCTGTCTACACCTCGCGCGTGGGCTCGCTCGACCCGGGCTCCGAAGAGGACCTGGTCGAGCTGATCGACTTTGCAGACACCTTAGACGCACAGGTGCTGTTCGTGCTTTCTCCCTACTCCATCCTGAGCGAGGACGAGTACGCCGCCCTCAACCGCATGGAGCAGATCATCAACCAGCGCGGCTACACGCTCTTCAACTTCAACACGCCGCAGATGTACAGCACGCTCGACATCACCTGGGAGACAGACTTCTACAACAAGAACCACGTCAACTACCTGGGCTGCGAGAAGTACACCACCTACTTTGCGGAGTACCTGAAGGGCACCTACGGCCTTGAGGACCACCGCGGAGACGCCGCCTACGACAGCTACTATGCTGAGGGCCTCAAGTACTACGAGAAGATCGTCAAAGACGGCATCAAGTACGTCAGCGACAAAGACGTAGCCGACGAATAACCTACAGGGCGGACTCTATGAGGGCGGCTATGCGCTGGGTGCTGCCGGGGCCTATGCCGCTGAAGTAGCTGGCGCAGAAGGCGTGGAAGCGCTGGAAGTACTGCGGCGCCTGGGGGTCGTCTCCCAAGGCCACGGCCATGACCGCGGCCGCGTCTGTGGAGCTAAAGCCCAGCTCACCGCCTGCGATGTCGAAGTTGAGCCCCGGCGAGGCTGCATAGGCCTCCAAATCCGGGGCGTAGCAGCAGGTGTCCTTGCCCAGCAAGCCCGCCTCAAAGCCCACGGCCGAGTAGTCGGTGATCACGCAGTCCGCCAGGCCCAGCAGGTCGATGGTCGCAGCCCCCTCCAGCACGTGCACGCACTCGTGCTCGCGCGCCACCTGCGCGCCGGCCGCGCGGTCGAGCGGGTGGCCGGCGAAGATGAGGTTGGCGCGCTCGGCCGGGCAGGCCTGCGCCAGCGCGCCCAGGTAGACCGGGATCCAGCCCTCGTAGCCCGCGCCCTTGCGCAGCGTGGGCGCATAGACGATGTTGAGCTTGCCGTTGCGCAGCACGGGGTGCGCCTTGCGCAGGGCCTCCATGCGCTTGCGGCGCTCTGAGCGGGGGTTTTCGTCCAGCAAGTAGTCCATGCGCGGCAGGCCCAGGGGCAGCACGGCGCTGGGCGGGTAGTTGAAGGCCTCAGCATAGGCGGGCACGGCGCCCGGCCCGCTGGCGATGACGGCGCTGTAGTTCTCGTGCATGCGGGCCGCGCGCGCCTGCTGGCTGCTGCGGCCGGCCGGGGTGTCGATGCTCTGGTAGCCAAAGCGCTTGACGGCGCCTAAGGCGTGCCACATCTGGATGACGGTAGTGCCGCGGCGGCGCGGCGGGATGCAGACAGCGGGGTTGTAGCCGTCGACCACGACGACCCTGGAGGTGCAGGCCAGCACCAGCTGGCGCAGCGTGCCGGTGAAGAAGTCGAGCTTGTTCTTTGTCTCTGGCTCGCACAGGCAGGTGATCACGGCCCCTTCGCCCAGGCGCGCCTTGAGCTCGCGCTCCAAGAAGCGGTAGTCGAGCGAGAGCTTGCCGGACTGCCGCGACATGAGCGCCACGCGCCGCTTGCAGGGCAGCAGGCGCAGCACGGCGGCAAGCATGCGCAGGAGTAGGGCGAGCACTCTCATAACGGCGGTGTGAAGCTCCCATGTCGGTTAACGTACCAACCGACTATACCGCAAGACGCCGCCGCGATGAGCAGAGGGTTAGCGGCCGAGGAGGATGCGGAGGGCGGTCTTCAGGCGCTGGGAGAACGGGGCCTTGCGCGCGTCTTCCAGGCCGTGGAGGCGGTCGATGCGCTTGTTGAGCTTGGTGGTCTCCTTGATGCGCTGCTCACGCTCCGCAGAGGCAACGCTGGCCATGACCTCGCAGCTGAGCAGGGCCACCTTGAGCGGGTCGAGCTCGAAGGCGGGGCGCTCCAGCTCGCCTTCCTTCACGGGGAAGAGCAGGCCGTCCTCGCTACCCAGGCAGCTGCGGGCGATCCACTCGTTGCCCTGCGCGTACTGCCCCAGGAAGCTCTGGCGCTCCTGCGGCGTGAGGAAGCTGCCCTTGCGCTCCTCGTCATGCGCGGAAACGAGCAGCGCGTGCTTGCTGAGGAAGTCCTTCTCGACCTCGCGGTAGCGCTCAGAGCGGTTGAACTGCAGCTTGACGGCGGTCATCGTGGGGGTGAGGCTGGGGTTCTTGGCCTCTTCCGGCCAGGTGAAGGCTCTTGTGTCCTCGATGCCGATAGTGCGCAGGAAGTCCTCCGCTGTGTCCCCACCGGCCAGCAGCGAGCGATCGTACACGCGGATGATCAGGTTCTCCGCGCCAAAGACCTCCTGGATGCGTTTGACGCCAGCCGCGTAGTTGCAGACCTTTACGATCTTCTCGCGCGCGATGTACTCGCTCAGAGATACCTGCATGCGCCCCGTCTTGACGAACTGCGCCCACAGGGACTCGGCGAACAAATCCTGGCGGCGCAGGTAGAGGACGAGCTTGACCTCTGTGACGCCCACCTCCTGCATGATGGCGCGCATGGCCTCCCAATAGCCCTTCTTGGTGGCGTTAAACCAGATGCGCTCATCGGAGAGCAGGACGGTCTTGTCCTCGGCAAGGGCGGCCGAGCACAGCTCGCGCCAGGGGCCGATCTTCTCGGGCTCCTGCAGGCCAGTGGAGCCGATGCGCTCGAGCGCGGCCATGTTGAGCCAGTAGGCGTTGCGGTTGAGGGCGGCGTGCTCCCACTTCAGCGAAAGCTTGGGATAGACAATGCCGTTGGCGGCGAGGGCCGCCGGGTTGAGGTTGAGGACGCTTTGGAGCGTCGTCGTGCCTGTCTTGTGGGTGCCGATGTGCAAAATAAGCTTGCCCGCCACGCTTGCCTCCCGCTGTGTGATTCCCTTTGTGTTCGAGTGTAGCGCTGTGCACTCTATGTGTTCGCAATTAACAAGCCATTAGCCCCCCGCACGGGTTGTTAGCGCAGTGCCCTCGCCCGCCGATGTTGCAGTACCCCTCGACGAGGGTCCGCCACAGGTGGGAGTTGCCCGCCGTGATCGTGGATGCGCTGGGATTCGAGCGCGAGGAGGAGGCGGTTGTGGGCGTTGAGGGGGCTGGCCTGCGGGTCGAGCTCTATCACGCTGAGCTCCATCCCGGGAAAGCGCCTGCGCAAGCTGGGCAGCGCTCCATGCACATGCACATGGGCCTTGAGACAGCAGAAGCTCTGCAGCCACAGCACTTGGCGCACACCCTGCTCGTAGAGGCTCTGCAGCTGCGGGAGGTAGTGCTGGGGGTCGCTGAACCAGCTGTCCGGCGCGGGCAGGCAGAGCTCGAAGCCATGCTCGAGTACCGCGTCTGCAAGGCCCTGGTTGGCGTAGTTGTCGAAGAGCAGCAGCGGGTTGCCCGCAATCCCCACACGGCGCGCGCGCTGCTCGCTGCCGGCAGAGCCCTCCCCTACTCGTGCTGCCCTATCCGCGAGCTGCTGGGGCGCGCGAGCGGAGGCGGCGCCGAGTTGTGCAAGCTCGTAAGGCAGGGACTGTGGCGCGGCGCTCCAGCACACGGGGTTCACCAGGCCCTCCATGAGCATGAGATGCTGCACGGCGTTTGTGAGGCAGAGCTCGCAGCAGTCGGGCAGCTCGATCTGCGCGGCCGGGTGCTGGCCCGCGCGGCGGATGGCGTACGCGGCCAGCAGGGCTGCGGTGCCGCACATGTCTGCCGGCACCTTGCGCACCGCGTAGTCGACGTCCTCGGCGCACAGCCCCTCGAAGGGCAGCACGCTGGCGAAGAGCCGCTCGTATTCGTCGGTCTTGAAGGCGAGGTCTTGGGAACGCGAGACGCCGCCGAGCAGGCTCTCGGCGTCGAGCTGCGGGGCCTGCATGCCGCTGCGCTTGCGCGAGCGCACAGAATCCGCCAGCGCCCGCAGGCGGATGCGCGTGTGGGCGGGGTCGCACTTTGAATCCAGTTTGATGAGGGTGAAGGGCTTGCCGTGCTCCTCGAGCAAGCGCTCGACGTCTGCCAAGCTCACGGCGTCCATGCCGCAGCCGAAGCTCTGCAGGCAGACGAGCTCGAGCTGCTCGTCTTGCACGGCAAGCGCCGCATAGCCCAGGAAGTGCTTGGCCGCACGCCACACGGCCTCGATCGACTCGTTGTGGCGCTTGTCCACCAGCGGGCCACGCGCGCTGCGGGCCTGCTTGTCGACCGCGATGGGCGCGATCACCGCAAAGCCCTGCTCGGCCAGCAGCTCGTCCAGCCCGTTGAGCAGCTGCGGGGCGGTGTGGTAGCTGCGCCCGCAGGCGATAACCCCGTGGCGCTCCGGGTGCGCGTGCACCCACTCCAGGGCGCGGGCGCCGGCCTCCTCCACCTGGGCGGTGAAGGCCTGCTGCTCCTCCCAGGCGGCCTCGAGCGCAGCGGCGTACTCGGCCCACTCCAACGGCTGCTCGGCTGGGGACAGGCCCTGCAGGAAGGCGAACAGCGCCTGCTTGGCCTCGTCCTTCTTCATGAAGCGCTTGGGAGCGAAGCTAAGCACGTTGGGCGCGTAGACGGGCACGCCTCCCAGCACGGGCGCCAGGGCGTCTTCGAGCACCAGCGCGTACTCGGAAGACACCGCGCAGTGGAAGGCGCGTTCGAAGCTGGGGGCCAGCAGGCAGCTGGCGCCGCCGGCAGCCAGCTGCAGGCACATGCGGTGCGTGAGCTGGGCGGGCAGGCAGACGGTGTCTGAGGGCAGGGTGGCGCTCACCTGCGTTTGGGTGGGCTCGAACCCAGCGCAGTCCACCGGCAGCAACACGGAAAAGCCCAGCTCGCGCAGGAGGCGGTGCCAGAAGGGCAGGGCCTCGTAGCAGTTGAGCGCGGGCACAAAGCCCACCGTGCACTGCCCGCGGGGGCCGGTGCCGCTGAAGCTGCGGTAGGAGCAGAGCAGCCGCTGCTGGAAGGCGATGACGTTGGGCGCCTCCTCGCGCGGGCGCGCAGCCTGCCCCTGCAGGGCCTGGCGCCGCGCCGCACAGGCTGCGCCCAGGGCACCTGCAAGCGGGGCGAGGCTGCTGCGCAGCACGGGCCGCCCCAGCTCCTGGGCAAAGGCGCAGAGCACGGCGTCAGATGCGAAGGCGCCGCCCTGCACCACCACGTGCTCGCCCAGCGTGCCCAGGCGCTTGGGCCCGATCAGGCGGCGCAGGGCGTTGCGCGCCACCGCATGGGCGGCGCCGGCGGCGATGTCGGCCACGCTGGCGCCCTGCTCCTGGGCGGCGCGCACGCGGCTGCGCATGAAGACCGTGCAGCGTGCGCCAAGGTCGACGGGATCGCGCGCCGCCAGGGCTGCGGCATCCAGCTCCTGCATCCCCAGCCCCAGGCTGGCGGCAGCGCTGCTCATGAAGGCGCCACAGCCGCTCGAGCAGGTCTCGTTCACTGCCGTGCGGTCCAGCTGCCCACCTTGCACCCACAGGGCCTTCATGTCCTGGCCGCCGATGTCGAGCACAAAGCTCGCCTGGGGGAAGAGCGCCAGCGCACCCTCCAGGTGGGCGGCGGTCTCGGCGATCACGCTGTCTGCACCCAGGGCCTCGCGCAGCACCTCCTCGCCGTAGCCGCAGGCCAGCATGCGCCCCACGGGCAGCTCCGCGCCCCCGTGCGCAGCAGCCCAGGCCGCGCGCAGCTCGGCAAGCATCCCGCTGGCGGCCTCGCGCATCTGCGCGGGAGCGGGCTCGTAGGCGCTGTGGCAGAGCCTGCCGCGCGCGTCGATCGCCGCGATCTTGAGCGTGGTGGAGCCCGCGTCGACGCCAAGGTAGAGCGGAGCGGCCGCCTCCCCCAGGGGCACGCGCTCGAGCTGCTCGTCCACCCCGGGCACCAGGGCCTCCCGCAGCGCGCAGAGCGGCGGCTCGTGCACAGCGGCCTCGGCCGGGGCCTGCAGGGCGCATGCGCGCACGCGCTCCAGCAGCTCGCCGACATCCTGGGGGCCCGCCCCGCGGCTGGCGGCCTCCTGGGCAGCACCCCAGGCCGGCATGAGCTGGGCGTTTGCGGGTTTAACGCCGCGGCCGGGCGCAAGCCCCAGGCTGCTGCAGAAGCGCTCCACCAGGGCCGGCAGGTGCTCCATGGGCCCGCCCAGGAAGAGCACGGTGCCCTCGACGGGGCGCCCGCAGGCCAGGGTGCCCAGGGTTTGGTCCACCACCGCCTGGAACACGCTGGCAGCAACGTCGCAGCGCGGCTCTCCGGCAGCCAGCAGGGGCTTCAGGTCGCGCGCAGCGAAGACCGCGCAGCGCGAGGCTATGGCAAAGCGCGGGCTGCCAGCCGCCGCCAGCTCGTCGAGCTGCCCCATCCCCACGCCCATGAGCTGGGCCACGTCTTCCAAGAACGAGCCCGTTCCGCTGGCGCAGCTGGTGTTCATGCGCTGCTCCACCGGCGGGGCCAGGTAGACGAGCTTGGCGTCCTCACCGCCCAGCTCGATGAAGGCGTCTGCCCTCACACCCTGGGCCTGCACGCCGCTGCGCGCCGCGACCACCTCCTGCACGTGGGGCAGCCCCAGCTCGCGCGCCAAGCCCAGCGCCCCAGATCCGGTGAACCCCAGCTCCAGCAGCTGCCCGGCGCAGCGCTCCTCCAGCTGCCC
>JBJEHN010000020.1:0-28211 GCA_051876105.1 Coriobacteriales bacterium | reverse complement strand
CAGCTGCCCGGCGCAGCGCTCCTCCAGCTGCCCCACAAGCTCCGCCAGCTGCGCGCGCACGCGCCCGTTGTGCGGGGCGTAACTGCTCCACAACAGCACGCCGCCCTCGTCCAGCAGCACGCACTTGACGGTCTTGGAGCCTATGTCGATGCCAGCGCTCAGCATACCGCGCGCCCTCCCCTGCCCAAGCGCCCGCTACAGCAGCTTGAAGCTGTTCTTGTTGAAGTCGATGACGCCCTGCGCCTTGAGCGCAGAGAGCTCGCGCGAGAGCGCGCTGCGGTTGACCTGCAGGAAGTCCGCCAGCTCCTGACGGTTGAAGAAGAGCGTGAACTCGTTGCTGCCCTGCTGCTGGGCAAGGAGCTTGAGGTAGGCCAGGATCTTCTCGCGTATGGTGCGGCAGCTGAGGACGGTCATGTAGCTCAGCAGCAGGGCGCTCATGCTGTTGAGCGCGCGGATCACGTTGCCGCGGATCTGGTTGACGTACTTCACGCAGCAGGCACAAGCCTCGACCTCGGCGTTGATGCAGAAGTCGAGCACCAGACAAGGCTCGGCCGCCACGATGTCGATGTCGTCTTGCATGAACAGGCCGCCGGGCAGCTCGCCTGCCACCACGGAGCCCTCCTTGTACACGCAGAGTATGGAGCGGTTGCCGTCCTCGTCCAGTCGCTGCACCAGGGCCAGCCCGCTCACCAGGTAGCGACTGGCCTGCGGCGGCACGTTGGCGAGCAGGCTCTCCCCCACCGCTACCTCCCTGCAGGTGGTGTGCAGGCAGCGCAGCACAGCGCGATGCTTCTCGCGCGGGATGCCCTCCAGCAGCGCCACACCGTCAAAGCGCGCGTCATCGGGGTCGAATGTCAGCTCAGCGGTAACGCTTCCCATCTGTGGAACCTCCCAGACTATCGTCTTGCGTGCGGTGGCTCGCTCATCAGCGTAGCGCACTGTCCAAGATGTGGCATTAGGCGGCGTTTGCTGTCCAAGAATGGGCGTTTGGCGGTATTTGTACTTTTACGAACGCCGCCTAACCGGCACTTTTGGACAGCAAACGCCGCCAAACCCCTGTTCTTGGACAGTACAACCTTCAACAGGCCCTCCGTGTTACGGGTTGCCCCGCTCAGCAAAAGCGCCGAGCGGGGCATACACAGGGAAAGAGAGGAGCGAGGTTACGAAAGCTTATACGGCCAGCGCAGGTGGACCTGGATCATGCTGCCCACAGCGGGCGCTTCCTGGGCGTCGCGGTCAAGCGAGTAGTAGGCCCCAGCGCGGTTCTGCTCGAGCGGGCAGCCCATCTCGACTGGCTCGACCTCGAGCACGCCGTCCTCGGCGATGCGCGTTGCCATGTGGCGGATGAAGTAGAACTTCTCCGGCACGGCCTTCTTGGAGCCGCTCTTGGGGCCCATGCCGGGCTTGCGGCCCGCCGGGAACGGTGCTGCCAGGCGCGCCGGCACTGCGGGCGGGTAGGGCTCGAGGCCGAGCGCGCGGCAAATCAACGGCTTGAGGTAGAACTCGCTCGTGAAGGCCGCACCGCCCGCAGGGCCGCTGATGCCCACGACAACCGTGTCTGCCACCACCGCGTACGCGCTGTGCTTGCTGGGCGCGTGGTTGGTCTCGTGGTTGATGACCTGGCCGATCTCGTCCAAGATCTCCATAGTCCAGTCGTCGCTGCCCTTGGAGCTGCCGGCGTTGATGACAACGATGTCGCATACCGCGCACATCTCGAGGATGGTGCGCTTGATGAGCTCGTAGTCGTCCGGGATGATCTCATGAACAACCGGCTCCCCGCCCCACTCCCTGATCTGCGAGGAGATGAGCGTTGAGTTGGTGTCGATGGTCTTGCCGAGGGGCGGCTCGGTAGAAGGCGCTGTGAGCTCGTTGCCTGTTGGGATGAAGCCGACCTTGGGCTTGACGGCAACGGGTACCTCGGTGTTGCCGCCGCTCACAACCGCTGCAAGGAGCAGCGGGGTGAGCACGTTGCCCTTTTGAGCGAGCAGCTGCCCTGGCACGAGCCTGCTGCCAACCGCCGAGGTGCCCTCGCCTTGCTCCTTGGGCGCGCTCTTGAAGGCGATTTGCTCTGAGCCGTCTGCAGCAAAGGAGATCTCGACCTCCTCGATGCGCAGGGCGGTGTCGAAGCCCTCGGGCAGGGGACAGCCCGTGTTGGCGAAGTCCCACTGGACCCCGCGCTCCCACGAGCCCGCATCGCTGGGGATGCCGTCCTTGACGTCCTCCCAATGGAGCGCCACCGCGTCCATCCTGCTCGAAAGCAGGCTCGGGGCGGTTACCTTCGAGTGGACGTCCTCGGCGAGCACCCTCCCCAGGGCCTGCTCAACCGGCACCATCTCCGCCACGGGCAGGGCGCGGGAAGCCTCCAGCGCCCGCCGTACAGCCTCCTCGGTGGTGAGGACGATATGCTTTGAATGATCCCTCACGTCAACCTGCCTACTTCGTGACCTTGACCTTGACAGTCTTGGTAGCGGCCTTGGCCAGGCTGGTGGCGGCGGCCTTCACGGTGATCTTGTACGTGCCCGCCTTGGTGCCCTTCTTGACAGTGACCTTGCCCTTGGCGCCCACGCTCACACCGGCCTTCTTGGCGGCGCTGGTGACGGAGTAGCTCAAGGCACCCACGTTGCCCGTGACCTTGAGGGTGTAGGTACGCTTCTTGTTGTTCTTGAGGGTCTTGGTGGTAGGCGTCACCTTGATGGTCTGGGCACTCTTGACAGCCTTGCTCAGGGCGGTGTAGTCGCTGGCGCTGATGGAGACGAAGGTGCTGCCGTCAGCCTTGGTTTCAAGCGCCATGGTGCTGCTGACTGTGGCGGCGTTCTTAGCGATCCACGCGGTGCCCAGGTCGAGCTTGGCCTGGACGGATGCCTTGCTGTAGCCATCGGTGTCTGCAGCGGTCCAGTTGGTGCGGTCAGATCCGGTCGCGTCCCAGTTCACGACGCCGTCCATTGCGTTGTCGAGCAGCTCGCCGAGCACCTCGGAGCGGATGTGATAGAACTCGTCGTAGTAGTAGCAGATCAGGTCGTCCTGGGTGATGTACTCGGGGTAGAGGCAGCCGAGGATGCGGCCCATGTCCTGGGCGTTGTCGACGGAGTTGCGAGCGACGCTGTAGGTGCAGCCGATCTGCTGGTTGCCGTTGACGGTGTAGTAGGTCTTGGCCTGCATGCTGGACGTGAAGGTACCGAGCATGCTGTTGGAGTCAGAGACCGTGGTGTTGAGGATGATCAGGTCTGCCTTGGCGAGCTGGTCCTGCGTGGCGGTGGGATAGGTGTCGCCCAGGTTGGTGGCAACGTTTTGGACCACCTCGAGGTAGCGGAGTGCGGTGGCGCTGCCGCTCTGGTCGTTCATGAGGGTGTAGGTCTGGGAGGCCTCGTCGTAGCTCATGACGATGGCGACGTTCTTCTTGGCGGCCTTGTTGGCCTCGAGCTGCTGCAGGATGAAGCCCTGAAGGCCGTGGATGTACTCCTCGTAGTTCTGGGCGATGGTGGTGGCGGACTCGTCATAGCGCAGCTTCTTGGTGCCGTTGCTCTGGGCGACGACGGTGTCGGCGGCAGCCGCCAGGCGGTACATGGAGCCGATGATGTCGCTGATGGAGTTGTAGTTGTAGCGAACGCCAACAGGGTTGTAGTTCTCGAAGCCAGCAGGGAAGGCGGCCTTGTACTCGTCACCGGCGTAGATGCAGGTGTCTGCGTTGGTGCCGTTGATGACGTCCGGCTTGAGGTCCCAGAGGGCGTTGGCCTCGTCATGCACGCCGTAGAGGCAGATGCCCGCATCCGGGTTGCCGCCGGGCTGGGTCTCGGTGCGGACAGCAGTGTTGCCGCCGGCGACTGCCGAGGGGGCGGCGATGGCAGAGCCCGCGTTGTAGTTGATGACGGCGTTGGTCAGGTAGGGGTTGGCATTGGTGTTGTAGTAGGTGCTGCCCCAGATGTAGAACTTGGGAGAGGCCCAGGTCTGCTCGCCGAGGGCGCACTTAAGACCAGTGGGGTCTGCCTCGACGTTCGTGATGCCCAGCATGTCGAGGCCGGGGGCGCCGGGGCGCGGGGAGGCGCCGGTGACATAGCCGTCTGCGCTCAGCGCCTTGGTGTCCGGTGCAAACGCAGCCAGGGCGCTTGCGGGGAACATGCACACCGCCAGCATGCCGGCCGTGGCGGTTGCAACCGCGTTGCGCAGATAGTTCTTGGTGATCTTCATGCTCAGTCCTTTCATTGCCGGTAGGTTTATTCTCTTTCGAGTTCAATACCCTAGCGAGGAGAATAGAGGAGGATGCCCGTTTGGCCTGTTGCAAAAGCAACAGAAGCCCCAATAATTATTTTCTACCGAGGATAATGCGGAATAACCCCACCTCTTGGTGATCCGCGCAGCTCTGAGCGGGAGCTCTCAGGCTTCATCAGCAACGGGGCAGCTCGCCGCGTACACCGTCTGATAGTCGCTCAGAGCATCCTCATAGCTGCAGCGGTAGAAGCTCTGGTAGAAGCTGTCCACGTACTGCGAGCACACGCCCATGTCCTTGTCGAGCTGGAACATGCAGTAAGCCCACGGGGCGATGAGGAAGCTCTCAACCGTGCCGTCTGCCCACGAGCCGCTGAGCCCGCTGGGCGCAACCCAGACCTCGTAGGGCTGCCCGACGTTGTAGATGCCGTTGCTGCGCGAGGCGCTGGCCTTCACCTTCTTGGCCATCGCTGCATCGCGGGTGATCAGCGCCGGGAAGTCGGCATCCCCCACAGTGGTCCAGGCGTCGCTGCTGCCATAGCCAGTCTGGCTGTACCACAGCGCGCTCGGAGCGCTGCGCTGGGTGACGGCCTTGGTGCACACGTCCTCACCGCTGCCGGGGATCACCAGGTACGGCAAGGTACCCTCGCTCACGGCGGGCTTTGCCACGTCGTAGGCGTTGTTCACCACGCCGCTCACCTGCAGGTAGTAATCCAGGAGCATGAAGTTCTTGGTGGTGCCGCACGCTGAGAGCCCCACCCCTTCAGACACGTCCAGTGGCTTGCCGTCCAGGTAGAGCGTCGTCCCAGAGAAGCGGCGCACAGCCTCCAGGTTGCTCCTCACAGCAGTGGACCAGCTATCGATAAAGGCGGTTGTGATGCGGTTGTTGCTGAGGTTTGTCGTGGCCGTGCCGGTGCTCTTAGTCCCCTGGTAGATGAAAGCCTGAGTATCCCCGGCGATGCACTTGGCACTGTAGCCGCCGTTGGCGTCAAGGCAGCTCTGTATCGCCTCGTCGTGCAGCTCTGCATAGAGCTCGGCCATGGCTGCAACGTCGTAGGTGGTGTCTGCGTCCTTGAGCAGCTCTGCCACCAGGCGCACGGCCTTCACAACGTCTTTGTCAGGGGTGTCTGCCTCGCCGATGTCCGGCATGACGACCACAGAGATGCCTGCTTCGGTGAGAGCCTTCTGCTGGCTGGCGCTCAGGGAGCTGTTGCCGCTCTCGAGCAGCACCGCACCCGGCGCCGCCTTGATGATCGCGTCGACGTCAGCGCTCGATGAGGCCGTGCCGTCGCCCGTCCATCCGGTGGCGATTGCCGAGATGCCCTCGGAGTCCTCGTCGCTGAATGCGCCGGAGGCCTTGACGGCAGCCAGCCACTTCTTGTCTGCCGCTACAAGGCCTCCCCTGCCGGCCAGCATCTGCACGATGGTCGCGTACTGGCCGGTCGCGGCCACATGGCCCACGGCCTCCGGGAGCTCCTCGTAGGTGCCGTCGTCGTATATCGCAGCACTGCCGCCTTGGCCGCCAGTTGCAGAGTCGCCGCCCTGAGCATCGTCGCCCTCGACGTTTGAGTCGCCCGTCGCCTCGTCGGACTCCTCCTCGCCCTCCTTTTCGCTGCTGGCGGCAGCACCCTCGTCCTCGTCACCTGTCTGCGAGGACTCGCCCTCGTCCTCCTGCTCGCTGCCGTCTGTGCTCTTGCCCTCGTTGTCCGTTGCCACCATGCCCTGGGTGGCGGGGACGTCGTGGGTGCTCTTCGGGTCGTAGAGGCGGTTGGCGGTCAGGCCGTTGGCGCCAGCGCTTTCGTCATACACGGGCAGCTGGGCCGTTTGCTCGTCGATGCGTGTGCTCTCGCCAGGGACCGTGCTCGTCAAGTTGGGGTTGAGCGGCGCGCCCGGAACCTCCTTGTAGACCGGGTCCTGGCGCTCGTCGAGAACCCCGCTTTGCGGGTCTTCGACATGATGGGTGAGCACCTCGGTGTACTTGCAGCCGCCAAGCACGCCGCAGGCGCAGAGTGCCGCGAGCGCCAGCACCAGGGAAAGGAGCATGCTCAGCAGCTTGCCCATAGCGTTCTGTGCAGCCTCTTTGTTCACCTGTCTCCACCTCTCGTCATCGAACAGCCCCCTACATGCGCCAGAACTTCCACAGCCACTTCACCTTGCCCACGTAGCTGCGTGCGTTAGCGAAGAAGGCGCTGTAGTAGCGCTCGGCCATCTCAACCTGCTCCCTGCTCACAGCGGCCTGTCCGTAGAAGGCGCGCTGGTAGATGAGCGTGACCGTGAAGAGGTCGACGCCGCCCGTGCCCTTGGCAAAGACAGCGAGCTCCTTCCTGGTGGCGAGCGCGTGCTCGAGCGGCGTGAGGTTGGGCGGGCGCATCAGCTTGAGCCGCTTGAAACGAGAGTTCAGGAAGTCGAATATCTCCATGACCTCCTCTTCCGGGCTCAGCTCGCGCCATTTCCTCAGGCGCGCAACGCGGCGCTGCCTCCAGAAGAGCACCAGCGCCACAAGGAGCGTGACTACCAGCACGACAGCTGCGATGCCCTGAGGCGTCATCAGCTGGTAGCCGATGATGTTGAACTGCTCCTCCCACTTGCTCGAGTCAAACGCCTGGAGCGCCTGGGCAAGGCCCGTCAGCGGGTCGGAGGAAATCTCTTGGTCGGGCTTGTTGACCTCCCCGCCGCCCGCGCCCTGGCGTATGGTGTCTTTCCACTCGTCGCTGAGCTGGCTGGTGAGCATGTCGAGGTTGTCGACCTGCTGCTGCGTGTAGACGCCCGTGTACTCCACGACCGGGCGCTCATAATAATCTGTGAAGGGCCTGACGTCCGGCGTCGAAAGCCCCAGCGCGTTGATCGCGCCGAAGAATACCAGGCACCCAAGCCCAACGCACAACGCGCTCAAGCCAGCCGCAAAGCCGAAGACCTGCAGGAAGGCGGGCCGCTTGGCGCTCTTAGCATGGGTGAGGCTCGAGCGGTAGGTCTGGAAGACGAACATCATGCACACCGCCACCATGGCAAGCAGGAAGGCCGGGATGCCGGGCTGCGAAGTCGCCCAATCGCGGTACAGGAACTGCACCGCACCGCAGGCCATCACGGCACAAAGCAGCAAGAAGAAGAGCCCTGCAGCGCGGCGGCTGAGCAGGAACACCACAGCCGGCACCGCCACCACGACGAGCCCGAAGATGACGTAGTTCTCGGGCACATCGTTGACCGCGCCGTCCTCGAACAGCGGCGTGCCCGGGGGCATGGCAATGCCAAAGCCCACCAGGATGCCCGCTGCCACAAGCAGCGTCAACGGGATGCCCCAGGCAAGCGAGCCCTTCGACCAGCTGCCCGCGTACATGGGCAGCAGCATGCACGCGCAGAGCCCCAGCTCGAGGGCGACGTTTGCCCGCAGCTCCGGCGCGCTCTCGAAGCCGTAGCTGATGGTGAACACCAGAGCGGTGCTTGCCGCAAGCGCCAGGAGGAAGTCGAAGGCGGCGCTCTGCAGGAACAGGCGAAGGCCCGCTGCTCTCTGGGGGTTCTGGGCGCTCACACGACCACCCCCACCAGGTCGTCCGAGCTCGAGATGACCACATAGCCGATGTCGAGCGCGTCGAGCCGCGCGAGTTTGGCGGTGTAGTCGTCGCGCTCCCTGCCCACAAGGGTGGAGGGGACCACAGCCACAAGCAGCGGCGAGCGGTATGCAGCCCTTGCCTCGCAGACCAGGTTGACCATCTCGGCACTCAGGTTGGCAGTGCAGACCACTAGGTTGTTCTGCCCCTGCGTGCCAGAGATCTCCTCCCTGAGGATGTCCATTGCACCCAGAGCGTCTGAGGGATCGTTGCTCATGAGGGGCAGGCTCTGGACGATCTGGGGCATCTTGTCCTGATTCCAGGTGGTCAGGCGGGCGTGTGAGCCTTCTTTGTCGCGATAGTGGACCTCGACGTCCATGCCCTTGAAGCGCGCATAGCGCGCGAGTGAAAAGCAGCTCTCCACCACCGCGTCGAAGAATCCCATGAGGACAGCGGCCTCGTTGGAGGGGCCGTAGAAGTCCATGACGACCCCGACCGCCGGGTTGGTGGGCATCTCGTACAGGCGCGTGAGGTAGCGCTCGTCTGCATTGCGACTGGAGAGCTTCCAGTGGATGGTCTTGAGCGGGTCACCCGGAACGTACTCGCGCACGTATGCGTAGTCCATGCTGTTCGCCATTATCGTTTTGGAGGCCTTCATGGCCTCCTGCATGGCATCGGTGCTGAACCTGATGCCGTCGAGCAGCTGCAGCTTTGGGGTGACCTGCACGCGCTGGACGCGCTCGTTGGGGATGGTGGCGCTGAACAGGTTGAGGAAGTCGACGACCCTCACCTTCTCCAGGCCGGCACTGTAGGTGCCGATGTGCTCGAACCTGCCCTTGAAGCTGAGCTCGTAGCTTTCAAAGGGAGAGAGCGAGAGCGTGGTCATCGCCCGCGAGGCCTTGTTGCCGTAGAGGTCGCTGATGTAGAAGTAGGCCTCGATCTTGAAGAAGAACAGCGGCGAGCGGTTGGTGAAGGCCACCGTGAATTCGATCTCCCTGTCCCTCTGGCAGTCTCTCAAGCTGGAGGTCTCGACGAAGTCCAGGCAGTGCTTGAGCACCTGGAGGTACGCAAAGGCGATCAGGAGGCCTGTGAGCACCATGATGAGCGGCACCCAGCCGAACGCCGTCGCCTTGTACTCGGAGTTGCCAACCATCAGCGCAAGCAGGGCGCACAGCGCGAGAAGAAGGATGCAAGCGCATGCCTTGAGCGCGTTGGAGCGCCTGATGCGCCTGGCGTCGAGCAGGGCATGCTGGCGCTGAGCGCGCTTGCGCTGCCTCCTGCCACGGGCGTTGGTCAGCCGTGTGAAGCCCGGACGCGCCATCGCCCCTAGCTCTCCCTGCGCAGCGAGGGCACGGCCACGCTGTCGAGGATGGCGCCCACCACGGACTCCGGCTTGCGCCCGTTGACTTTGGCCTCGTGGGTGAGGGTGATGCGGTGCGAGAGCACATACGGGGCCAGGTACTTGACGTCGTCGGGCATGACGTAGCTGCGCCCGCGCATGAGGGCGTTCGCCTTGGCCATGTTGACGAGCGCTATCGAGGCGCGGGGGCTCGCACCGCAGCTGCACTCCTTCATGGAGCGCGTGGCGGCCACGACCTGCACCGCATAGCGGGCAACCGCCCTGCTCACGGTTATGTCCTCGGCAAGCCTGCGCAGCGCGAGGATCCCCGCCGCATCGACAACCGGGCGGATGCGCCCCTTGGCGGCCTTGCCCTCCAAGACCACGTCGACCTCCTCGTCCAAGAGGGGGTAGCCCATGGAGAGCCTGATGATGAAGCGGTCGAGCTGGGCTTCTGGCAGCGGGTAGGTGCCGTACTGCTCGATGGGGTTCTGTGTGGCGAGCACCATGAAGGGCTCGTTCAGGACATGGGTCTGCCCGTCGACTGTGACCTGGCGCTCCTCCATCGCCTCGAGGAGGGCGGATTGCGTCTTGGCGCTGGCGCGGTTGATCTCGTCCACGAGGACGAGGTTTGACATGATCCCGCCCGGGCGGAACTCGAAGTCGCGGGTCTTCTGGTTGAAGAGCGAGAAGCCGGTGACGTCCGAGGGCATGACGTCGGGTGTGAACTGGATGCGCTGGAACTCGCAGCTGACCGTCTTCGCCAGCGCCCGCACGAGGGATGTCTTGCCGGTTCCGGGGAGGTCCTCGAGCAGGACGTGCCCCTCTGCGAGCAGTGCCATGAGGACGAGCTCCACCTGCTCGCGCTTGCCCTTGATCACGATCTCTATGTTGTCGGCGATGCTCATCAGCGCCTTGGATGCTTCCATCGCCATCTTCTCGTCTGCCACTTGGGTCTCCTTGCCTGTGTGCTCCACGATCTACTTCCCGCCGAATTCCGGGGCGCAGGTGCGCATGATCTCTTGGTTGTCATGTGTGAACTCGACCAGCTTGACGTTGACGCCGTAGGCCTCTTGGATGTTGTGCCTGGTAATGACCTGATGAGCAGTGCCGAAAACCATGGGCTTGTTGTGCATGAAGAGGGCAACGTTGGCGCCGGTCATGAAGGCGTGGTCGGGGTTGTGCGTGATCATCAAGATGCCGTAGCCGGCGCTTGCCAGGCTGCGCACCTTCTCGATGACGCGCACGGCGTTGCCGTAGTCGAGCGCCGCGGTCGGCTCGTCCATGATGATCATCTCGGGCTCCTGCACCAGGGCGCGCGCGAACATCACCATCTGCAGCTCGCCCCCCGAGATATCCATGTAGGGCTTGTCGCGCAGGTGCGCGATGCCCATCTCCTCCAGGGCGTTTTCCACGATGTTGTAGTCCTGCTTGGTGGGCTGGCCGGAAAAGCCCCGGCTCTTGTTGACGCGCCCGAGCATGACCACCTCCCTCACCAGGTATGGGAAGGGCTGGGTGTGCTTTTGAGCCACGTAGGCAACGTGCTGGGAGAGCCTCGAGGCCTTCCAGCGGGTGATGTCCTCGCCGTCGATGGTGATAGAGCCCTCGAAGAGCGGCAGCAGGCCAAGAATGGTCTTGACCAGCGTGGTCTTGCCACAGCCGTTGGGGCCCAGGATGCAGCAGACCTCGCCGCTCGAGACGCTCAGGTTCACATACTGCTGGACGGGCTTGTCGCGGTCGTAGCCTACCGCAGCGTCCCTCACATCAAGTCTCACAGGTCAACCTCCCTATTCCCAGCTGCGCAGATGCTTGGCCATGATGAGGACGAAGAGCGGCATGGCAACGACGCTGACTACGGATCCGATCGCAAGGCCCTCCCCCACAAAGGGGACGAGGTCGGTGATGCACCTGCACAGGAGCAGCAGGACGGTCCCGATGCACACCGTTCCGGTGAGCTGCGTAGAGAACTCGCAGCCAAACCAGCTCCTGGCCATGAAGGGGACGATGAGGCTCACGAGCGCAACCATGCCCGTGTGCACCTGGGCCGCCAGTATCATGACCGCACCGCAAACGAGGGCGATGGCGCGCAGCTGCCCGTAGTTGAGGCCGAGCAGGCGCGCCTCCTCTGGGTCGAGGGCGAGAGCGTTCATCTTCCTGCGCATGAAGAGGATGGGCACCACGCTGCACAGCGCCGCGATGCCGAGCGAGGCCCAAGACAGCAGCGAGGTGTCAACCGTGAGCATCTGGCTCAGGTTGTAGAAGACCAGGTACTCAGACTCGTCCATGACGAAGAGCGTCACGTAGCTCACGATGAAGCCCAAGAGCTGGCTTAGGATCGAGCCAATGAGGAGCATGGAGACGATGTCGAAAGGCCTGCCGGGGCCGCTGAGGCGCTTGCCTGCCACGATCACGAAGACGAGGACGGCCGCTCCCAACCCGTAGCAGAAGAGATAGCGCTGCGTGAGCATGCTCGGGGCCGCTGCGCCGTAGAGCGCGACAAGGAGCATCATCCCCAGCGAGACACCGCTGCCAACGCCGAGCATACCGGGCCCGGCGATAGGGTTCTTGAACACGCTCTGGTAGAGCATACCGCTCACGCCCAGCAGCACAGCACAGATCAGCGTGATCCCGATCACGCCCGCACGCTGCGGGATCGCCCAATAGCCGGGGACGTTGTCGAGTATCCACTGGTTGGAGTGCGCCTCGAAGAGATGCGTCGAGCTCGCGATGGCGTTGTAGGCGTGCTCATAGAGCGCCCGGACGACGTCGAGCGGCGTGTAGAGCACATAGGAGCCGCAGTACGGGTAGTACTGCCCGGCGGCGCCCATGGGGCACAGGCTCAAGAACGCGAGCACCACAAGTATGCACGCGCTGAGGGCGACCTTCTTGGCAAGGGCGTCGCGCTCTGCCCAGTAGAGCCTGTTGGTCTGACGCATGCTCATTGCCCGCTTGACGCTGCCTCCCCCGGCGCTGGCGCGGTGCGGGAGGCTCTGCCCGTTCAGGAGCCGCGCTATGTCCTGCGACGAGTACTGGATCTTGCCCTTCTCACTGGAACTGGCCACGGCTGCCCCCCTTCCCCCTCAGAGCGGTGACAAGAAAGACGCTTGCGCCCGCGATGGAGATGAACATGCCCACCATGGTCTCGAAGTCTGGACCGAGCGTGCAGGAGACCAGCAGGTACGCGCCCAGAACGAAGACGGCCCCCAAGACCGCAGCGGCGGGAAGAAGGTACTTAAAGCTTGGCCCTACCAGGCGGCGCGCCAGGTGGGGGACCAAGAAGCCCACGAAGCCCACACGGCCGCAGAAGCTGATGATGATGGCTGTGAGCAGGGTGCACAGGGCCACGGTCACCACCTGGACCCTTCGCGTCTCGACACCCATGGTGCGGGCCTCCGCCTCGGAAAACTGCAGAAGCGTCATCTGGTTGCGCAGCCGCATGATCACCAGGAAGGTGACGAGAATGGGGACAAGCACCGCGACCACGTCCACAAGCGTGAAGTTGCGATAGAAGCTCGAGATGGTGAGGTCTGTGAGGAGCTGGGCCTTGGTGCCGTACGGGTTCACGGCAACGTAGTAATAGCGGACCATGTTGCTCACGGCACCTGCGACACCGCCGACCACCTGGCCTGTGATGATCATCATGATGCCGCTCATCTTGCCGTTGTTGGCCAGGCGCATCACCAAGAGCACGATGCCCACCACCAGCAGGCAGCCGATGAACGACATCACGGCCAACAGGTAGCTATCTATGAGATAGGCGCCCTGCTGGCCGGCCTCTGCGGCAGAGGTGCCGGAAAGCCAGGCGATGCTCTCGCCGTCATCTGGGACGCAGAACACCACCCAGGCCATCATGCCCAGCGTGGCGCCGCTCGTGACACCCAGGGTCGAGGGAGAGACGAGCGCGTTTTTGAACGAGCCCTGGTACACCGCGCCGCACAGCGCCAAGCCGGCACCGGCGATGGCGACCACCACAAAGCGCAGCATCGTGCCCGTGAAATTGACCGACGGCATGTCGTTGCCTGTAAAGACGGCGATGAGCCCGTTCATGTTGCCCATCAGGTCGTCGACGAACCATGAGAAGCTGTAGCCGGCGTTGTAGCCGCTGTTGTGAAGCCCCTGGTTGAGCATGTCCTTGGGGACGAGCAGGCCAAGGAAGTAGAGCACAACGAGCGCGATGCAGAGCGTGAAGACGACCCGCGCACGGGGGTCCATCCCGTGCGCGCTCTCGACACGCGCGGCATAGGCGTTCTCCTCGGAGGCCTCGTCGACCTGGATGTTGCGGGAGTTGGCGGCTGCTGCCTCGATCGTGCCACCAGTGCGCCTGTGCTTGAGAAGGGGCATCAGAACACCACCCTCTCGTCGTCAAGCTGCTCTTCGGCCTCTTCGGGGGCCTCCTCGTCGTCGCGCCTGCGGCCCGTGAACAGCACGAAGAGGTTGCGCCCGAGCAGCGCCAGCAGGGCAGCGAGCCCGGCGACGACAGCGTAGAAAGCGGCCGTGTTGGCCCTGCCGCTGTCTGCGAGTGCCGCGTCGTCGGCGTCCACGCCATCCTGCGTGCCGGCGAACGCCATACCCTCAATTCCTGGCAGCGGGGGCTCGTCTCCCTCTTCAACCTGGGCCCCGTCCTTCTTCAGCGCCGCCGCGGCCGCCCCCTTCTTGAAGACCGGCGCAGCGCTGCCGGACTTGAGCGCCGGGACGCCTCCGCCTTTCACGGAGAGGTTCGCGCCTGCAGATGCCGTGGAGAGCGCGAGGGCTACGACCACGTTGCCTGCGGCAGAGCCGAAGTCGGCGATGCTGAGCATCACGCAGCCGTTCTCGGCCACCTTTGTGGCAGAGGCGCCCACGGTGCCGTTGGCCCTGAGCCAGTAGAGCTTCACAGCCGTGCCGCTCTTCACCGGGAGCTGGAGCTTGAGCGTGCCGAAGCCGGTGGTGATGGGTGTTGTGCTGCCACTGAGGCTATAGCCGAACTCGAGGTTGTAGCTTCTGAGGACTTTGTTGCCCTCCTTGGTGATGCGCTCCTCGACATCGCTGTTCGGCGCGATTGCCGCCGAAACGCTGAGGCCCACGGCTTCGGCCTCCTCCAGGCCGGGGAGCATCACGTACGCAGCGGAGAGGTCGGCGCTCACGCCCTTGGCCCCGTCTGCCTCGAAGGAGAGGCTGGCAAACTCCGCGCGCAGGTCCATGTCGTCCTCGATGGGCGCGTCCATGTCGAGCAGGGTGCCGGTAACGGTGCGCCAGCCCACGAAGTAAGCGCCTGCCAGGCGCGGGGTCTTGGGCGAGACACCGGCCTCGTTGAGGGATTGGCCGTAGCCCACCTGCGTCGTGAGTATGGTCGAGTTGTCCGCCCCGTAGAAGTTCAGCTCTGGCATGTATGGGTTCTCGTAGACGGCGTACAGGCGCACAGAGCCGTCGAAGGAACCGCCCTTGATGCCCGCCTGGGCGATGCTCACCATCGCGCCGCGCTCTGCGCTGCCGCCCGGCGCCACCGCCCAGCCCTTGAACTCCCACCCCAGCGGAGAAACCGGCTCAGCGAGCCCCGCAGCCCTGAAGGCGGCGTCGATCGTGGTGTCTGGCCTGAGGTCGGCGACCGTCGCCAGCTCCTTGCTGCCGTCGAAGAAGGTGACCTGGTAGCTCTGTTCAAGCTGCCCGTAGATGGCGTAATAGGCGGTGCTGCTGCCGAACTTGCTGAGGCTCATCGGAGGCAGCTGCGCGGTGTACAGGGGCTCCTTGTCGGTCTTCCTCACAGACCAGCCCAGGAAGGTGTAGGTGCTCTCGCCGTCCACGACGACGCTGCCGGGTGCCACGAGCTGCTGCGCGAGGGGCGTCGGATCCTCCCCATACGCGCACTCGAGCTGCCCGGAGGAACCGTAGGTGTAGCCTTGGACACCCTCCTTCCAATAGTAGAAGGAGACGTATTGCAGGCTGGGGGTCCCCAGGAAGCTGGCCGTGTAGCAGACGTCGCTGTGTGCAGCGGGGAGTGCGGTGAGCGTGCTGCCGTCGCCCTGGGAGTAGACCCCGTTCTCTTGCCAGCCGGCCTTCCAGCCCTTGAAAGTGTACGTGTAGCCGGTTGCCGCCTCCTGCTTAGTCGGGAGGGTCTTGGCCGTCTTGGCGTTGGCGCTTGCAAAGCTGGGAGTCTCGCCGTCATCGAGCGCGTAGGCCCAGACCACGCCATCGACCTTGAAGGTCGCGAGGTGCTGCCCCTCGCAAACGCGCACATAGCAGGCCTGCAGCTCCAGCAGGCCCTCCGCCGCACCAGGGATCGAGCTGTCGATGAGATGGCGCGAGAAATCCTGGGGGTCCCACACCGTCGTGCTGTTGAGCGCCCAACCCACGAAGCGGTAGGTGCTGCCGTCTGATGCGACGTAATCGGGCTGCACCGGCAGATCGTCCTCGCTCAGTGCGCTGCCATAGTCGACGGCAGTCGAGTAGTCTTCGAGGAGAGCGCCCTGGGTGCTTCGCAGGTTGCTGAAGCGCAGTTCAACGCGCCGCGCCAGGTTGAAAACGGGGTTCACTTGCCCACCGCTGGCAAGGGGGACGCTGCTCTCTGCAGCTTGGGCACCCACGACGTTGGTCGCACTGGTCTTGGCCGCCGCGCATGCGCGCGCCGCAAGCTGGCCCACGACCTGCATGCCCGTGGCAAGCGAGGGGTACATGACGGCCTTGGACTGCCCCGGCAGGTCGAAGTACTCGCGCAAGTCGAGAGCTCCGAGCGCGCTGCGGTAGCTGCCCTGCGCCCCGCTGGCAGAGAGGCGCGCCCCGGACAGGTCCCACGTGCCCTTGCCGCTGGCGTTGACGGCGAACGCGTCACCGCCAGCCGTCGAGGCCGTGACGCTGCCCTTGACCAGCACATCGCCGGCAAAGCTGGCGGAGGCTTCGATGCCCGTTGCCTCTGGCGCAAGCTCGTAGGTGGTCTGCTCGAAGATGAGCGCGGGGACGATGGCGCTCTCCTCGCCTATGTCGTCTCCTGTCACAGGAGCGGAGTAGGCCCAGACAAGCGTGCCGTCGTCGAGCTTCATTGGGGCGGCGTAGTAGATCTGACTGCCGAAGCTGTCGCTGCCGGTGCTTGTCTCGAGCGGCGAGTCGAAGCGCGCCTGCTCGCGGAACTTCTGGAGAATCTCCTGGTAGCGTTCGCTGGAGGGGTCGTAGTGCATCTGCGTGAGCGAGCCGCTGTTCATGACCAGCGTGTCCGGGGAGACGACGTCGGCGTAGTGCAGGGAACCGCGCTCGATCACCGGCGCGTTGTTCGCGACGCTCACGCTCGAGCCCGCCTCGACGGAGATGGCCGGTTCGCCTTCGGGCAGGCTGCTGGTCAGGTTGCTGTAGATGCCCGTCGCGTGGTGAGGAGCGAAGGCGTTGCTGCCTGCGCTCCCACAGATCACGTTGAGCGAGCTCGCGTCTGATAGCCTCACCTGGCCGCGTGCGAGCGCTATGCCGCGCATCGAGATCTCCGGGTTGGCGGTGCTGCTGCCCGCATAGCTCACGTTGACCCTGCACGAGCTGAGCTGCAGCGTGCCTCCTCCTGTCACGCAGAGGCCCTGGTACGCCGTGGCGAGCGATGAGTGTGGCTCGCCAATTCTGCCCACGGTGATGTCGAGGCCGCCCGCGCGCTTGGAGTCCTCGATGAGCAGCGTGCCGGTGCCGCTGAAGACCACCGCGGCACCTGTGGCATTGGAGCCGGCAAGCGCCTTGGACCCGGCGTTAACCAGGAGCCTGCAGCCGCAGAGGTCGAGGGTGAGGGCCTTGCTGACGGCGACGTTGCCCACCACGCAGCTGTCCTCGAGGAGGCGCAGCGTGTCACCCTCTGCCGCGGCGTCCAGGGCGTCTTCGAGCGAGAGGTAGCGCGCGCCCAAGCGCGTGTTCTCCACAGAGGCTGCGGTTGAGAACTGAATGCTGGAGCCCTCGGCATCTGCAGCGACCCCCCAGCCAGCATAGGCGCTGCCGCTGTATGCCACAAGGCTCTCAGCTGCAGCGGCGATGGGCTGGGAGGTGCTCACCGAGCGTGCGACCACGCAGCCGGGCAGGGCGACGGCATTTACGACCACATCCCCGGCAAAGCTGGTGCTCGCATCGAGGGCAAGGGCGGTCTTGTAGGTGGTGATGTGCGTGTTGTTGGGGCTCGTGAGCTTGCTGTGCCCCTTGATCGACCAGCGCACCTGGTCGGTAGGGTCCCCCGAGCCCGCCGTCAAGCACCAATACGAGCCTTGGGAGCTGTCTGCCTCGCACTGCAGGGTGACGGGGCAGTCCTCCAAGATGCAAGTAGAAACGGCCCCCGTGGTGCTGGTCATGTTGACGCCGGCGGCGCTGGCGGCTGCGGCAGCCGTGCTGACCTCTATCGAAGACGCGGCCGCCTGGCTCTTCCCGGCAGCAAAGCTGCCCCTCCCGTTGAAACCCCAGGCGTTGCCTCCGGCTGTTGCGACGCGGAGCACGGTCCCGCGCATCTCGACGCTGTTGGTCTGAACGGCCGAGCTGATACCTACAGCGGCGACGCCCGGCGTCTCTGTGAGGGCGCTGACCTCGCAGTCCTCCAAGCTGATCGACGCCCCGGCGCCGCTTGCGCTGAGAGCGGTCACCGAGACCTTTGAAGACTGGGCAATCACACTGCAATCCTTGAGGAGCAGGCTGGTCGAGCTGCCGATCTCCACGGCCAGCAGTTCGACGCTGTAGGCCCTGGCCTCGATAGCCAGGCCCTCGACGCTGACCTGCCCGCCCCCGCTCACGCTCAGCGCCGGAGCGTTGAGGCCGCCCAGAACGCTGCCCGCGGCAGCGCTGTTGACGATTGCGAGCTTGGAATCAGTCGCTACGCTCAGCTGCGACAGGGAGTGGCCCGCCAGGTCCAGTGTGAAGGCGGCCTTTGCGCCAGCTTTGAGCGAAAGCTCGGCTTCCCCGCAGTCGGCAAGCAGCTTGATGGTCTGCCCAGATTGGGCGGCAGCCGCCGCTTCAGCAAGTGAAGCGTACTTGGTCGCCTTGCCCTTGGCGTTGACAACCGAGGCCGGGGCGCTGCCCGCACTGAGCGCGAAGACGATCTTGCCCTGCTTGAGCACGGGGGCAGTGCTCGCCGTGACCCCCGAGGCACTCACGATCTTCTTCGCGAGCTTGGTGCGGCTCGCACTCGCCACAGCGCTGGCAAAGCTGCCGATGACGCAGCCCTGCGCATTGCCCCTGCCAGCGCTCTCTCCCACCAGCACCCCGAGCTTGGCGGACGGCGAGAAACCCTTCCCAAAGACGAAGGCGTTCTCCACCTTGGATCCCAGCCCGCACTCGGTCTGCGCAGCGAAAGCCGCACCGCAGGAGACCTTGAGCGGCCCATTGAGGGTCACGCCCTTCTCGCCCAAGCTCTCCACACCGCACGCGCGGCAACCCGCGTTGGCTACCAGCTTTACTGCGCTGGTCGACGCCCCTGCCGCGAGCTTTGCCTTGAGGGCGCTGATGCACACTGCATCGCCAAGCGCGCTGCTTGCCGTGTACGTGCCGCCTTTAATCGTTACGGTTTTGGGGCAGAGCGAGCGCAGGGCATACGCGTAACCGAGCGTGCTGTCGACCGTGCTCGCGCGAGGCAGCAGCGGCGAGTTGAGAGCCTCGACGCTGCAGTCAGCCAGCTTGGCGCTCTTCACGCTGTCTGCCAGGAACACACCCGCGGGCGATTCCTTGAGCGACATGCTCGCGTTCGTTGCGGCGCTGCTCTGGTTGCTCAAGTCGACCTTGACCTGGCAGTCCCTCATGGTGAGGGCGCAGTTTGCGGCATAGACGCCGTACGCGTTGAACCTGCTCAGGTTGATGTGCTGGTCATCTGTCGATGAGAGAACGGTGAGGTCGTTGAGGACGATTTCGCCGGCCTCGAGCTTGATGGCGGTGGGGATGCCGCCGCCCAGGTACTGCACGGTGGAGGTCCCCGCAGAAGACGCCCCGTCTATGGTGAGCGACTTGCAGTTGATGACGCGCAACGCCACGCCCATGCTCTTCTCCGTGCAGACGAAGCGGTGCCCCTGCAGGCGCAGCGTGATGTCTGCATCTGGGGCGTCGATGACAAGCGGGGCCTGGGTAGTGAGGTCTTCGGTAAGGCTGTAGGTGCCCGCATCGCTGATGAGCAGCTGAGCTGCGGTTCCTCCCTCCTGGGCAGACCAGAGCGCGTTGACGGATCGCGCGCTGCTCAAGGCCAGCGGGGAGTAGGAGGTGCCCTGTGCGCTGTCTGCAGGGCTGCCTGCCTCAAGGCCCTGAGACGACTCCCCTTGCGCGGCGAGCTCGCTTCCGCTGGCCTGCAGCGCTACGGGGGACGCACCGTACCCGGGAAGCAGCAACGCAGCGCCCAAGACCACTTTGACGCAGGTGCTCGCACTGTTCTTGCCTTGAGACGGCGGTGTCGAATCGGCGCTCTTCAAGTTTGCCCTTCTTGCCACGGGAGCCTATAGGCAGGCTGGTTTCTCCTGAACAGGATGTATATTCTCTAGAGGATAATACAGGCGCGGCTAGAGGTATGTTGCAAAGGTCACAAGGCGGGAATTCCCTCGCGCGCAAGTCGTGGAACTCGGGCTTGTTGAGCCGCGAGACCCCGCAGGGGTGTTGACGGGTGTGTATAGGTGTGTATATAGTGTGTATGTCATATATGCACACTTGCTGACGGGACGCCGGAGGCAGGCTGCAGGGCCGGGGCAGGCGCCGCCGCGGCCGGGCAGCCAAGCAGAGAAGAACAGGAACAGCGGGACCAGCGTGGAACTCATCATATCCAACTCAAACCCCTCCCCCATCTACGAGCAAATCGCCAGCCAGATCAAGGCGGCCATCATGGACGGGAGCCTGGGGCCGGGTGAGCAGCTGCCCTCCATCCGCGGCCTGGCGAACAGCTTGCGCGTGAGCGTCATCACCACAAAGCGCGCCTACGCCGACCTCGAAGAGCAGGGCTTCATCCAAACCGTGCAGGGCCGCGGCTGCTTTGTGGCCAGCGGCAGCAGTGAGCTGCTGAGGGAAGAGCAGCTGCGCAGCATCGAATCCCAGCTCAGCGCCGCCCTGGAGGGCGCGCAGGCAGCCGGGCTCGGGCTGGCGGAGCTCCACGAGATGCTGGACGTGCTCGCCGCAAGCGAGGACCCCGCGCTCTGAGAGAACGGACACAGCCGTCATGGAACAAGATTTGCTGGCACTGAGTGGGCTGGGCAAGGCCTATGGCGCGTTCAGCCTGAGCGGCGTGGGCTTTGCCGTCCCCGCAGGCTGCATCCTGGGCCTGGTGGGCGCAAACGGCGCCGGAAAGACAACGACCATCCGCTGCCTGCTGGGTGCGGCGCGCCCGCAGAGCGGGTCGATCCGCCTGCTGGGCGAGGAGACAGCGCCCTGCGCGCCGGGCTATGTGGGCGAGCAGCGCTGCGCCGAGCTGCGCCAGGACGTGGGCTACGTGCCTGACACCTGCGCCTTCCCCGCGGAGGCAACGGTGCGCGAGGTGGGCAGCATCTGCAAGCGCGTCTTCACGAGCTGGGACGCCGCCGCCTACGCCAGCGCCTGCCGCGAGGCCGGCCTGGCAGAAGACAAGAAGGTGCAGGAGCTCTCGCGCGGGATGGGCATGCGGCTCTCGCTGGCCTGCGCGCTGGCGCACAGCCCGCGCCTGCTGGTGCTCGACGAGGCAACCGCCGGCCTGGACCCCCTGGCCCGCGAGGAGACCCTGCAGCTGCTGCGCGACTACGTGGCGCGCGCGGACGCGGGCATCCTGATGTCGAGCCACATCACCAGCGACCTCGAGCGCATCGCAGACCGCATCGTCTGCCTGAGCGAGGGCCGCATGGTCTTCGACAAAGACACGGCCGACATCACCGACCTGGCCGGCGTGGCGCGCTGCCGAGAAGCCGAGCTGCAGGCGATCGCCGCGGCAGGCATCTTCGAGCCGGGCACCCTGCGCGTGCGCCGCGAGGAGTTCTACACGGAGCTGCTCGTGCCAGACCGCTTTGCCCTCGCACAAGCCTTCCCCCAGGTGAGCGTGGAGCGCGCCAGCCTGGACGCCTACCTCAACCTCCTCCTGAAGGGAGCCCAGCTATGAGCGCCGTCATGTGGTCAGACCTCATCACCTGCAAGACCATGCTCAAGCAGCAGCTGCTCATCGCCACCATCGTGGCGCTGGCCGTGAGCATCCCCACCGGCAGCGTCACGGTTGTGTGCCCCACCGTGGCCGTGGCCATGACGATGAGCGCCGCCGTGAGCGTGGTGGCGCTGGACGAGCGCAACGGCTGGGAGGGCTTCCGCAGCTGCATGCCACTCAGCCGGGCCGACGTCATCCGGGGCCGCATGGGCTTCATCGCCCTGCTGGCGCTGGCATCTGTGGCGCTGGGCTTGGTGCTGAGCGTGATCATCTCCGCGGCTGTGCAGCTGGCGGGCCCGGCTGCTGGCATCGACCCAAGCAGCTACTGCTACGAGGGCCTCGACCTGGTCTTCACCGCCTGCGTCTCCTTGCTAGTGCTGGCCTTTGCGCTGGGCGTGACCATGCCGCTGGTGGCGCGCTTTGGCATGACCGGAGCGGTGCGGTTCGTCTCGCTGGTATGGGTGGCGCTGTTCATCGTGGCCTTCCTCGCCATCGGCTACACGCCACTGGGCAGCGCGCTCATGAGCGCCCTGGACGTGTTGCTCACCAACGCCCCCTGGCTTGCCTGCGTGCTGGTGGTGGCGGTGGCCGCCGCTCTCTACCTGCTCAGCACCGCGATCAGCACCAAGCTCTACCAACACCGCGAGTTCTAAGGGCAACAATTAAGCGTGCCCCGCCCCCTCTCGTCATTCTGAGCGGAGGGGGGAGTTCTTGCGCAAACAGCAAAAGACCCCGCGAGGGCGGGGTCTTTGGGGGGTACGGGTGTGGGGCCGGCGCTTAGGCGATGGCAGCCTCGGGCTCGGGCTTGGCGGGCTTGCTGCCGCTGGCGGGGCGCAGCATCATGAAGAGCACCGCTGCGATCACAACAACCGCCGCAATCAGGCCGGGTACGCTGAGCTGGCCGGTGACGGCAGAGCCGATCTGGAAGATGCACAGCGCCACGCAGTAGGCAAAGCCGCACTGCCAGCCGATGCTCGCCCAGAACCACTTGGCGCAGCCCTGCTCCCTGCGGATGGCACCCATGGCGGCAAAGCAGGGGGCGCACAGCAAGTTGAAGAACAGCAGGCTGAGCGCTGCAGGCACGGTGTAGGCCGCGGCCAGGTTGGCCCACAGGCCCTCGCCGCCGGCGTAGAGCACGCCCATGGTGCCCACCAGGTTCTCCTTGGCGATCAGGCCGGTGACGCTTGCCGCGGTGGCCTGCCAGTCGCCCCAGCCCAGGGGCGCGAAGATGATACACACGGCAGAGCCAAAGGCCGCCAGGATCGAGTTGTCCGCGCTCTCAACCGCGCAGAACACACCGGCTTCCCAGCCGTAGGTGGAGAGGAACCAGATCAGCACGCAGCTGGCCAGGATGATGGTGCCGGCCTTCTTGATGAAGCTCCAGCCGCGCTCCCACATGCTGCGCAGCAGGTCGGCCAGGCGGGGCAGGCGGTACTCGGGCAGCTCCATGACGAAGGGGGCCTCCTCGCCGCGGAAGGGCTTGGTCTTCTTGAGGATGATGCCGCTCACGATGACAGAAGCGATGCCCACGAAGTACGCCAGGGTGGCGATGAGGCCGTTGCCGCCGAAGAACGCACCGGCGAACAGGGCGATGATGGGCAGCTTGGCGGAACAGGGCATGAAGGTGGTGGTCATGACGGTGAGGCGGCGTGCGCTCTCGGACTCGATGGTGCGGGTGGACATGATGGCCGGCACGCCACAGCCGGTGCCGATGAGCATGGGGATGAAGCTGCGGCCAGAGAGCCCGAACTTGCGGAAGATGCGGTCGAGGATGAAGGCGACGCGGGCCATGTAGCCGCAGCCCTCGAGGATGGCCAGCATGAAGAACAGGATCAGGATCTGCGGGACGAAGCCGAGCACAGCGCCCACGCCGGCGACGATGCCGTCGAGCACGAGGTCGTAGAGCCACTGCGGGCAATGGGCGGCTTCGAGCACGGCAGAGACGAGCACGGGCACGCCGGGGATCCACAGGCCGTAGTCGGCCGGGTCGGGCTCGGCGACCTCGAGGCTCTCGGCAAAGACAGCCGCGTCAACGGCGACGGCGTCGTCCACCAGCAGCTCGCCGGACTCCTCGTCCTCAGGGGTGTAGACGGCCTCGATGCCGGCGGCCTGGGCGGCGGGCTCGAAGGCAGCCAGGGCGACCTCGTCGAGCTCCTCGCCTTCCTCGAAGGCGGCCAGCAGCTCGCTTGCGCCGGTCACACCCTCATCGCTGGCAGCGGCTAGGTACTCGCCTATGCAGGCCTGGGCCTCGTCGAAGGCGCCAGCGTCCTCGTCATAGGCAGCCTGCGCGCCGTCGATGCCGACGATGGGTGCTGGGTCGAGGTACCAGCCGTCGCCGAAGACGCCGTCGTTGGCCCAGTCGGTTGCCACGCCGCCCACGGTGGAGATGGCGATGTAGTACACCAGCCCGATGACCACCACGAAGATGGGCAGAGCTGCGATGCGGTTGGTGACCACCTTGTCGATCTTCTCAGAGAAGCTGGGCCCTGCGATGCGGCGCTTGTAGATGCGCTCGATGAAGCCCTGGATGTAGCCGTAGCGCTCGTTGACGATGAGCGCATCTGCCTCGTCGCCCAGCTCGGCGCTGGCAGCGGCGGCAACGGCGCTCACATCGGGCGCTCCCTGCAGCTCGGCAGCTGCCTTCTGGTCGCCTTCGAAGAGCTTGAGCGCGTAGTAGCGGCGCAGGGCCTGCGGGGTGCTGGTGGGCAGCTGCGCGTCCACTTGCGTGAGATAGCGCTCCATCTCGGGCGAGAAGTGCACGGGGATCGGCGCCTGCATGCCGTTGGCCGCGCGCAGGGTGGCGGCGGTGCACTCGCTGATGCCGGTGCCCTGCAGGGCAGAGATCTCCACCACAGGCACGCCGAGCTGCTGCGCGAGCTCCTTGGTCTTGACGGTGTAGCCGCGCTTGCGCACCAGGTCCATCTGGTTGAGCGCTACCACCACCGGCACGCCGAACTCCATCAGCTGCGTGGTGAGGTAGAGGTTGCGCTCGAGGTTGGTGGCGTCGACGATGTTGAGGATGACGTCCGGCTCGCCGCTGGCCAGGTACTCGCGCGTGATGACCTCTTCCTTGCTGTAGGGCGAAAGCGAGTAGATGCCGGGGAGGTCGACCACGGTGGTCTGGGCGCACTGGAGATCCTGGGGCGGCACGTCCTCGCAGCCGCCGCAGCAGCCGCAGCCGCTGCACCCGCGGCGGCGCTTCTGCATGGAGATGGTGCCGTACTTCTTCTCCACCGTGACGCCGGGCCAGTTGCCCACATGCTGGTGGTTGCCGGTGAGCTGGTTGAACAGCGTGGTCTTGCCCGAGTTGGGGTTGCCCACCAGCGCGATCGTGACTGCCATGAGTGAGGGGGTCCTTTCTGTAGAGCGGAGGGGCGCCCCGGCTGCTAGCTGTGGGAGCAGCCGGGGCTGGGAGAGAGGGGTGGAGCCTTAGAGGTGAGGGAAAGTAAACTAAAGTTAACTCAGCTTCCTAAAAGAGGGCGCCCCTTCGAGCGCCCGGGAAGCCGGCCTGCCTATGAGCTCAGGCAACCTCTATGAGCTCTGCGTCTGCCTTGCGCAGGGTGAGCTGGTAGCCGCGCACCGTGAGCTCGAGGGGGTCGCCCAGCGGGGCAACCTTGTTGACGACGACCTCGGTGCCCTTGGTGATCCCCATGTCCATGATGCGGCGGCGAACAGCGCCGTTCTCATGGAGCTTGGTGACGGTGACGGTGTGCCCCGTCGCAGCAGAGGAGAGGGTCATATGCGGAGCCTCCTTACAAGTAAGCATAGATTAACACTAGACAGAGTAAACCTGAGGTAACTCCCACGCAAGAGCCTTTCCATAAAAAGTTAGAAGTTGTTAACCCTTAATGGCACCAACAAAGCACCCCCCGGGCCACCATCTCGACCAGCAGGGCAGCGGCGCGGGTTAGTCTTCGAAGGTGAGGCTTTGGGTGTTGCCCTGGCTGTCGAGGCTCGCGCTGAGCTTGGCCGACTCGAAGATCACGCGACAGCGGCCGGCCTCCTTGGCCTCGTAGAGCAGCGCGTCTGCGTTGTCGTACATCTCGTTGAACACAAAGGCCTGCGGCTCGCCCAGATAGGCGCCCATCGTGATACAGGAGGGTCGCTCGCCGCGGTTGACGAGCCGCATCGCACTCGTCCAGATGCGCTGGGCCTCCTCGGAGGCGTCCTCGTCTGCGTGGTTGGCGGGGTAGAACACGGCGATGGCGAACTCATCGCCGCCCAGGCGCCCCACCACGCTGTCTGCCGGGACGGCGCGCCCCAGGGCGTCTGCCAGCGTGACGAGCAGCTCGTCGCCGCGGGGGTGGCCGTAGCGGTCGTTGTACTGCTTGAAGTTGTCCAGGTCGACGATACCCAGCATCACGCGGCAGGGCTCCAGCGCCGCGCGCTCCTGCACCGCGTTGACGAACGACTGGTGGTTGAGCACGCCGGTGAGCGAATCCGCACGCGCGCCGCGCTCCCAGAAGGCCACGTTGCGGCGGGCGCGCTCCTGCTCGCGCTTGAGCAGCATGTTCACCGTGGCGGAATGCGCTGTGTCAAGCACCGTCACGCTCACGCGCGGCTTGTGCGTCACGGAGTCGAAGTATTGGCGCCCCAGGCAGATCACGTTGCGCGCGGAGCCGTCCTTGCGGCGGATGCGGTGCTCCATCAGCGCCTCCGGGCGCTTCTCCAGCTGCTTGGCCACCAGCGCGTTGTAGAGCTCTGCGTCCTCCGGGAAGATGAGGTCGATCTGGCGCGGGCGCAGGCGCTCGATGTCGCCGCGCGTGTAGCCGGTGAGGCGGGTGAAGCTGTCGTCGACCTCGATGATGTAGTCGTTCTCGTCGAGCACGTACTCCACGTGCTCCACGGCGGCCAGGCCCTTCTCCACGCCCTCCTGGCACTCCACCGGGGTGAAGCTGCGCGGCAGGTGGACGTCCTTGGGCGCGCGCTGCTGGGAGGCCTCCCCCACTTCGCCCAAGCTGTCGAGCACGGCAAGGAACTGCTTGACGATGTGCGGGTCGAACTGCTTGCCCGCGCAGCGCTGCAGCTCGGCGCGGGCCTCGTCCACGCTCAGGGCGTTGCGGTAGGGGCGGTCGCTGGTCATGGCATCGTAGGTGTCGACCACGGCCACGATGCGCGAGAGCAGCGGGATCGCCTCGGCCTTGAGGCCGTCTGGGTAGCCGCTGCCGTCCCAGCTCTCGTGGTGGTGGAGGATGCAGGGCGCGATCTCGCGCAGCTCCTCGGAGGCCATGGCGATGCGGTAGCCCTTCTCCACGTGCGAGCGCATGAGGTCCCATTCCTCGTCCGTGAGCTTGGTGGGCTTGTTGAGGATCTCCAGCGGGATGCCCAGCTTGCCGATGTCGTGCAGCAGGCACAGCAGCGCAAGCGAGCCCTGGTCGTAGTCGGAAAGCTCCAGGCGCTCGCCCAGCTTGGCGGCCAGCTTGCGCGTGCGGCGCACGTGGGCCTCTGTGCCGGGGTCGCTTTCGCGCAGGGTCTGGTCGAGCGAGTCGAGCAGCGAGGAGTGCGCGGAGTCCGGGTTGAGCATCTTCTGCACGAAGAGGCTGCGGCGCGCCAGCGTAACAGCGGTGAGGAGGTCGGTCTCCTCGTCTGCCAGCTCCGCCACCGCGCTCTGGATGTTGAGCGCGCCGGTGCCGTAGTCGAGCCGGTGCATGATCTGCCCCACAGAGGCACAGAGCTTGTGGGCTTCCTTCTGGCTCATGTTGGGGCAGCAGGCGAGCAGCGTTGCGTCGTCCATGCGGGCGAACTCCGAGCCCTGGGGGAACACCTCGCGCATGACCAGCGCCAGCGAGCGGATGGCCTCGTCGCCGCGCTCGCGGCCGCGGGCGGCGTTGAGCTCCACCAGGCGGTTGATGTCGAGCAGGCAGACGCAGGCAGGGTAGCGCAGCTGCGCGGCGATGCCCGACAGGTTGTTCGAGAGCGCCACCTTGGTCTGGAAGCCGGTGAGCGTGTCAACCTCGAGCGAGATGTCGATGAAGACGAAGAGGTAGCCGATGACGCGGTTCTTCTCGTCCTTGAGGATCTTGAAGTCGCAGCGGTACTGCTGCTGGCCGCCGGAGCACCCCAGGCCCCAGCGGAAGGAGTGCTCGTCCTTGAGCTGGCCGGGGACCACGTCGCGGGCCAGGCCGATGCGCTCAACGAACTCGCGCATCGTGAGCGCGCCGCCGGGCTTGGTGCCAGCCAGCATGAACTCGGCGTCTGTGTTGTTGAAGCAGAGCAGGCCCTCGTTGTCGAAGAACGCCACCGGCTGGTTGAGTGAGTTGAGCACGCGATCGCCCACACGCTGCTTGAGCAGGCGCACCTGGAGGATGAAGTCGTTGATGCAGATGAAGCCCGCGCAGAACGGGTAGAGCAGCACCGAGAGGTCGAGTAACTCGACGGGCACGTAGAGGAACACCGCGTTGACGAGCACGATGAGCACGATCATCAAGATGATGGGGATGTAGCGGCCGTGGTAGACGCGCGGCGTCTTGAGCGTGCGGCTGACCAGGATGGCGATGCTGCAGGCCACGAGCGCGTAGTCGAAGAGCAGGTGCAGCGTGTAGGGCAGGTGGGGCTGGTACTTCCAGTACGGCGTGCCGTAGTCCGTCTGCCGCACGTACGACATGGCGTGCTCGGTGAAGGGGTTAACCAGAAGGCTGGCGCAGTCGACGACGGCGATGACGGCGAAGAGCACGATGAAGATGCGGTAGGCGCCTTGGAAGCCCACGCCCTTGAAGCCCATGAGGTAGACGAGCAGCGCCATGAGCATGACGTCGATGCTCGCAAAGTAGATGCTGCTGAAGACCGACATCGCAAAGTAGCTGCCCACCTTGAGGCTCGACGAGTAGCTGAGCAGGACGACGAGCGCCGCAGAGCAGCTGGTGCCCAGGAGGTTGCTCCAGCGCTCCTTGGAGAGGAAGCAGAACACGCCGAGCACGAAGAGGACGGCAGAGAAGACCGTCGTCGTGATGATGAAGCCGAGGAACAAGCCGGATGTCTGCACGCAGGTAACCCTTCGCCGCTGTGGCGCTGATAGAAAATATTCTACCGGGAGATTTCCCTATACTGCCCTAGCAGGAGGGCCAAGGTGGCC
>JBJEHN010000019.1:0-10038 GCA_051876105.1 Coriobacteriales bacterium | reverse complement strand
AGGTCAATCCACTGTGTCACCGTGACACAGTGGATTGTTTGCTCTGAAAGCAGGCTGGCTCGGGCACATCGTCCGGGCGTAACCGGACTCGGATATATGGCGGTCCAAGGCCTCGAGGATGGTGCAGCCGCCCCCTAGCCCTCGTGGAGGGGAGTGAAGACCCCGATGCCGGGGAGGTACGGGGTGTCGTCGCCGTCTAACAAGGTGTTCTCGATAGGTAGGCCAAAACCCCAGTCGCCGGCTTCGTCCAGGAAAATGCCCTTCAAGCCGTTGAGGTCCTCCCCGACGTGGACCCCGTCGGGGAGCTCGTAGAGGTGCCCGCCGTCGTCATCGCCGGAGTAGTGCTCGGTATCGCAGCCCCAGGGTTGCAGCGACCAGAAGGCGCCGGTCTCCTCCATGGAGGGGGCCTTGAAGACCCAGACGCGGTAGACCTTCGCGATCATGGATGGAAAACTGCAGGTCAATCCACTGTGTCACCGTGACACAGTGGACTATCAGCCCTTGAAGGAGGCCTTCCAGGCGGCGTAGTCCTCCTCGGTTATCTGCCCGCTGTCGAGCAACGCGAGCTGCTTGGACCAGGCTGTGACCATCGCCCTGAGCTCCTCACCGGCGTCATCGAAGGACACGGAGACGCCGCCTTCAGACACCTGGGGGCGGCAGCGGCACTCCTCCTCGAGCCTGAAGAGCATCTCGACCGCCTCGCGGTCGGTGGAGGGGGAGAGGTTCATCAGAGCTTCAACAGACACACCAAGAGCCTCTGCAATTCTCGCGAGAATCACATCTGAGGGAGTTCGCCTGCCAAGCTCGTAATGGCGAACTGTAGAGCCCTCCATGCCGGTCAGGTTGGAGAGCTCAAGCTGCGTCAGACCCTTCGCCTTGCGCGCCTTCCGAATGCGCTCTCCCATTTCGTCCTTCATCATCTGCCCCCGCATTCCCAATCACCCTGCATGCCCCTGTGGAGTATGCAGGCTGGCGCTGATCAACAACTGTTTGGTGGTGTTTGTTACAGGGCGATTATGCCCTGTAACCCAACCGTAAAGCAAATAGGGCGAAAACGCCCTATACTTAGGTTGTCAGTCGGTGCTTTTCCAAAAGAAGGGGAGAAGGGCATGTACCGCGAACGCTCGCCTTGAGCACAACAGGAAAGGGAAACGCCCCCGCAATCATCCAGGTCTGCAAACACGGGGTGATGGGCAGGAGCGCATGCAGCAGTATACCGCGCGTCTGGCGCGGGCGTCGCATCTCGCAGGCCCCCTCGCAAAGGGCGCTTCCCAGTCGATGTCTGATTACCAGGGAAACGGAGAGTCAAAACATGAGCAAGAAGAAAACGCCTGAGCAGTTCGCAGACGAGGTGTTCGAGAAGAACGATCATGTCGCATCTGGCCAGCTGGAGCTGACAGAGCCCTATTACACGCGCTCATGCGACAAGGTCGGCGTCCACTGCAACGCATGCAACGCCACCTACACGACCACGGCGACCAGCCTGCTCCAGGGCAGCAACTGCCGCTGCTGCTGCAAGGACCTGCCCGGTGACGACGAGGGCTTCCGCGAGCGCCTGCTCGCCAGCAACCCCCGCTACGCGGCGGGCCTCTACACTTTGAAGGGCGAGTACGTCCCCCGCTGCAAGGTGGAGTGCCGCTGCGCGGTCTGCGGGCATGACTGGGCCGCAACCGGGCCCCAGCTCCTCTCTGGCGCAGGCTGCCCGCGCTGCGGCAGGGGGTCGTGCACCAGCCGCACCCAGGAGTTCATCACCATCGCCTTGGAGAAGGTCCTCGGCAAGGACAAGGTGGTGAGCCGTGACCGCGAGACCATCGGCCTGGAGCTCGACGTGCGCGTCCCCGATGCCTCCATCGCCATCGAGGTGGGTGCCCTGCACTGGCACCCCGAGCCTGCGTCCGAGGTCGTAAACAAGCGCGCTCTCTGCTCTGCCAAGGGCATGAGGCTCGTCGGCTTCTTCGAGGGGGCCCATGAGGAGCCTCGTCCTGCCGAGCTGCCCCAGGACTGGGGCTGGCACTCGGACGACCTCTACGACGAGCCCGGGCACAAGACGCTCATCGCCTTCGCGTGCCGCTGCGCTGGCATGGCAGGTCACCCTGTCGACCCTGCCGAGTTGGACTGGGACGAGGTCGCCGTCGAGGCCGTCAAGCGCGCCATGCCCGCCGACACCGAGAAGTTCGCGGAGAAGCTCCTCCGCCGCAACCGCGCCTTCGCGGCCGGCGAGTTCGAGCTGATGAGCGATTACTGCGGAGACAAGGGGCCCATCACGTGCCGCTGCAATATCTGCGGTCACGAATGGAGCACCACCGCAGGTGCGCTCTTGCAGGGCTGCGCATGTCCCAACTACCGCGAGCACCCCGGCTGGAAGGGCAGCAACACCCTCACCCACGAGGAGTTCATGGAGCAGCTGGTGGAGAAGAACCCGCTCTTCGCGGATGGCACCTACGAGGTCATCGGCACATACAAGACCAGGCTCACGCCGATACTCTGTCGCTGCAGCCGCTGCGGGCACGACTGGGAGATGGCGCCGCGCAGCCTGCTGCAAAACGGCGGCTGCCGCAACTACGGCCGCAAAGAGCGCGGCAAGGCGCGCCGCAAGACGCACGAGGAGTTCCTGGCGCAGGTGGACCGCGTCAACCGCCACTACGACCACGGGCGCGGCTTTGAGATCTTGAGCGAGTACCAGGGGGATCGCGAGCGCGTCGATTGCCGCTGCCTCGCCTGCGGGCACGTATGGCATCCTCAGGCGACATCCCTCGTCCACAAGTCCGGCCCGAGTGGCTGTCCCGTTTGCGCCCAAGAGAGGGCCAGGCTTGCTCGCCAGAAAAAGAGGGCCCAGGGCTAACGGCTGAGGGCTCCTGTCTGCTGAGCCTGCCGACAGCGGACGGCTAGAGACCGGCAAACGTGCAATGCGCGTTTTCGAGAAGAAACCCCAGCTCAGAGCCGGTGTGTCACGATGACATAGCGGCTCTTAGCACACTTTCTGCATGAGCAGCAGGGCGTTGCGATGGCGCGGTGGCTCTCTTCAAGCCAGCGTCAGAGCAAGACCAGCCACAAGAGCCCGAGCCGCCGAAAAGAAGCCCAGGTCAACCCGCTATGTCACCGTGACACAGTGGATTGACCTGGGCTTTTACCCCAATCCGAGAGCAGAGGGTGCTTCCCTGGGTGTTCCTGGATGCTTTTCTGATCTTCTCAAGGTGCCTGTCGGCAGCCCCGTGCACAAGACGCGGCAAACCTGAAGTAACTTTTCATTATAATGCGCCGGCGCTCTCCTTGCCACCTCTGCGCCGAAACAGGCCCCCAAATGCCATAATCCGCACGATCTATCGGCCAAGCCAGCCGGTATAGAGCCGCCTCATCGGCCGCCTAATCCGTTCCTAGCAAGCACCTTCATGGTGTCGTTACATGCTGTTTAAGGCACCAAATAGTGAAATATCGCAATAATTGGTGCCTTAAACGCCAAATAACGTCTGATACGTTATACTTGCTGACGATAATTAACAAGACAGCGGGATAGCCGCAGAAGACACTCGAAGAGGTTGTCGTGATGAGGGGTTCCAAGAAGCTGTATCACCGTGAGAAGTACCTCGAGAAGATCAGACCGTTTTATGACGACGACCTGATCAAGGTCATCACCGGCATTCGGCGCTGTGGCAAGTCATGCCTCATGCAATCGATAGTTGAGGAGCTTGTAAGCCGCGGTGTTGCCGAGAAGGACATCATCTACATCGATCTCGACAAGAGGGGCAACAGGCGCGTCAAGACTCCCGACCAACTCGACGCTCTGATCGAGTCGAACATTGCCGATGATGATTTCAAGTACCTGTTCATCGACGAGGTTCAAAACGTCGAGGGTTTCGAGACGGTTGTCAACTCCTATATAGCCGACGGGGGCTTCTCCATCTTCATAACAGGATCGAACTCTTACCTGCTCTCCGGCGAGCTCGTCACCAAGTTGACCGGCCGCTACATCGAGTTCGAGTTGTTCACCCTCTCCTTCAGCGAGTACCTGGGGATGAAGCGTTTTCTGAACAAGCCCCTCCAAGACAATCGGCTGGAGTTCGAAGAGTACCTGCGTTACGGAGGTTTCCCTCGGTCTCTCGAGTATGACGACCTGGAGGCCAAGGCGAGCTACATAGAGGAGGTCGTCAACCAGATCGTAGACAAGGACATAAAATCCTGCAGAAAGATCCGCAACGTAGATACCTTCGAGCGGGTGATGTCGTACATCATCAACAACTTTGGCGCCCCGACGAGCATCACCAACTTGGTGGAGCATTTCAACACGGTCGAGAAGGTCCCCATCCAGCGCAGGACTATCGCCTCGTATATCGAGCTGCTTTTGAATGCGAAGGTTATCTACAAATGCGAGCGCTTCGACTTGAAGTCGCGCAAGTCATTGCGGGGGGAGGAGAAGTACTATCTCGCTGATCCTGGCATCTACTTTGCGCGAAACGTGGATGTCCGCCTGAACTACGGCCCCTCTCTCGAGAACGTGCTCTACATCTATCTGCGCTCACAGGGTTACAAGCTGTCAGTTGGCCGCATCGGCAAGCTGGAATGCGACTTCATCGCTCGTAAAAGGAACAGCTACGCATACATACAGGTTGCTCTCACTATCGCCGAATCAGACACAGAGGACCGCGAGTACCGCCCCTTTGCCTACATCAAAGACAGCTATCCGCGCTTCCTTTTCACTCTCGATCCCTTGTTGCAGGAGCGCGAAGGCGTGCGGCACTTGAACCTGGTTGACTTCATGGCCTCGGATTTGGAGCTTCTTTCCTTATAAATGGCCGAACAGAAGGGCAGTACATGGACTACACGCACTGCGCAACAGTGGAGCGGGACGAGGACGAGGCTCTGTTGGACTTCTCTGCCTTCGGTGCTGCCGTCGCGAGAGGCTCGAGAAGCTGGGGCGCACCTTCGAGGGGCTTGCAGGCTAGCCCGCGCCCAGCAGCCCTCGCGTTGAAGGCGGGCTGGCTTGCTCCGGCGCCTGCCGACGGAGCATCCGCGGCGGGCGCTAGGCTTCGACGTATGCCCCGGTGTGGAGGTAGTCGAGCAGCTGCTCGCGGCTCAGATGCGCGATGCCCAGCTGCTCCAGCGTGAGGCCGGTTTCGAAGAAGTTGGTGTGGTTCATCACGCCGCCCAGCACGATCATGGAGTCGATGATGGGGGTGGGCACGCCGAACTTCTTGCCCAGCTCGTGGTAGACATGGCAGCCCACAGGCACATCCTCGGTGACGTAGCGGTTGTTGATGCTGAAGGGGCCGGTGCCGTAGCCGACCTCCCACTCCTCATCGAATGGCACGATGCAGCCCGCACCCATGTACTCCTCGCCGAGCACGCTGGTGCGCTGGAAGAAGACCTCCTTCTTGAAGGGCTGGATGCCGCAGCCGATGGCCTGCGCCAGGGCGATCTCCTCGTTGTAGAACTGGTACTGCACCTCGCTGATGGAGGGGCAGAAGGAGTGGCTGTAGATGGAGTAGTCGTGCTTGTTCATGTGCAGCACGGTGGAGAAGTTCTCCATGGTCGAAACACCCAGCAGCGTGCCGGGGACGTGGATGACGGGGTTGACGTTGGAGAAGCCGATGTCGAGCACGTCCTCGCCCGCCACAGCGCCGTCCCCAGTGGTGATGGCGTCGAAGCAGCCCAGCAGCTTGGAGCTCTCGATGAAGGTGGGCGTGTCTGCTGCGGGGAGCGCTGCGCCGCGCAGGGTGATGGCGCGGTAGACCAGGCTGTTGGTGGGCTTGACCACGCCGCCCTCGGTGTCGACGCGGGTACCGTAGGGCGCGCTGCTCCAACCGCCGATGATGACCCTCTTGGTGCAGCCTGCCTCGCGCATCATCTTGCGCAGCTTGAGCGAGCCGTAGTTGTCCGGGATGATATGGACGATCTGACCGTCTTCAAGGGCGGGGATGAGCTCCTTGAAGAAGACCTCGTGGGCGATGGAGGGGATGCCCACGATGATGAGCTTGGCGCCCTTCACGCACTCGGCCACGGAGTTGGTGGCCATGGCAAACTCGCCTTTGCCCATGCGGCGGAAGCCGTACTTGGTCTGGGTGCCCGGTGCCTTGTCCTGCAGGGTGATGCCGGTCTTCAGGATGCTGCCGAGGGTCTTGTCGAAGAAGGGGTCGAGGTCGCAGATGCGCACCTCCTGGCCCGCCAGCGCGCAGTCCGCGCCGCAAGTCTTGCCCACAGCGCCGCCACCCAAGATCGCGATGGGGCTGTCTTTGTACTCGCTCAGGTTCAGGTCAAACAAGGCCATGCCTTCCTCCTTCTATCGCCAGGCCGCGCGCGGCCGGATTCGTTTTCAGCTCACTCGAGTATAGGGCCCGAAAGCCCCGCGGCGGCCCTGAGCTCGTGCTCTCCCAAACATAAAACCGATGGCCAGCTATTCCTAGTTTATCTATAGGAATTACCGAAGGCAATGTGACGCAAATCGCTATGGCCCAGGCCCTTGAGCTGGGCGTTTTCTGCCCGTACCATGGCGAGCCAACACCTCCTTGGAGCTATTCGGCTACTCGGCCAGGGAGGAATCCGACCACACTAGACCACAGGTCTACAGACGAGGAGAGAGAACATGAAGATCGCAAACAGCATCACCCGCAGGGCGCTGGTCCTTGGGGCATCCGCAGCGCTGGTGGCAAGCCTCGGCCTTGCCGGCTGCGGCGCGAGCAGCAATGCGAACAGCGGCAGCAGCGAGGCCCCCGCAGAGGACAAGACCATCACCGTGGCCGCCGTCCCCACCCCGCATGCAGAGATCCTGAAGGACGTTGTGGCGCCGCTGCTCGAGGCCCAGGGCTACACCCTCGACGTCGTTGAGTTCAGCGACTACATCCAGCCCAATGTGGCTGTGACCGAGGGCGCAGCAGACGCCAACTACTTCCAGCACCAGCCCTACCTCGACTCCTACAACGAGGAGAACGGCACCGACCTGGTGAGCGTGCGCAGCGTGCACTACGAGCCCTTCGGCCTGTACGCCGGCTCCAAGAGCTCCCTTGACGAACTCGCCAAGGGCGACAAGGTCGCCGTCCCCAACGACACCACCAACGAGGCCCGCGCCCTGCTGCTGCTCGAGCAGGCTGGCCTGATCGAGGTCGACGACGCCGCAGGCATCACCGCCACCCCCAAGGACATCACCTCCAACCCGCTGGGGCTCGAGTTCGTCGAGCTTGAGGCCGCGCAGATTCCCCGCTCCCTTGAGGATGTGGCCATCGCCGCCATCAACTCGAACTATGCCATCGAGGCCGGGCTCAACCCTGCCAAGGACGCGCTCGAGATCGAGGACCCCAACGGCACCGCCGCCCAGACCTACGCTAACCTCCTGGTGACCAGCCCCGACCTGGCCAACGACCCCAAGATCCTGGCCCTGGCAGACGCGCTCAACTCCGATGAGGTGCGCGACTACATCAACAACACCTACGACGGCGCCGTGCTCCCCATCTTCTAAACGCAGCGCTCGCCGCAGCAAGCAACGAGGGGCCCGCAGCTATCAGCCGCGGGCCCCTCGCGCGTGGTGCGGGCGAGGCAGGCTGCGCGCAGTCGTCTCCGCTCAGACGAGAGGAGCAGCTCCATTGTGGCCTTACAGCGCCTTTATTAACCCTGCAAGAACAATACGAGCTCTCTGGCCCGAGCTGGGTGCGGCCCTTAGCGGCTCTCGCATGGAGGGGCTGCCACCGTTGCAGGCCAACACTTGGGGGAACTCGCGCAAATCGCTCCTTGCTTTATCACGCTGGAGTGCTAGACTGCCACCGAACCCGAACGAGAAAGGCTCGCACCGTGACCTTCATCAACGCACAGATCGCTTCTACCGCTGCCAACGCAGCGGCGGTTGCACGTGCTTGGTGGTGGCGCAAGGAGTCCTGACCCGGGTTATCGAAGCTTCATCCTGCGCACACGATCATGAGGCCCTCGGTAATCCGAGGGTCTTTTTCGTTGCGGGGAGTGAAGACGGGCGGCGTTCCCACAAGCGCCTCGCAACGCAGGATTTGCTCAAGGCAAACGGCGAACGAGACGAAAGGAACCGCCATGACACAGCAAGCACCCTACCGCCTGTACCTCACCCAGGACCAGATCCCCACCCGCTGGTACAACCTCAGGGCCGACATGCCCGAGCCGCCCGAACCCATGCGCCTGCCCAACGGCAAGATCGCCACTGCAGAAGACATCGCGCCCGTCTTCTGCGACAAGCTGGTGGAGCAGGAGCTCGACGACACCACGCCCTACTTCGACATCCCCGAGCCCATCCTGGAGATGTACAAGGTCTACCGCCCTAGCCCGCTGTGCCGCGCCTACAACCTGGAGAAGGCGCTGGGCACGCCGGCCAAGATCTACTACAAGTTCGAGGGCAACAACACCTCCGGCTCGCACAAGCTCAACTCCGCCATCGCGCAGGCCTACTACGCCAAGGAGCAGGAGCTCGACAAGATCACGACCGAGACCGGCGCCGGCCAGTGGGGCACCGCGCTTTCCGAGGCGGCGGACCACTTCGGCGTCGACCTGGACGTCTTCATGGTGAAGTGCAGCTACGAGCAAAAGCCCTTCCGCCGCTCGATCATGCAGACCTTCAACGCCACAGTGACCCCGTCACCCTCTGACACCACAGAGATCGGCAAGAAGATGCTGGCGGACAACCCCAGCTCCACCGGCTCGCTGGGCACCGCTATCTCCGAGGCCGTCGAGCGCGCGCTCAACGTGCCGGGCAACAAGGGCCGCTACCAGCTGGGCAGCGTGCTCAACCAGGTGGTGCTGCACCAGTCCGTGATCGGCCTGGAGTCCTACACCGCCATGGAGCAGCTGGGCGAGTACCCCGACATCGTCATCGGCTGCGCGGGCGGCGGCTCCAACCTGGGCGGCCTCATCGCGCCGTTCATGCGCGACAAGCTCAAGGGCGAGCGCCCGGACACCCGCTTCATCGCCGTCGAGCCCGCCAGCTGCCCCAGCCTCACGCGCGGCCGCTACGCCTACGACTTTGCGGACACGGGCCAGACCTGCCCGCTGTGCAAGATGTACACCCTGGGCAACGGCTTCCTGCCTAGCCCCGACCACGCCGGCGGCCTGCGCTATCACGGCATGAGCCCCATCATCTCCAAGCTCAAGCACGACGGCTACCTGGAGGCCGTGGCCGTCAAGCAGACCGACGTCTTCGCCGCGACCGAGGAGTTCGCGCGCCTGGAGACCATCCTGCCCGCGCCGGAGAGCGCGCATGCCATCTGCGTGGCCATGGAGGAGGCCAAGAAGTGCGCGCAGACCGGCGAGGAGAAGACGATCCTCTTCGGCCTGACGGGCACGGGGTACTTCGACATGAAGGCCTACGAGGCGTTCAACAACGGCACCATGACCGACCACATCCCCACGGAGGAGGAGCTCGAGGCCGGCTTTGCCACCATCCCTCACATCGAGGGCCTGCAGTAACAGCGGGGGAGGAGGAGCGAGACAGAACGAGAGGGAACGAGGGGGAGCGTTCCGCCTCAAGTGCGCCCGGGAGCCTTCAGCGCCCGGGCGCGCCCCTGTGCGCTTGCGGTTGGTGTTTTAGGGGCGGTTTGCTAGGCGGATATTGCTGTATTCAGCATAACGCTATATATTGCGTATTGCAGAATACGGCAATTTGAAGGGGTGCCCATGGGTAAGGTGAGGAGCAGCGAGGCGGCAGGGAGCATCATTCGGCGCGTGCGTGAGGACAGGGGGTTGTCGCGTGCAGCGCTTGCCACGCAAACCGGCATCGGTGCTCGGACGCTCTATGCCCTCGAGCAGGGCGAGAGCCCGAACTTCGGCCTGGGCAACTATCTCAAGCTGCTCGATGTGCTGGGCTTGTCGATGTTCGTCGAATATGACGGCAACCTCCCTGCGTCCAAGCGCCCACCCGCTGCCAGCGCTGTTCCAGTTCCCGAATACGAGCTGGGAGACCTCTGGAAACTCGATGACGAGGAGCCGAGATGAATCCCATCGCTAGCGAGCTCGACCTCTACATCGCCGGGGTGTTTTGCGGCACCCTCTCCGAAAGCCGGGACGGCAAAATCACCTTTCAGTATGACCCTGCCT